>NZ_JBBATX010000046.1:18992-20114 GCF_040398505.1 Sphingomonas sp. | reverse complement strand
AAAAGGCCGCGTACCGGATGATCCGGTACGCGGCCTTTTTCGTGCCCGCGGTTTGCGCCGTGCGGCGATGGTTTACTTTGGCGTCGCGGCCTTTGCGTTCTGGCCATCGCCCTCGGGGGCTGCAACCACGTCGCGTGTCGTCGCACCCTTGTCGACCACGGTCGTGCCGGGGTCGCCCACGGTCGAGCGGATGCCGGGATCGTCATTATCAACACCCGCCGCCGCGATCGTCGCGGTTTCGCCCGCGCTGCGCTGCGCCGTGCCGCCGAACAACGCGTCGAGCGCCTGCGCATTGGGGCTGACGTCATTGGCGCGCGGTGCACCGGGGCGCGGCGGGGTCAGCGAGAAATCGGGCGGGATCACCAGCGGCGCCTGACGCGCCACCGCGAATTCGTCGGGGCCGCTGCGACCGATCTTGTTGGTCGCGCAGCCCGACGCCAGGGCAACCAGCGCGAGACCGGCGATGAGGGTGGTGGCTTTACGCATGATGTGTCTCCGTTGCGCCCTGTTCTGACGCAGAATTGGGGCCGGAATCTGTCCCCGATTCCGCTTTCGGTGCATCTCGTACCAGAAGCGCGCGCGCGAACAAGATCAGCACCCCGATCGTGATCGCAGCATCGGCGAGGTTGAACACCAGAAACGGCTGCCAGCTGCCAAAATGCAGATCGGCCCAGTCGACGACATAGCTGAACCGTATGCGATCGACGATATTCCCGATCGCCCCGCCGAGCACCAGCCCGAGCCCGATCTGATCGATCCGGTTGCGCTCGCGCAGCATCCACACCAGCACGCCGAGCGCGATCGCCCCGGTCATCGCCACCAGCAGCCAGCGCGCCATCGGATCGTCGGCGCGCATCAGCCCGAGCGAAACCCCGCGATTGGCGACGAAGCGTATGTTGAAGAACGACGTGACGTGATGTTCGTTGGTCATCTCGCTCAGCCGCATCACATCGGTGACGCCGTACTTGGTGGCTTGGTCGGCCACGAACAGCAAAGCGGCGGTGGCGAATCCGGCAACGGGAAGTTTCATGCGACCACCTTTTCGCAACGGGCATCGAGCGCGCCATCTTCCACGACGTCAGGCAGCAAGCGCCAGCAGCGCCCGCATTTGTGGAAATCGCT
>NZ_JBBATX010000046.1:17059-18892 GCF_040398505.1 Sphingomonas sp. | reverse complement strand
CGCGTCGCAATAGAGCGAATCCTTGCGGATATCGAAGTAGAAGGCCGACAGATCCTCCTGCGCGAACTCGGTCAGCAGCCGGACATAGCTGTTGAAATCATACACCAAAACCGCCGCGCGCAGCTTCGCGTCGAGCTCGGCGAGCAGATGCAGGACATAGCGCTCCAGCTCGGGCATTTCCGCGACCGGCAGCCGCTCGCTCTCGTCGAACCCGTCGAGTGCGCCGAGCAGATAGCGGAAGGTGTTGCGCAGCTTGCGATATTGGTCGGAAACCCCGTTGAGGATCTCCTTGCCGATGCGGTGGTCCTCGGTGAAATCGACCGACAGCGCCCACAGCCGCAAAATGTCCGCACCCGATTCCTTCATCAGATCGAGCGGGTTGATCGTGTTGCCGAGGCTCTTGGACATTTTCATGCCCTTCGAATCCATCGTGAAGCCGTGCGTCAGCACTGCGTTGTACGGCGCCCGCCTGCGCGTGCCGCACGCCTCCATCAGCGACGACTGGAACCAGCCGCGATGCTGGTCCGAGCCTTCGAGATATAGGTTCGCCGGCCATTGCAGATCGGGCCAGCGCCCGGACTCCAGCACAAAGGCATGCGTGCAGCCGCTGTCGAACCACACGTCGAGAATGTCGGTGACGCGCTCGTAATCGGCGAGGTTGTAGTCCGGGCCGAGCAAGTCCTGCGCCGCTTCTTCCGACCACGCATCGACGCCCTGTTCGCGCACCGCCGCTACGATCCGCGCATTCACCGCCGGATCGACGAGATACTGGCCGGTCTTGCGATCGACGAACAGCGTGATCGGCACACCCCAGGCGCGCTGGCGGCTGATCACCCAATCTGGGCGACCCGCGACCATCGCGGTGATGCGGTTCTGGCCCTTCGGGGGATACCAGGTGGTGGCTTCGATGGCGGCGAGGGCTGTTTGCCTAAGAGTAAGCCCCTCCCCTTCTAGCTCCCCTCCCGCTCGCGGGAGGGGTTGGGGGAGGGCATGTCCGGAAAGAGCGTCGCTTGCTGACAGCCCCTCCCGCAAGCGGGAGGGGGATTGCGGCAGCGGCGCATCCATCGGAATAAACCACTGCGGCGTAGCCCGAAAAATCACCTTCGCCTTCGACCGCCACGAATGCGGATAGCTATGCGCAAAATCATCGCTCGCCGCGAGCAACGCGCCCACGCCGCGCAGATCCGCACAGATCGGCCCCTCGGCGGAGACGAACTTCTTGTTGATCACCGATCCCTGCCCGCCGAGCCACGCCCAATCGTCGCGATACATCCCCGCGCCGTCGACCGCGAAGACCGGCTCAATGCCATATTGCTTGCACAGCAGGAAATCGTCCTCGCCATGATCGGGCGCCATATGGACGAGCCCGGTGCCCGCCTCGGTCGTGACGAAATCGCCCGGCAGGAATGGGCGGGGCTTTGCGAAGAACCCGCCGAGCGCGTGCATCGGATGGCGGGCGGTAGCGCCTTCCAAGTCACCGCGTTCATATTCCCAGTTCGTCAGATAATCCATTCCGATAGCCGGATGGATGCGATCTAGGAATCGCTCAACAAGTTCGGACGCAATCAGAAATTGCTTCCCGCGAAGGCCGGCAAGTTCCGGGAATTTGTCGAAAACACCACTTTTGATTTCTATCAACCGATAGGCGATTTCCGGCCCATAGCTCAGCGCCTGGTTGACCGGGATCGTCCAGGGCGTCGTCGTCCAGATCACCGCGTGCGCGCCGACCAGTTCGGGCGCGTTCGGCGCCTCCACAATCTCGAACGCCACGTCGATCTGCGTCGACACGACGTCCTCATATTCGACCTCGGCCTCGGCGAGCGCGGTCTTTTC
>NZ_JBBATX010000046.1:0-16959 GCF_040398505.1 Sphingomonas sp. | reverse complement strand
GCGTCGACACGACGTCCTCATATTCGACCTCGGCCTCGGCGAGCGCGGTCTTTTCGACCGGCGACCACATCACCGGCTTGGCGCCGCGATATAGCTGGCCGCTCTCCGCGAATTTCATCAGCTCGGTGACGATCGTCGCTTCGGCGGCAAAGTCCATCGTCAGATAGGGATGGTCCCAGTCGCCATTGATGCCGAGCCGCTTCAACTGCTCGCGCTGCACATCGACCCAATGCTGCGCGTAGGCGCGGCACTCGGCGCGGAACTCGCGCGGTGGGACCTCGTCCTTGTTGAGCTTCTTGGCGCGGTATTTTTCCTCGACCTTCCACTCAATCGGCAAGCCGTGGCAGTCCCAGCCGGGCACGTACGGCGCATCCTTGCCGAGCAGGCTCTGCGTGCGGCACACCGTGTCCTTGAGGATATGGTTGAGCGCATGGCCGATATGCATGTCGCCATTCGCGTAGGGCGGGCCGTCATGCAGGATGAACTTCTCGCGCCCGGCACGCGCGGCGCGCGTCTTCTCGTACAGCCCCATCGCTTGCCACCGCGCGAGAATGCCCGGCTCCTTGGCGGGCAAGCCGGCCTTCATCGGGAAATCGGTCTTCGGCAGGAAGACGGTATCGCGCCAATCGCGTTGGGCGGGGGCTGTGTCTGGGGTCTCGGTCATTTGAATGCGGCCTTAGCCGAGGGGCGGCGCTCTATAAACCCCCTCCGATAGGATCCGCGTAGCGGCAAAACTTCTCTTCTTCGTGGCTTTGCGTCTTTGTGTGAAAAGATCTGGCTCACACAAAGACGCAAAGCCACGAAGAAGAAGACATGCGCTCGCCGCGAGGGCCCTCCGCGTTCTCCGCGCCTCTGCGCGAACCAACTTTTTTTGTTCGCGCAGAGGCGCAGAGGACGCAGAGAAGAAGGGAGATGGAGCCGCTTCGCGGGGAGTCAGCGCGACCTCACCAATCCCACACCATCCCGGTCTCGCTGAACGGCTTGGGTTCCATCGGCGGGATCGTCGCGTCGTTGAGGTCGCATTGCCAGAAACCGACATCGATCCAGCGCCCGTCTTTATAGCCGACTTCGCGCAGCACGCCGGTGCGCTTGAAGCCGACCGATTCGTGCAGCCGGATCGAATGATCGTTGGGCAGCGCGATCACGCCGATCGCGTGGGTGAAGCCCTGCGCGCGGACGGTGTCGATCAGCGCGTCGTACAGCTGTCGCCCGTTGCCGCGGCCAGCGGTGCCTTCGAGCAGATACACCGTCGTCTCGATCGCATAACGATAGGCCGGGCGATCACGAAAGGCCGACGCATAGGCATAGCCGAGCACTTCTCCGTCCGCCGCGGCCATTGCCACCAACCACGGATATTTGCCCTCGGACGATGCCATCCGCTGCCGCATGACATGCTCGGTGGGTGCCTTGAGTTCGAACGAGACGGTGCCGCGTTCGACATAGGGCTTGTAGATCGCAGCGATCGCGGCGGCATCGTCGGGGGTCGCCGGCCGGATCGCAATCTTGGTCGGCGCCGGATCGATACTCAAAGACCCAATCCCCGGGAGGGGATTCTCACAAGCCAATCCTTGCCAGCACGAGATCGACCAGCCGTGCATCGCCCGCGCGCGGCGTGTTGCCGCCGAGACCGTCGCACTCCAGGCACCGCGCCTGGATCGCGGCACCGGTGCCGATCCGCTTCACATCGCCCAGCGCCCGCGCGAACACCGCGCGCCGCTCGGCCGCCATGCGGGTAAAGGCATCGCCCGCCGACGTATCGTCATCCTTGTTCGATTCGAGGATCTGCGCGAAGAATTTCGCCCAAGCGCTCGGCTTCTTCTCAAGATATTCGGCATGGACGTCTTCGGGCTTGAGGCCCGCACGCTTCGCCGCCTCGGCGACGGCGTCGTTCAGCCCACCGAAGCGGTCGACCAGCCCGATCTGCCGCGCGGTGCCGCCATCCCAGACGCGACCCTGACCAATTTCATTGACGCGCGTCGTGCTCAGCTTGCGCGCATTGGCCACGCGCGTGATGAACTGGCGATAGCCATTCTCAATCCCCGCCTGGAAGATCGCATCGGTCTCAGGGTTGGTGCCGCCGTAAATGTCCGGCTGCCCCGACAACGGCGTGGTGCGCACCCCGTCCGAGGTCAGCCCGATCTTCTTGAGCGTATTCTCAAAGGTCGGGATGATGCCGAAGATACCGATCGATCCGGTGATCGTCGTCGGTTCGGCAAAGATCATGTCGCCCGCGGTCGCCACCCAATAGCCGCCCGACGCCGCCACGCTGCCCATCGAAATCACGATCGGCAGCTTCTGCGCCTTCGCCTCCTGGATCGCGCGGCGCATGTCCTCCGATGCGAGCGCCGAGCCACCCGGTGAATCAACGCGCACGACCAGCGCCTTCAGGTCCTTTTTGGCGAGCGCCTCGAGCACGAGCTTGACGACGGTGTCGGACCCGACATTGCCGCCGTTCGATTTGCCGTCGACGATATCACCCGCAATCGTCAGGACGCCAATCTTGCTGCCGTTGGTGGGCAACGGGTTGTCCGCGACATAGGCGTCATATTTGATCGTCTTGAACGCGCCTGCGCCCTTCTTGTCGTCGGCCCCGGCAATCTGCGCCACGCGCTTGCCGAAATCGAGCCGGCTGCCGAGCTTGTCGACAATCCCGGCATCGAGATTGGCCTTGGCGATGTCGCCCTGCGCGGCGGTGATGACCGCGCCCGGCGTCGCGAGGAACGGCTGGAACTTCGCCTTGGGCCGCGCCTTGGTGATCGCTTCCTGCCACTGCGCGAACAGCACCTGGTACAGCTTGACCACTTCTTCCTTCGCCTCGGGCGAGGCTTCGGTGCGGGTATAGGGCTCGACGAACGACTTGTACTTGCCGACGCGGTAGACATGCGCATTGACGCCGAGCTTGTCGATCAGGCCCTTATAATACAGCTGCGATCCGCCCGGACCCATGAACAGCGTGCCGCCCATCGGGCTCATCCAGATTTCGCTGGCATTGGCGGCAAGGCGATAGGCGGAATCGGTATAAGCGGTGGCGAAGGCCAGCACCGGCTTTTTCGCGTCGCGCACGCGGCGAAGCGCGTTGGCGACTTCATCGACCGCTGCCGGATAGCCGCCGCCGAACGAATCGAGATCGAGCACCACCACCTTGACGCGGTCGTCCTTGGCCGCCTTGTCGAGGCTGCGCACGACATCGCGCAGGCGGAATTCGCTTGCTCTACCGCCGCCGCTGAACCCGGAAAACGGGTCGGACTCAGCCGGTTGTTCGACAATCGCGCCGTTGAGCTTCAACACCAGCGCGCCGTCGCGCACCGACACCGTGCTCGGTTTGGCCGAAAGCCCGGCGAACAGCAGACCGAAAAACAACAGCATCGCGATCAGGACGAGCCCGTCCTTGATGCCGACCAGAATCTTCCATGCGCCCGTCACGAGTTTCACTTGGCCGCTCCCTGCTTGGCGCAAATACCTTCTATCGCTAGGGCAAGCGCGGGCACGAGTAAATGCGTGTTGTGTCCCTAACACGCATTATTTTTGTCCCGCAATTGGCCCCGCCACCGGTTGACGCGGGACAAGGGCGATATCATATGCGCCATGCTGGCACTCACCTCTGGCGAGTGCTAACAATCGTTCATTACAGAAGGACTTCGCGCATGAACTTTCGTCCGTTGCACGACCGCGTCCTCGTCCGCCGCGTAGAGGCAGAAGAGAAGACCGCGGGCGGGATCATCATTCCCGAAACCGCCAAGGAAAAGCCGCAGGAAGGCGAAGTCGTCGCCGTCGGCACCGGTGCCCGCAACGAAGCCGGGGAAATTCACCCGCTCGAAGTCAAGGCCGGCGACAAGATCCTGTTCGGCAAATGGTCGGGCACCGAGGTCAAGGTCGACGGTGAAGACCTGTTGATCATGAAGGAATCGGACATTCTCGGCATCGTTGGCTGAAGTCTCCGCATCCGCGCGTCTGCGCGGATGGTGCGACTTTGATGTGACTTTAGACATTCAACAGAAAGGGTAGCCTCACCATGGCATCCAAGGACGTAAAATTCGGGCGTGACGCCCGCGAACGTATTCTGCGCGGCGTTGACATCCTCGCCGACGCGGTGAAGGTCACGCTGGGGCCAAAGGGCCGCAACGTCGTGATCGACAAGAGCTTCGGCGCACCGCGCATCACCAAGGACGGCGTTACCGTCGCCAAGGAAATCGAACTCAAGGACAAGTTCGAGAACATGGGCGCGCAGATGCTGCGCGAAGTCGCCTCGAAGACCAACGACGTCGCCGGCGACGGCACGACCACTGCGACCGTTCTGGCGCAGGCGATTGTGCGTGAAGGCATGAAGTCGGTTGCGGCCGGCATGAACCCGATGGACCTGAAGCGCGGCATCGACCTTGCAGTCGTTGAAGTCGTCAAGGATCTCCAGGCGCGCTCCAAGCCCGTCTCGGGCACCAAGGAAATCGCCCAGGTCGGCATCATCTCGGCCAATGGCGACACCGTCGTCGGCGAGAAGATCGCCGAAGCGATGGAGAAGGTCGGCAAGGAAGGCGTGATCACCGTCGAGGAAGCCAAGGGGCTCGAGTTCGAACTCGACGTCGTCGAAGGCATGCAGTTCGATCGTGGCTATCTCTCGCCGTACTTCATCACCAATCCCGAGAAGATGTCGGTCGAGCTTCAGGATCCCTACATCCTGATCCACGAGAAGAAGCTTTCGAACCTGCAGGCGATGCTGCCGATCCTCGAAGCAGTCGTCCAGTCGGGCCGTCCGCTCCTGATCATCGCCGAAGACATTGAGGGTGAGGCTCTGGCCACGCTCGTCGTCAACAAGCTGCGCGGCGGCCTCAAGGTCGCAGCGGTCAAGGCACCGGGCTTCGGCGATCGTCGCAAGGCGATGCTCGAAGACATCGCGATCCTGACCAAGGGCGAGATGATCTCGGAAGACCTCGGCATCAAGCTCGAGTCGGTTACGATCGGCATGCTCGGCACCGCCAAGCGCGTCACGATCGACAAGGACAACACCGTCATCGTCGACGGTGCCGGTGACCATGACGCGATCAAGGGCCGCACCGATGCGATCCGTCAGCAGATCGAGATCACCACGTCGGATTACGACAAGGAGAAGCTGCAGGAGCGTCTGGCCAAGCTGGCTGGCGGCGTTGCAGTGATCAAGGTCGGCGGTTCGTCGGAAGTCGAAGTCAAGGAGCGCAAGGACCGCGTCGACGACGCGCTGCACGCAACCCGCGCAGCCGTTGAAGAAGGCATCGTCCCCGGCGGCGGTACGGCTTTGCTGTACGCAACCAAGTGCCTCGAAGGCATGACCGGTGCAAATGAGGACCAGACTCGCGGCATCGACATCGTCCGCAAGGCACTGACCTCGCTGGTTCGCCAGATCGCACAGAATGCGGGCCATGATGGCGCCGTCGTCTCGGGCAAGCTGCTCGACGGCAACGATCCCACGATGGGCTTCAACGCGGCGACCGACACGTACGAGAACCTCGTCGAAGCCGGCGTGATCGACCCGACCAAGGTTGTCCGCACCGCGCTGCAGAACGCGGCGTCGGTCTCGGGCCTGCTCATCACGACCGAAGCAGCCGTGTCCGAACTGGCCGAAGACAAGCCCGCCATGCCCATGGGCGGCGGCATGGGCGGCATGGGCGGCATGGACTTCTGATTTTGGACGGAGGCAGCGAAAGCTGCCTTCGACACAAAATCCGAACGGGCGGCGGGTCGGCATCGCCGAACCCGTCCGACGAACGGCCACGGCTTTGCCGGGGCCGCGCCAGACCCCCCAGCCCTCAAGGCTGGACACAAGCAAAGGGCCGGTGGAGCAATCCCCCGGCCCTTTGTCTTGCCCGTCTCGCGATGCTAAACATCGCCGATGGCCACACCCTTCGCCAACGACTCCGCGGACGGAAAGGTCGATATCGACGCCTTTCTCGACATGGATTTCGGTGGGCGCAAGGCCGAGCTCGACGACGGCGTGATCTTCATGATGGCGGGCGGCAGCATGGAGCACGCTGGTGTAGCCGCGAACATCATCATGACGCTCGGCCCCAAGCTACGCGGAACCGGCTGCCGCCCCTTCGGCTCGGACCTTGCGGTGCAGACCGGCCCGCGCTCGATCCGCTACCCCGATGTCAGCATTTTCTGCCGCCCGCATGCCGATGACGGAGACCGCAACAAACTGATCGGCCAGCCGCGCGCCGTGTTCGAAGTGTTGTCCCCCTCGACCATGCTGCTCGACGAGCGGACCAAAGTGCCGGAATATCAGGCGCTGGCCGATGTCCAGGATATCGTCCTGATTGATCCCGACACGCGCCGGGTCCGGCACATACGGCGCACTGGCCCGCACGGCTGGTCCGACCAATGGGTCGAAACCGGCGCGATCCAGCTTGCCTCGGTCGGCCTCGATCTTTTGCTGGACGATCTGTTCGCGCAAGACTGACCGACGGATCAGTCGCCGCGCAATTCCGGCACGTCGGCCACCGCATCGCGCGTCGGCGCCGCTGGCACCGCGCACCGCCGCGTCAGCCCGATGCCCTTCAGATAGGCGCGCCGCACCGATCCGCCATAGACCGCCGCTTCCACACGACGCTGCTGTTTGTCGGCCCCCGTGATCACGCGCACGATGCCCAGCCCCGGGATCAGCGTCGAGACGGCGGTTCGCGCCGCCAGCGCCGCCATTTCGGCACGTTGGTTCTTGCTGACGCCCGGCGCATCGACATCGCGGCCAAGCGCTTCGTCGAGCCGGCGCACTTCACCCGCAATCGCCCGGCAGTTTCGGGTATTGACCGAGGAATAGGGTGCCGATGCCGCCAGCTGCAGAATTTCGGGGATCTTCTCATCTTTGATCCGCGTGTCGCGGAGCGGCTGGGTGAGCGCTTTGCCGATGCTGTTATCCTGCGTCCCGGCGGCATGGCCCACGACCGGCGTCAACGCCATTGCAAGCAGGGTTGTCATCATCAAAGTCCGCCGCATCGTACGTTCCCATATAGTGGTAACCGGATGACGCGCGTCGGCGGTCTTTGTTCCGGTAGCGCTACGATATCGGGCGCGCCGCAACGTTATGACAGCGGGTGCAGCATCGCGACATTGCATCGCTCATACCGAGAACCGAACTCTTCCATGATCGTGGCATCGTGGACGAAGCCCAGCTTCTCATAGAGGTGAATCGCCGCCGCGCTCTTCGCATTGCTCAGCAAATAGAGCCGCTCCGCCCCCATTTCGCGCGCGCGTGCGATGATCGCCTCGAGCAGAAACGCCCCCGCCTTGCGCCCGCGCGCCGCCTCGAGCACGCCCATCTTGGTCAGCTCGAACTGCCGCGCGCCGGTCTTTTGCAGCGCGCATGCGCCGACGATGCCGAACCCGTCCGCCTCCACGAACAGAATATCCCCGCCCGGGTCGATGATCCGCGCGCGCGGGTTTTCCAGCACGTCGCGGTCGGTCTGTTCGATCCGGTACATCGCACCGATCCACTCGGCGTTGATGTCGTGGAAGGCCTGGGCGAGGTCGTCGCGGAAGGGGTGGATTTTTAGGGCGGGCATCGGCAAAGGTTAGTCGAAGATCGCGCCGCGGCAAAGCATGTCCTGAGCGCCTGCCTTGCAGGCAGTCGAAGGGCCGCGTCGGACGGTGCCGAAGCACCGCCGTCCGGGCTCGCCGCTTCGCGGCCTCGGCGTAGCTGCGCTACGCCTTGGCTGCGCTCGCCTTTATCTTCTCGATCAGCGCTTTCACTTCCTGGCTGCGCCCGCGCGGCAGGATCAGCACGTCGCTGCCGCTGGCGACAACGATCAGATCCGCGACGCCAACCATCGCGATCCGCAGTCCGTCGCTGCGCACCAGGCAATTGGCAGTGTCGATCGCGACGATCTCGCCCCCCTCGCCGGTCGCATGCGCATTGCCGTCGCTATCCAGATCGCTGATCTCGTGCAGCGCGTCCCAGCTGCCGAGATCGCTCCACCCCATGCTGACCGGCACGACCGCAACGCGCTCTGCCTTTTCCATCACCGCATAATCGATCGAATCCGACGGAGCCGCAGCAAACGCTTCGGCATCAGGATAAACGCGCGTGCCCGCGCGCCGCGCGGCGTCCATCGCATGCTGGCACGCCGACAACATCGCAGGATCATGAATTGCCAGCGCGCCGAGATAGGCATCGGCGCGGAACAGGAAGATCCCGCCGTTCCACGCATGATCGCCCGCCGCAAGCATCGCTTCTGCCGCGTCGCGCGGCGGTTTCTCGACGAAGCGCGCGACGCGGTGCACCCCGCCCGAAATCTCGGACCCGACCTTGATCCAGCCATAGCCGGTTTCGGGCGCGTGCGGATCGATCCCGAACGTAACCAGCCAGCCATCCGCAACCAGCGGCAGCGCGGCATCAACCGCAGCGTGGAACGCCGCGACATCGGCAATGACGTGATCGGATGGCATCACCAGCAACGGCGCCGCCCCACCCCCCGCGACAATCGCCGCCAGCGCGATTGCCGGCGCGGTATTGCGCCCGACCGGTTCGAGGATCAGCGCTTGCGCCGCCGCATCGACCGCCTCCAACTGCGCCTCGACCATATCGGCATGTTGGGCGTTGGCGACGACGATCGGCGCGGCGAAGCCTTCGCCCCGCGCGCGCTGCGCGGTCAGTTGCAGCATCGACTCCTGCGCTGTCAGCGCAAGCATTTGCTTGGGCATGGCGGGCGTCGACATCGGCCATAGCCGCGTACCCGAACCGCCCGACAAGATGACAGGAATGATCGGCGTCGAATGCTGCATGCTGGAAGTCCTCCGGGTGGCAGGCGCTGTAACGCCGTGCCGGTGCCAGCGTAACTGTCGAGGATCAAGTGCGATCCCCGGATCGACCTTTGCGTTCAGCCTTTCTTTGTCAATTTCTGCGACATCGGCGCGGCCGGTGTCGGTTTTCTTGACATTGGCCGTGGCAACCGGTGCCCCGCAGACAAGGCGCGCGCGATGATCAGGGTGTTCAAACACTATATCCCCAATGCCGTGCTGCTGCTCGGTCTGTTCGATCTTGTCCTGCTGATCGTGGCGGGCGAGGTTGGCTACACGGTGCGGATGGGACAGGTCGGGATGCCGATCACGCCGATCGCAACGCGGATCCCGCAACTCCTCACCTTCGCTGGCAGCCTCGAGATGGCGATGATCGCGGTCGGCGTTTATAGTGCCGGGGCTTTGCAATCGCTCCGCTATGCGACAGCGCGCTTGCTGGTGGCGATTTCGCTCGGCGTGATTTTCCTGAGCGTAATCTATTTCCTGCTGCCGGCCGCCACCTTCTGGCGCTCTAACTTGCTCTATTCGATGGGGATCGCCGCCGCGCTGTTGATCGCGCTGCGCATTTTGGTGGGCAAGATGATCGGCGGTCAGGCGTTCAAGCGGCGCGTGGTCGTGCTGGGTGCGGGCGCACGCGCGGCGCGCCTCAAGGCCCTTGCGCAAACCCCCGGCGCGGGCTTCGTTGTCGTCGGCTATATCTCGATGAGCGAGCCCGCCCGCGTCATTCCCGAGGCGATCGCGCGCGACGCGATCTACAATCTCGCCGACCATGTCGTGCTGCTCAACGCCAGCGAAGTGGTGCTCGCGCTTGAGGAACGCCGCAACGCGCTGCCGCTCAAGGATTTGCTGCGGATCAAGACGACCGGCGTGCATGTCAACGAAATCTCGACCTTCCTCGAACGCGAAACCGGCCGCGTCGACCTGCAAAGCGTCAATCCGAGCTGGCTGATCTTCTCCGACGGTTTCTCATCCGGACGGATGCTGTCGAGCCTCTTCAAACGCCTGTTCGACATCACCGCCAGCACGCTCCTGCTGACGCTCACGCTCCCGCTGATCATCGCCACCGCCATCGCGATCAAGGTCGAAAGCAAGGGCCCGGCTTTCTATCGCCAGCGCCGCGTCGGACTGTACGGCGTCGGCTTCGATTGCGTCAAGCTGCGCTCAATGCGGCAGGATGCCGAGGTCGCCGGCCAAGCGGTGTGGGCCGAAAAGGATGATCCGCGCATCACGCGGATCGGCCGGATCATCCGCAAGCTGCGGATCGACGAATTGCCGCAGACCTGGTCGGTGCTGAAGGGCGAAATGAGCTTCGTCGGCCCGCGCCCCGAACGCCCGCAATTCGTCGAGGATCTTGAGCAGCAGCTCAATTATTATGCCGAGCGGCATATGGTGAAGCCCGGCATCACCGGCTGGGCCCAGATCAACTATCCCTATGGCGCATCGATCGAGGACAGCCGCCAGAAGCTCGAATATGACCTGTATTACGCGAAGAACTATTCGCCCTTCCTCGACCTGTTGATCCTGCTCCAGACGATCCGCGTCGTGCTGTGGCCCGAGGGCGCGCGGTGACGCGATGACTGGCCCGGCCACCCTCATCCTGTGGAGCCATGCGCTTGCAGCCTTGCTGTTCGCCGGCGTCGCGCTGACGCGGCTGCGCGCCGATGCAGTGACGACTGCGGCCGCGCTGCCGCGCCTGACCTTCGTCATCGCGCTCGGCACGACGGCGTTATGGGCGCTGGCGGTCGCCGGAATCGGTACGAGCGATGTCGTCACGGGCCTTGCCGAGGCGGCGCGTAACCTCGCCTGGCTCGGCTTCATGTACGCGCTGATCAGCCGCGACCGGCACGGGCAGGAGCACCGCGCGGTGACGATCATCTACGGCGTCGTGACGCTGGTCGTGCTGACCGGGGCAGGCCTCGCCGTGGTCGAGGAAGCCGTTGGGGCAGCCGCCGTCCCGCCGCTTGCCGCGGTCGGAATCGTGCTCCGGATGATGGTCGCGGTCGGCGCGTTGCTGCTGGTCCATCACCTCTATGCGGCGGTCGCACCACGCGCGCGCGGCGGAATTCGGCTGGTGGTGGTGGCGCTCTCGGCGATGTGGGGGGTGGATTTTCTGCTCTATGCCGCGCTCTACGCGGGCGATGCCGCGCCAAGTGCGCTGATCGCGGGACGTGGCTGCGTGATGGCGCTGGCCGCGCCGGTGTTCGCGATCGCGGTGCAGCGCAATGGCGACTGGACACTGCATCTGTCGCGCACCGTTGCGTGGCAGACGCTCTCCTTCGCCGCGACCCTGCTCTATGCGGCGGCGATGCTCGCCGCGACCAGCATGATCGCGAGCGTCACCGGCGACAATGCCCGGCTGTGGCAGACGGCATTCGTGTTTGGATCGACCGCAGCGGGCCTGACAATCCTGTCCTCGCCCTGGGTCAAGGCGTGGACCAAGGTCAAGGTCGCCAAACATCTCTTCCGCCACCGCTATGATTACCGCGTCGAATGGATTCGCTTCACCGACACGCTCGGCAAGCCCGACGGGGCGGTGCCGCTCGACGAACGGATCGTCAAGGCGGTCGCCGACCTGACCGATTCGCCGGCGGGGTTGTTGCTAGTGCCCGATGGTCCGGGGCTTGGCGCCGGTGCCGGATGGAATTGGGACGCGCCGAGCGCCGGTGCCGACGTGCGCCTCGTCACGCATCTCTCCGACAGCGGTCGGATCGTCGAACTCGATAGCATACGCGCCGATGCCGCCGACCCGATCGAGGCGGCGAGCGTGCCGGTTTGGATGCTCGACGTCGACGGCTGGGTCGTGGTGCCGTTGGTCCACCTGGGTCGCTTGCAGGGCGCAATCCTGCTCGCGCGCCCGCCGGTTGATCGCGCGCTCGACTGGGAGGATTTCGATCTGCTGCGGATCGCCGGCCGCCAGGTCGCGAGCTATCTTGCCGAGGCGCGCGCGCAGGAGGCCTTGGCCGAGGCCGAACGCTTCGACGAATTCAACCGCCGCTTCGCCTTCATCCTCCACGACATCAAGAATCTCGTGAGCCAGCTGACGCTGGTCGCGCGCAATGCCGAACGCCATGCCGACAACCCCGCCTTCCGCGCCGACATGGTCGCGACGCTGCACGATTCGGCTGGGCGGATGAACGATCTGCTCGCGCGCCTGTCGCAAAACCACCGGGCGCGCGGCGAGCATTTGCGCGCGGTCGATCTGCTGCCGCTGGTCGAACAGATCGCCGCGCGCCGCCGCGTGCAGCATCCAATCGTGATCATCGGCGCGCCCGGACTGCTCGCCCAGGCCGACCCGGCGCGGCTCGAGCAAGTGCTCGGCCATCTTGTCCAGAATGCGATCGAGGCGAGCCCGCCAACCGAGCCCGTGACAATCTCGCTGACCAAGGAAGCGGAGACGGTGCTGCTATCGGTGATCGATCAGGGCTGCGGCATGACGCCGGCCTTCCTGCGCGACCAATTGTTCAAGCCGTTCGTGTCGTCCAAGCCCGGTGGCTTCGGCATCGGCGCGTTCGAGGCGAAGCAATTGGCCGAGGCGATGGGCGGCACCGTCGCCGTCGACAGCCGCATCGGCGAGGGCACGGTTTTTCGCGTGATGATCCCGGCGGCACGCACGCGCGCACTGGATCAGGCGGCATGACGAGCGCCAATCTCCTTCTTCTCCCCTCCCTGGAAGGGAGGGGAGTCCGCTTCGGATCGATCTATGACCGATAAACCCAAACTCCTGATCGTCGAGGACGATCTCGGCCTGCAACGCCAGCTGCGCTGGGCGTATGAAGGCTATGAGGTCATCACCGCGGTCGACCGGGCGACCGCGCTTGACGCGGTGCGCGCGGAGGAACCCGCAGTCGTTACGCTCGATCTCGGCCTGCCGCCCGACCCCGACGGCACGAGCGAAGGCTTTGCCACGCTCGCCGAAATCCTGCGGATCAAGCCCGATACCAAGGTGATCGTCGCCTCCGGCCACGGCGCCCGCGAAAGCGCGTTGCAGGCGATTGCCGATGGCGCCTGGGATTTTTACGCAAAACCGATCGATATTGATGCGCTCGGCCTGATCGTCGCGCGCGCCTTTCACGTCCACGCGCTGGAAACCGAAAATCGCCGCCTCGCCGCGCGCGGCACCGCCACCGCGCTTGGCGGAATGATCACCGCTGCACCTGAAATGCTCAAGGTCACACGCACGATCGAACGCGTCGCGGGGGCCGATGTCTCGGTCATGCTGCTCGGCGCAAGCGGCACCGGCAAAGAAGTGCTCGCGCGCGGGCTCCACGAAACGTCCCCACGCCGCAAAGGCGCGTTCGTCGCGATCAATTGCGCGGCGATTCCAGAAACCTTGCTCGAAAGCGAACTCTTCGGCCACGAGAAAGGCGCGTTCACCGGCGCGGTGAAAATGACCGAGGGCAAGATCGAGCAAGCGCAGGGCGGCACGCTGTTCCTCGACGAAATCGGCGACGTGCCGCTGCCGCTTCAGGTCAAATTGCTGCGCTTCCTGCAGGAGCGCACGATCGAGCGGATCGGCGGGCGCAAGGCGATTGCCGTCGACACGCGGATCGTCTGCGCGACGCATCAGGATGTCGACGCGATGGTCACCGCGGGCAGTTTCCGCGAGGATCTCTATTACCGCCTCGCCGAGATCGTCATCCGCATCCCCTCGCTCGCCGAACGCAGCGGCGATGCCGTGTTGCTCGCGCAGCACTTTCTCAAGAGCTATGCAAAGTCGATGCATTCGGGCGTCACTGGCCTGTCGCCCGACGCGCGCGCCGCGATTGCCGCCTGGGCCTGGCCCGGCAATGTCCGCGAACTCGAAAACCGCATGAAGCGCGCCGTCATCATGGCCGAGGGCAAGCTCGTCACCGCCGCCGATCTCGATCTGGCCGAAGGCGAAGCCGAACCGCCGATCAATTTGCGCGCCGCGCGCGAAAACGCCGATCGCGCGACGATCACGCAAGCGCTCGCCCGCGCCGAGGGTAACATTTCCAATACTGCTAAGCTGTTAGGGGTGAGCCGACCCACTCTCTACGATTTGTTGAAGAGCTATGATCTCCATGCGTAAGCTACTCGCCCCAAAATCCGTTCGGCCCCGGACTAGATCCGGGGTTGTCGAAGCACGGCTATCCGCAAGGGCAACGCTAGAGGCGCGCAGCCCTTCGACAAGCTCAGGGCGAACGGGTTTGAGAGGCAAAGCTATCGGAATCGCAGCCGCCATCGTCTCTACCACCCTCGTCGCCCTTGCAACGACCGCCCCCGCCCATGCCGATGCCGCCACCGCGCGCACTGAACTCGCGCAAAGCGTCACCACATTGAAGGCGGGCAATTACAGCGCCGCGCGCAGCCACGCGCAGGCGGCCGTGAAAGCCGATCCAAGCTGGGGCCTCGCCCACGCCATGCTCGCGCGTAGCTTCCTTGCGCTGGGCGACGGCGTGGCGGCGGAGGGTGAACTCGACCGCGCGCGCGACGTCGGCTTCGATCCGGCACGCGCGCATCAACTGTATGCGCACGCCTGGCTGTTGCAAGGCGATGCAGAGCGCGCGTTCGATGAGTCAATCAAGGCCAGCCCGCGCTACGCCGGCTATGCGATCCGCATCGGTGCGCAGGCGCTGGCGGCGCTGGGCAAGGTCGCACGCGCGCAGGCTGCGTTGAACGCGCTTCTCGCCGCGACGCCAAACGACAGCGTCGCTTTGTCCGATCTGGCGCGCATCAAATACCGCGCCGGGGACATGGCCGGCGCAATCGGCGCGGCGCAGCATGCGATCGATCTCGATCCCAACAATGTCGAAGCGCTGACGCTGCGCGGCGAGTTGGTGCGCAGCCAATATGGCCTGGTCGCAGCCCTCCCGTGGTTCGAAAATGCGCTGGCGCATGACGCATATTATCATCCCGCGCTGATCGAGTATGCCGCAACGCTCGGCGATGTCGGGCGCTATGCCGACATGCTCGCGGGGACGCGCAAGGCGCTCGCCGCACGTCCAGGCAGTCCGCAGGCCTTGTATCTTCAGGCGGTGCTTGCCGCGCGCGCAGGCAATGACGATCTTGCGCGCGCGCTGCTCGAGCGGACCAAGGGGCAGCTTGGGGCAACGCCGGGTGCGCTGCTGCTGGCGGGGACACTCGCGTATAAGGCCGGGGCGTATCAACAGGCGATCGACACTTGGCGCGCTTTGGTCGGGCAACAACCGACCAACATCGTCGCGCGGCGCTTGCTCGGGGCCGCCTTGCTCCGCGCGGGCGATCCGCGCGGCAGTCTCGACGTGCTACGCCCGGTCGCGCTGCGTCCCGACGCCGACAGCTACACGCTATCGCTCGTCGCGCGCGCGTTCGAGCAATCGGGCGAGCGCGATTGGGCGGCGCAATATCTCGATCGCTCGGCCATGCCCGAAATCGTCGGGTCGACTCCGTTCGGCAGCGACACCGCCCTGCCCGCGCTCAGCGAAGCCGCGGCGAACGCCCCCGATGAGCCGGTGGTGCAACTCGGCCTGATCCGCGGGCTGATCGATGCGGGCGACACCGCCGCGGCCTTGTCGCAAGCACAAGCGCTGGCGCGGCGCACCCCCGGCGCGCCGCCCGCCCACATTGCGGTCGGCGACACGCTGATGGCGATGCAGCGCTATGGCGATGCCGCTGACGCGTACCGCCGCGCCGCCGACATCCGCTTCGACGAGCCGACGATGCTGCGCGCGACCGATGCGCTCGACCGCGCCGGACGGCGGGCGGAGGCGGCGAACGTGCTGGCATTGTTCCTGTCGCAGAATCCGCAAAACATCGCCGCGCAGCGGCTGACCGCGCATTGGCAGATTGCCGGCGGCGTTTGGGATGCAGCGATCGAAACGCTCGAAGCGCTGCGCCAGCGGATTGGCAATCGCGACGCCGCGCTGCTCGCCGAACTATCCTACGCCTATACCGGCGACGGCGATGCCGATGCGGGCCTTGTCTACGGCAAGGCGGCCTATGCGCTGGCACCGATGAACCCGGCGGCGAGCGATGCGTACGGCTGGGCGCTGTATACGCAAGGCAAGAGCGAACCGGCGCTGCAATTGCTCGAAAAGGCGGCATCAATCGCGCCCGATCATGCGGTGCTGCGCTGGCATCTCGGGCAAGCCTATGCTGATCTCGACCGCAAGACCGAAGCCGCGACGCAAATCCGCGCGGCGCTGGCCGACCCGACTTTCGGGGATCGTGCGGCGGCGCTCGCGGCGTTGAAGGTGCTTGGCTGATCCCATTGCTGTCATCCCCCGGCTTGTCATCCCCGCGAAAGCGGGGACCCATCTCGTGTCGCCGGTCATGGGTCCCCGCTTTCGCGGGGATGACAGTCAGGATAAGGACGCCGCATGGCTCTTCCCCCCCCCGACCCGCTCCTCCGCATCGCCGAAGCCCTCGAACGCCTCGCGCCGCCCATCGCCGTAGCAGCCAATCCGCTGACGCACCCCGCCTATGTCTGGCGTGGCGCGGTGCTCGAAAGCGTGCGCGATTTCCGCCCGCAACCGCTCGACCGGCTGCACGGGATCGACGCGCAAAAGGCCGCCTTGCTCGGCACCGTGCGGCATTTGGCCGAGCACGCGGCCGCGCATGACGTGCTGTTATGGGGCGCGCGCGGGTCGGGCAAATCGGCGTTGGTGAAGGCGGTTGCCGGCGCGGTCCAGGCCGAACGCGGCGGTGCACTCGCCTTGGTCGAGATCGTCACGCCCCGGCTTGACACCCTGCCCGCTCTGTTCGCGCAAATCGCCGATCTGCCGCGCGCCTTCCTGCTGTTCCTCGACGATCTCGGTTTCGACGCCGCTGCCGACGGGCGCGCTTTGCGCTCGATGCTCGATGGCGGGGCAGAGGCGCGGCCCGCCAATGCCCGGCTGGTCGTCACGTCGAACCGCCGCCACCTCGTCCCGCGCGAGATGATCGATCAACCCACCGCGGTAAACCCGCGCGATGCCGCCGATGACGGGCTAGCGCTCGCCGACCGCTTCGGCCTCAGTCTCGGTTTCCATGTCGTCGATCAGGACGGCTATCTCGCGATCGTCGCGGGTTACGCGCAGGCCTATGACTTGCCGTTCGACCCCGTCGACGCGGTCGGCTGGGCAACGCGGCGCGGCAGCCGCTCGGGGCGCGTGGCGTGGCACTACATCACCGATCTGGCCGGGCGGCACGGACGGGCGCTGGCGTAACTCAATCCTCCCCGGCACGGGGAGGATCAGATCACCCCTGCCCCTCGACCAT
>NZ_JBBATX010000045.1:0-20376 GCF_040398505.1 Sphingomonas sp. | reverse complement strand
TTATACCGCCGGTGGCGTTGCGATCCCGCTGCCCAATGCGGCGGTCCGCGTCAGCGAAGTGCGGGGTGAAGGCTTTGCGCAAGCGATTTGGAGTCCGTCGCCCAAGCTGACGATCGACGGCACGATGCGCGTCGAACTCTCGCGAATCAGCCAGACAGGCGATGTCGCGCGGTCGCGAAACTTCGTTTTTCCCAAGCCAAAACTGCTGGTCACATGGCTGCCGAAGGAGGGGCATCAACTCCGGCTGCGGCTCGAGCAGGAGGTCGCACAGCTCAGTTTCGGTGATTTCGCGGCGTCTAGCGATCTCGCGCTCGGGACCATCTCAGGAGGCAATGCCGATTTGCGCCCCTCGCATTCGATCGCGGCAGAGGCGGTGTATGAGCGGCGCTTCTGGAAAAAGGGGGTGTTCGAACTGACCGCGCGCCACACCGAGCTGTTCGATGTGATCGATTCGATCCCACTCGTCGGGGGGCTCAATGCGACCGGCAATATCGGGCATGCCCGCTCGGACGTCGTCCGCGCCGCCTTGACGTTGCCGTTCGACAAGCTCGGTCTCAAAGACGGGCTGCTCAAGCTCAATTTCGCCTACCGGCAGTCGAGCGTGATCGATCCGTTGACCGGCGTGTCGCGGCGGCTGTCCTATCAGCAGGTGTTCGACTGCAATGTCGGCTTTACGCAAGATGTGAAGGGCGGGCGCTTCCAGTTCGGGTTCGAACATGGCTGCGACGTCGCGCGCATCACCAGCTATCGCATCGATGAGGTACGCACCGGGCGCGCGCCGCCCTTCGCCTATGTCTATGCCCAATGGAAACCCAAGCCGGACCTGACGCTGCGGCTCGATCTTGGCAATCTCGTCAATGGCAGCAGCGTGACACTGCGCGATGTTTATGACGGCCCGCGCACCGTGGCACCGCTCCTCTCTCGCGAGGAGCGCGCGACGCGGCGCGGGCGCTATGCGTATCTACAGGTGCGCAAAGTGTTGTGACACCGCCCGAATGCGGTGGAAATTCCCCACCCCGTTCGCCCTGCGCCTGTCGAAGGGCAGCGTGCCAGAGGCACGCGGCAAGCTTGTGACACTGGCGCTTCGACACGCTCAGGGCGAACGGGGGGGCGGCAGGCGTCAGCTCAGACGGCGCTCGCCTTGACGATCTTGCCCGGCGTACGCGGCGGCTCGCCCTTGGGCAGCGCGTCGACATGCTCCATGCCCGACGTCACTTCGCCCCACACAGTGTATTGATTGTCGAGGAAGCGTGCGTCGTCGAGGCAGATGAAGAATTGGCTGTTGGCCGAATTCGGGCTCTGCGAACGCGCCATCGATGCGACTCCGCGGACGTGCGGCTCCTTCGAGAATTCCTGCTCAAGATTGGGCTTGTCCGATCCGTGCATCCCGGTGCCGGTCGGATCACCGCCCTGCGCCATGAAGCCCGCGATCACGCGGTGGAACACGACGCCGTCGTAAAAGCCGTCATTGGCGAGCTCGGCGATCCGCGCGACATGGTTGGGGGCAAGATCGCCGCGCAGCTTGATGACGACATCGCCGCCGCTGTCGAGCGAAAGGGTAAGCGTTTCGGGTAGATCGGCCATCGGGACACTCCTGATCATGGGTATGCGTCCCCCTAGCGAGGCGATGCTGGGCTGGCAAATCCACACTGGGCATCCGGCATTGGCTTTGTGACAGCGCGGCGCTACACCGCGCCACGCGCTTGGCTTTGGAGGTCCGAAATGAGCGAGACCGACCTTCCCGAACCCGAGATCGACACCACCCAGCTCGACGCGGATGACCGGCTGAAGCCCGAATTCGTCCGCGCCGTCCTCGATGCGGTCGATATCGGCGATGCCGAGGCAGCGCGCGCGCTGGTCGAGCCGCTGCACCCGGCCGATATCGCCGATCTGTTCGAATTGACCCCGCGCGATTCGCGCGCGGCGCTCGCCACGGCCATCACCAATTTGCTCGACGGTGACGTGTTCGCCGAGATGAACGATTATGTCCGCGAGGATTTGATCGACGCGTTGTCGGCAACGCAAGTCGCCGATATCGCCTCCGAGCTCGACACTGACGACGCCGTCGCGATCATCGAGGATATGGAGCCCGCCGATCAGCGCGAAGTGCTCCGCGCGCTCGATCCTGACGATCGCGCTGCGATCGAGGAAGCGCTCTCTTATCCCGAGGAATCAGCCGGCCGCCTGATGCAGCGCGAGCTGATCGCGGTGCCCGAACATTGGTCGGTCGGCGACGTGCTCGATTACTTACGCGGCCATGACGAGCTGACCACCGATTTCTGGGAAATTTTCGTGGTCGATCCGGCGCACAAGCCGGTCGGCACGGTCGCCTTGTCGTGGGTGTTGCGCACCCCGCGCAGCATCGCCATCGCCGATGTGATGAAGCGCGAACAGACGCTGATCCCGGTCGATATGGATCAGGAAGAGGTCGCGCTGCGCTTCCAGAAATATGCGCTGATTTCCGCGGCGGTGGTCGATCCGGGCGGGCGGCTGGTCGGGATGATCACGGTCGACGATGTCGTCCACATCATTTCCGAAGAAGCCGGTGAGGACATTCTGCGCCTGTCGGGCGCGGGCGATGGCGACATTAACGAGCCGATCGCGTTGACGGTGCGCACGCGCGTGTTGTGGCTGGTGATCAACCTCGGCACCGCGATGCTTGCCGCCGCCGTCGTCGGCCTGTTCGAGACTGAAATCGCCAAGTTCGCGCTGCTCGCCGCGCTGATGGGGATCGTCTCGGGCATGGGCGGCAATGCCGGTACCCAGACGCTGGCGGTGGTCGTCCGCGCGATCGCCACCAATCAGCTGACCAGTTCCAATACGGTGTGGATGATCGTGCGCGAATTCCGCATCGCGCTGGCGAACGGCCTGGTGCTGGGCGTGTTGATCGGGCTTGGGACGATCCTCTTCTATCATAATGTGCCGCTCGGCATCGTGTTCGGGCTGGCGATCCTGATCAACAATCTGGTCGCAGGGCTGTCGGGGGTGCTGATTCCGGTGACGCTCGACCGGCTGGATGTCGATCCGGCGGTATCGTCGGCGGTTTTCGTCACGATGATGACCGATTGCCTTGGTTTCTTCACGTTTCTCGGCCTGGCGGCGCTGGCGGGGCTTGGTTCCTGACGCGCGTCACCGCATATCCTTGCAATGCCGCTTCACCTGACCAAGGTCGCCTTTGGCGCGACCAGCCTCGATCACCTCGCGACGCGCTTGCGCGAGCGTAGCGCCGACGGGCCGGTCTTCCTGACCACGCGCTATCTGCCCAAGCGCCACGCGGATATTGTTGGCGCGCAGGCGGACGCGGGCGGATCGCTGTTCTGGATCATCAAGCACACGCTCGTCGCGCGCTCGCCGATCCTGCAGTTCGGGGAGGCCGAGGGCGGGCGCGTCGCGATCCATCTCGACCCGGCGCTGGTGCTGACCGAAGGTCGCCCCAAGCGCGCGCATCAGGGCTGGCGCTATCTCGAGGCCGCCGACGCGCCGGCCGATCTCGGGGAGGGCGTGCTGGCGGGCGATGCGATGCCCGTCGGGCTGATCGGCAAGCTCGCCGCGCTTGGGCTTATTTGACCGGTGGCACTGCGATTGCGCCACAGTTGATCGGCCCGCCGGCCGCCGCCTTCACCTTGCACGCCGGCTTGCCGTAAATCGTGATCGCGCCGATTCCGGTGCTGATCGCATCGGCGGTGTAGCGCGCCTGCGCCGCGATCGCACCCGGACCTTCCAGCCGCACCGTCACGTCATCGCCGCGCAAAGCGCCCGCATCGATCCGGCCCGGCCCGCTGCCGATCAGCCGCACGCGCGCGCCGCGCCCGCCGAGCGTCATCGTACCCGGCCCGAGCAGCGTCGCGTTGAGCTGATCGGCATCCAGCGCACCGATCACCAGTCCGCCGCTGCCAGTGACTTGCAGATCGATCCGCTGTCCGCGTAACGGCCCGTCGACCTGCACCTGCCCGCCGCCGATGACGGTTGCGCTGCGCAGCGTCAGCGTGCCGAGATAGACGATCGGCGCGCTCGGTTTGCCGATCACGGGGACTTCGTCCCAGCCTTTGGGTCCGGTGCTGACGATCAGCGTGGTACCCTCGACGCGCACCGCGACCGCTTCGGAGGCGCGGATCGTGCCCGCGACCCGCGCGGAGGGTGGCCGCCGCGTCGCCACGCGCACGTCGAAGGGCCCGTCGACGCGCAGCCGATCGAAGCTGGTGACGACGATGCTGCGCTCCGCCGCTTGTGCCGGGGCACCAAAAATCAGGGCGAGCGGCACAAGGCGAAGGAGCAGGGCTTTCATGCCCCCCGCATCACCCCAATCATGGCTTCAGGCAAGCCTTACCCGCCGCATTTCACCTCGCCCGATCCCATCTTGGTGATCGAACATTTGGCGCCCTTACCAAGATCGACATCGCCCGATCCCATCACCGATACCGTCGCCGGGCCGGTAACATTGGCACGGACGCCGCCCGATCCCATCACCGCGACGGCGGCCGCATTGGCTTTGACGCTCGACGCATCGACATCGCCCGACCCGGCAATGTCGATCGTAAGCCGCTCGGCACTGCCTTTCAGCGTCATGTCCCCCGAACCCGCCAGCGACAGCTTGGCTTCGCGCACGCCGAGCATCGCGATGTTCAGGCTCCCCGAACCGGCGCCGTCGCCGACGAAGCGTTCTCCCTCGACGCGATCGATCACCATCTCGCCCGATCCGGCGATCGTCGCCGCAGCGACTCGCGGCATCGTCACGAACACCTTTACATCGTCGCTGTCGCCCCAGCTGAAGCCGCTGCGGTTCTTGCGTCCGATCCGCAGCGTATCGCCAACGCGCTCGATCTTGAGCTTGTCGAGCTCCTTGCTCGGCCCCTCGGCGCGGACCGAGAAGCCGGTGCCGACGCGGACATCGACATCATCCGAGCCCCGCAGCGATAGCGCGGTGAAATCGGCCACTGCGAAGGTCCGCGTCGTGCCGCTGCCCGATCCGGCGACGCCCGGTCGCGACGCGTCGCTATCGACCGAGCACGCTGCGAGCGGCACGATGAGAAGAAGCATGAGTGCGCGCATGGGAACCTCCTGTGTGTTGCTATTACAATACACCGAATCGGACGGTATGCAAGTCCGGGGGCGAACCCGCCAGCGGCCAGCCTGCCTCAGACCACGCCGCGGATCACGAACCCGAGGAACAGCAGCGAGGCGGCGATCATGACGGCGGTGGCCGCCCAGCCGAAAATCACCTGTTCGCGCGCGATCGTCAACCGCCCCATTGCGCGCGGATTGCGCACGATCAGCATCATCACCACCATCAGCGGACCGGCAAGGATGCCGTTGACGACCGCCGCCCAATACAGCGCACGCGCGGGATCGATGCCGACCGCGTTGAGCGATGATCCGGCAAGCGTCGTTGCCGCGATCGTCCCATAAAAGAGCCGCGCGGACAGCGGCTTTGCGTCGAGGCTGCCGGCCACCCCCGCCATTTCCGTGACGGCATAGGCGGCCGATCCGGCCAGCACCGGCACCGCGAGCAATCCCGTGCCGATCACCCCGGCTGCGAACATCACGAAGGCGAACTGCCCTGCGATCGGGCGCAGCGCCTCGGCCGCCTGCGAGGAGGTCGTGATGTCGCGCACGCCATTGGCATGCAGCGTCGCTGCCGTCGCGAACACGATCGCCAGCGAGATCAGCGTGCTGAACGCCATGCCCGTCAGGGTATCGATCCGGATCCGGCGCAACTCGGGTCCGGCGGCCTTCGCGGTCAGGCACAGCGGCTTGGCGTGGTGGCGATGCTGTTCCTCGATTTCTTGCCCGGCCTGCCAGAAGAACAGATACGGGCTGATCGTCGTGCCGAGGATCGCCACGAACGCGGTTGCGTACGCGATATTGAATTGCACTTCGGGGACGATGAGCGACCGTAGCGCGTGCGCCCACGGCACATGGGCCACCACCACCACCGCGACATACGTGAACAGCGACAGCGTCGTCCATTTCAGGATCGCGGCATAGCGCGGGTAACTCAAACCGACTTCCAGAACGATGCACAAGATGCCGAACAGCAGCGTGTAGAGCGCGCCATTGCCACCGATCAGCAGTTTCAGCGCCGCGCCCATCGCGCTCAGATCGGCACCGAGATTGACGATGTTGGCGATCAGCAACAGCGTAACCATCACCCACAGGATCGGGCGCGGATAATGCCGCCGCAGGTTGCGCGCGATGCCGGCCCCCGTGACGCGGCCAATCTCTGCGGCAATTTGCTGGATCGCCACCATCAAGGGGAAGCTGAGGACGAAGGTCCAGGCCAGACCATAGCCGAACTCGGCACCGACCTGGCTATGCGTGCCGATTCCGCTCGGGTCGTCATCCGCTGCGCCGGTAATCAGGCCTGGCCCAAGTGTCTTCAGGAACGCCCGAAATCCGCGAACGGAGTCGGTATCGGCGTCAAAAGCGTCGGGCACGATGCTATCGTGGCACGCTCCGCGTCGCGTGGCAACGCGCGGGTCATGATCGAACCGACCGATCGCATCCCGCAGAACCGAAAAGGGGCGACTGTCGCCAGCCGCCCCCGTTTTCGCTCAGATGACCCAGAAACCGGATCAGGCTGCGGCCTTGTCCTTATTGTGGATCGCCGCTGCCTTGCGCAGGATGTCGAGGATCTTTTCCTGGGCGGTCGGCTCGTCGACTTGTTCCATCGCGGCGAGTTCGCGCGCGAGGCGGCTGGTCGCGCCTTCGAAGATCTGCCGTTCGGAATAGCTCTGCTCGGGCTGGTCCTCGGCGCGGAACAGGTCGCGGACCACTTCGGCGATCGACACGAGGTCGCCCGAATTGATCTTCGCTTCATATTCCTGCGCGCGACGCGACCACATCGTGCGTTTCACGCGCGGCTTGCCGGTCAACGTGTCGAGCGCCTCGCGCAGCGTCTTGTCGCTGCTGAGCTTGCGCATACCGACGCTTTCGGCCTTGTTGGTCGGAACGCGCAACGTCATGCGTTCTTTCTCGAAGCGCAGAACGTACAGTTCGAGCTGCATCCCGGCGATTTCCTGCCGTTGCAGTTCGATCACACGGCCAACGCCGTGCTTGGGGTAAACGACATAATCGCCGACGTCGAAGGACAGCGCCTTGGCAGCCATTCCGTAAGACCTTTCTGTGGACCGGGTATACCGGGGCAACGCACCTGCGGCAGCAAGGCTGCATCGGCGCGCGCGGGGTGTGGGTTGTTTACGTCTCCGTGCCGGAAAACGCGCATGGGATACGCTTCCGTCGGAGGCTGTTTAACACAGCCGTAATAAAATTACCAGCGTCGCGTGGCACAATGCACCGCGGTAACGCGCAAATGCGTCGGGTTTGTTTCGGTTTGGTGGCTCGAAACGGGAATTTTTCTGTGCGAGCCGTCGGCAACGCCGTCGGCCGGGTTCGGCTCGAGCCGACCCGCCGTCCGCGACCGACGCTGCGGCGTTGCCGCATCGGCGCGGGCGTGGCCGCGTCTGCGTCGGTCAGTCGCCCTTGCCGGGTTCCGGCGAGAAGAATTTGTCGAACTTGCCCTCCAGGCCCTTGAACGCATCGGCATCCGCTGGGGTCTGTCCATTATTGCGCGTCACGTTGGGCCACTCGGCGGAATAAGCGGTGTTGACCTCGAGCCACTGTTCGAGCCCGCTTTCGGTATCGGGCAAGATCGCTTCGGCCGGGCATTCGGGTTCGCACACGCCGCAATCGATGCACTCGCTGGGATTGATCACCAGCATGTTCTCGCCTTCATAGAAGCAATCGACCGGGCACACTTCGACGCAATCCATGTACTTGCACTTGATACAGGCGTCGGTGACGACGTAGGTCATTGAAACACTCCCGGAGCAACGAACAGCGATGCTGCTATGCGCGAGCGCTGGCGGCGTCAACGCCCGCGCGGGTCGCGCGCGCATTTTCGATCAGCTCGTCATAACAGCGCCGCGCCTCTTCGCTCGGGCCACGACGGACCGGCAGCGTGACGATCCGCAGCGCGCGGACGCGCCCGCCGGGCGTCGCAAAGGCGATGATGCAGCCGATCCGCACCGGCGTCGCCGCTTTGTCCACCGCGCGTCCGTCAATCCGCACATGCCCGCTCTCCGCCATCTCCTGCGCTTGCCCGCGCGTCTTGACGATTCGCGCAAAGCACAGGAACCGGTCGAGCCGGATCGCATTGCCCGCGCTAGATCCCAAGGGGTGCCGTCAGCGCCGCCAGCGCGGCGAAAGCATTGTCCTTGGGCGGGGGCGTCACCGGTACGGGCGGGCGCCCCCGCCACGTCCAGCGCGGCGCATCGTCGGGGCTGGCGGCGGGACGGAAGCCGAACCCCGCCATCAACCGCTCGAGTGTCGGTCGCGTCAGCCCCATCGACAGCGCCAGCGCCGGATCGAGCATGAACGGCTTGCGGCCGTCCCCCCGCCCGCTTGACGTGCCGCGCGCGTCGTGTGCGGCGCGCGCGATGCGCTCGATCAGGTCGACCCGCACCGTTTGGTCGCCGACCGGGCGATAGCCGTGATCGAGCGTCGCGCCGGCTGCGCCACGCCCCAGCACCGTCGCGCCCGGCTGCGCGCCAGCCGTGACCGCGCCACCCTGCCGCGCCGCCAGCAAGGCGCGCCGCCACCGCGCAGGACCGGGCTTCAGCACGCGCGAATCGAACAGGTCGAGCGCACCGATCGTCACCCCCGCCGCGCGAAACGCTTTCCGCGCCACCGCATCGAGCCCATCGACCGCCACCGCGATCTCAGCGCGTGAAACAAGGCCGCCTTGCGCGACCAAAGCGGCCGCGACCGCGCGCGACGCGGGCGTGGCGGCAGGATCGCGCTGCACCGCATCGAGCACCACCAGCCCCGGCAGCGCACGCTTGAGCTGCCCCGCCAGCCAGTCACGCAGCCGCGTTTCGATCCGCGCGCGCAGCTCGACGCTCAGGCAATCGAGCGCACGGTCGAGCAGCACGCGTGGCCGCAGCACAGTCGGCCCCGGCCCCAGCGTCGCAACTGCCAGATCGAGCCAGCGCAGCGTCGGCACCGTGCCGGGCTCGGCGGCAAGCGCCAGATCGTCGTCCCCCGCTTCGGCGAGCGCGTTCCCGCGCCGCGCGCGTTCGTCGCCCAGCCGCCGCTCGGCCGCCGCCAGCAGCAAGCGCTTGTCCGCCGCGCGCGCATCGCCTGCGACGATAAAGCGAAATCCGTCGAGCCGCCCGATCGCATGATCCTCGACCAGCACTTCGCCCTCCGGCCCGATCACGACCGGCAGCGCGCGCGGATCGGCCCCGATCTGGCGCATCAGCAGCGTCGTGCGCTTGTCGACGAAGCGCTGCGTCAGGCTCGCATGCAGCGCATCGGACAATCGTTCCTCGATCGCACCCGCGCGCGCCGCCCAATGCGCCGGATCGGCGAGCCAGTCGGCGCGGTTGGCGATGTACGACCAGCTCCGCGCCGCCGCTATCCGCCCCGCCAGCGTCGCGACATCCCCTGCGACATTGTCGAGCCGCGCGATTTCGGCGGCGAACCAGTCGCGCGGGACATGGCCCATCCCTTCGCTCAGATAGCGAAACAGTCGCTCGATGAAGCGTGTATGCGGATCGACCCCGACTTTGCGGAAATCGGGCAGACCGCACGCTGCCCACAGCCGCGCGACCATCGCCGGGGAGCGCGCGCGATCGCGCACCCAATCCTCGGTTGCCATGCGCTTCAGCACCGCCAGATCGACCGCTTGCGGCGCCGCCCACAGCACGCGGTGCGACGGACGGGCTTCCAGACTGTCGATCAACGCCGCGACGCTGCTATAATCGGGCTCGCCCTGCCGCCAGTACAGCTGTTCGAGTGGCGGGAAGCGGTGTTCCTCGATGCTGAGCACTTCCTCGGGCGTGAACGCACCCGGCCCTTCCTCGACCAAAGCGCCGAACGTGCCGTCACGCTGGTGCCGTCCGGCGCGCCCCGCAATCTGCGCCATTTCGGCGACGGTCAGGCGGCGCTGGCGGCGGCCGTCGAACTTGTTGAGGCTGGCAAAGGCGACGTGCGCCACATCCATGTTGAGCCCCATGCCGATCGCATCGGTCGCGACCAGATAATCGACTTCGCCCGCCTGGAACATCGCGACTTGCGCGTTGCGCGTGCGCGGTGAGAGCGCGCCCATCACCACCGCCGCACCGCCGCGCAGCCGCCGCAGCATCTCGGCCACGGCATAGACTTCTTCGGCGCTGAACGCGACGATCGCCGAGCGTTTGGGCAAGCGGCTGATCTTCTTGGCCCCTGCATAGGTCAGCGTCGAAAAACGTGGTCGGTTGATGATCTCGATCTTCGGCACCAGCGCCTTGAGCATCGGGCGCAGCGCCTCCGACCCCAGCAGCATCGTTTCGTCGCGCCCGCGAGCGCGCAGAATCCGGTCGGTGAAGACATGCCCGCGCTCGGGGTCCGCGCCCAATTGCGCCTCGTCGACCGCGACGAACGCCAGATCCTTCTCGAGCGGCATCGATTCCACCGTGCACAGGAACCAGCGCGCATCCTTGGGAACGATCTTTTCCTCGCCGGTGATCAGCGCAACGCGGTTCGCGCCTTTCAGCTTTACCACCCGATCATAAACCTCTCGCGCGAGAAGCCGCAGCGGGAAGCCGATCATTCCGCTCGAATGGCCGCACATCCGCTCGACCGCCAAATGCGTCTTGCCGGTGTTGGTCGGCCCGAGGACTGCGGTGACCTGATGCTCATCGTGGCGGTTCATGACGCAACAAACATCGCGTGCCTGGGCCACTCGCGCAACCGCTAAGGGTAAATACGCTCTGCCGCTCCGCATTAACCCTGTAAAAACACAAGGCTTACCGTCGGTTCCAACACCTCGCCGCAGCATCGCAACGCTCTGCCGTGAGTGTGTCTTCATGGGACAGCGGTTAATTTGACTTTAGGCTTTGATGGCCACAGTCGAGTGGCTCCACGCTGCGGGGCGTGACGGCAGCGGTTTCGAAATATTTCGGGGGCACAAACGCCTTGTTCTTGCGTGACGATCATGGGTTCGAGCAAGCCGGTGGCACCGCCGCCGTGTCGTTCGGTCGCGCCTTCGTGCCGGTCGTCGAACTCGGTGCGCTCGACAGACTGCGCGCGGCGGCGCTGCGGATCGACTGGGTGCCCGATCTCGGATCGCGCATCGGCTCGCTCGAGTGGTGGCGCGGGGCAGCGACCTGTGCCGCCTTGTGCGCCACGGCCATCGCCCTGGCACCCCCGATCGCCAATCCTATTCTCGGGTCCGTGCCGGCCGCGCTCAGCGGCAGCGACCGCGACGAAGCGCGCGCCCTGGCGATCGCGCCGCTCGCCTGGGGCGCCGATACCGGTCGCCACATGGCCGCGAACGATCTCGTCGTCCCGCTCACCGAAGCACCCGAACGCCCGATCGAGGAGCGCACCGCGACGATCGGGCATGGCGACAGTCTCGGTGCCGTCCTGCAACGCGCCGGGCTCTCCGAACGCGATGCGCAGGATGCGGTCGCGCTGATCGCGGGCGCGGTTCCGCTGGGGGATCTGACGCCCGGCAAGCAAATTCCGATGACGCTCGGCCGTCGCCCGAACAAAACCGTTGCGCGCCCCCTCGAAGCGCTCGCGCTGCGTGCGCGCTTCGATCTCGAACTGTCGCTCAAGCGTGTCGGCGACGGCCTCGTGCTCAGCCGCCAAGTCATCGCGATCGACAATACGCCGCTGCGCATTCAGGGCGTGGTCGGCAGCAGCCTGTACCGCTCGGCGCGTGCGGCGGGTATCCCGGCCAAGGTCGTCGAAACCTATATCCGCGCGATCAACAGCAAATTCGCGATCGGACAGATCGGCGCGGGCGACCGCTACGATTTCGTGATCGACCGCAAACGCGCTGCAACGGGCGAGACGCAGATCGGCAATCTGCTGTTTGCCGGGCTCGATCACGGCCAGAAGAAAACGCAATTGGTGCAATGGAATGACGGCACCTGGTATGAAGCGACCGGCCAGGCCGAGCGCCAGGGCACCTTCACCATGCCCGTGTCGATGGCACGCGTAACCTCGTCCTTCGGGATGCGCTTCCACCCGCTGCTCGGCTTCACGAGGATGCATAAGGGGATCGATATCGGCACGCCATGGGGCACGCCGATCCACGCGCCGGCCGATGGCACGATCGTCTATGCCGGGCGCAGTGGCGGTTATGGCAATTACATCAAAATGGCGCATGGCGGCAATATCGTCACCTGCTACGGCCATCTCAGCCGTTTCGCGGCGCGCTCGGGCCAGCGCGTCGCGCGTGGGCAGGTCATTGGCTATTCGGGCAATAGCGGGCTGTCGACCGGCCCGCATCTGCATTGGGAAGTGTTGCGCGGCGGCATTGCGGTCAACCCGCGCGGCTTCTCCTTCTCAAGCATCGCCACGCTTTCGGGCGAACAATTGCGCGCGTTCAAGGCGAAGGTGGCGGGGCTGCTCGCGGTGAAGCCGGGGGCGTAAGCATGCACTTTCGTTGCCGTTAGCGCTTCAATCCCAAGATGAAGGTTGGTTCGCGCGGAGACGCGGAGACGCGGAGAAGAAGGGCGACAGCCCTCCCTATTCTCCCGCTCGAACTCGTATCGCTGTTGGTAAAGTCTGCTGACCGCTGAGCTGGGTAGTCTCCGCGTCTCCGCGCCTCCGCGCGAACCAGCCTTCTTCCTTCTTCTCGCAGCCGGAAACCTACCGCCCCTGCGAGCGCCACCGTTTCAGCGTGCGCGCGATGATCTCGCTCTCGCCACCCGTCTCGCGCCACAGTTGCGAGAAGATCGGATCGTCCGATGCGGGGCGCTTGTCATCGTCCAGCGCATCGAACGAGACGCGGATCGGGATCGCGACACCCTCGCCGCAAATGATGCACTCGCGGTTGCGCAAGGCCGGGATCGCGTCGAGGAAGCCACGTGCGCCCTCGGGCATCGCCGCGCGGACGAACGCCTGGTCGCGATCGTTGTTGAGGCGCATCGCGATGATCGTGCCGCACTGCGACAGCACGCCTTCCGCCAGATCCGACGGGCGCTGCGTGATCAGGCCGAGCGAGACGCCATATTTGCGGCCTTCCTTGGCGATCCGGCTGAGGATTCGCCTGACGCTCGATGCGCCGCCGCCGGCACTGTCGCTGCCAGCCGGAATGTAGCGATGCGCTTCCTCGCACACGAGCAGGATCGGGCGCTGCGGCTCGCCGCGCGACCAGATCGCGAAGTCGAACACCATCCGGCTGAGCACCGCGACCACCACCGAGGTGATTTCGCTCGGCACGCCCGATACGTCGATGATCGAGATCGGCTTGCCCTCGCCGGGCAGGCGGAAAATCCGCTCAAGGAACCCCGCCATCGTATCGGCGACGAGCATCCCGGAAAACATGAAGCCATAGCGCGGATCGGCCTTGATCTCGTCGATCTTAGTCTTCAGCCGCAGATACGGCGCGGTGTCGCCCGCGCGGTCCATCTTGCCCATTTCGAGCTGAATCAAATTGGTCAGGTCGCTCAGCAGATAGGGGATCGGCGCGTCGACCGTCAGTTTGGAAATCTCTTGCCCCAACCGGCTTTTCCCGCGCGCGAGCAAGAGGCATTTGGCGAGGATGTCGGCATCGATCTGCTTTTCGGAGCCCGCGGAGGTGACGAACACCTCGCAATGCTCTTCAAAATTCATCAGCCAATACGGCATTTGCAGATTGCCGACGTCGTAGATCGCGCCATTGCCCTTGAAGGCGGCGGCATATTCGCCGTGCGGATCGATCATCACGACATGCCCTTGCGGGCTGAGCTCGCAAATGCGGTGCAGGATCAAGGCGGCGGCGGTCGATTTGCCGGTCCCGGTCGAGCCGAGCAGCGCGAAATGCTTGCCGAGCATCGCATCGACATAGAGCGCGGCACGAATGTCCTTGGTCGGATAGACCGTGCCGATTTCGATATTGGCGCGGTCATCGGCGGCGTAAATCTGTTTCAGATCGGCGGTCGAGACGGGATAGACCGCGCAGCCAGGGGTGGGATAGCGCGTCACACCGCGGCGGAATTTGTAGAGCTTGCCGGTCAATTTCTCCTCGTCGCCCTCGCCGAGAAAATCGACGTGCGCGGCGATTCGGTCGTCATGTCCGTCGACCATTTTCAGCGACCGGATATTGGCGATCAGCCAGCTCCCGCCGACGCGCATCTTGATCTGGCTGCCGACCGAACCGGCGCTGGCGATCACCGGGTCGACATGCGCCAGCGTCGTATCGAGCGCGTGCGGGTCGAGCATCACCATGCTCCTCGATCCGCCGATTTCGAACACCATGCCGATACAGGTGACCGCCGCCAGTGGGGCGGCGTGCGCGAAAACCTGGGCACCCTGCATTTCGGTCATTCGTGGCATTCCCCGCGCGTGTCAGCGGAATGCTATGGCGGATCACCCGTAAAGATTGGGTGTCAGAATCTCCGCGCGATTTGCCCCGCGGCCCAACCGAACAGCACCGACAGCGCCACTGCAACCAGCCCGTACAGGATCGCATGGCGGTCGGCCGAGCGCGCGACGAAGCGTTCGAAGCCCGATTTGCGAATGTCGATATCGCGCGTCGCCGCCGCGAGCACGCGCCCGTCGCGGATCAGGAAAGTTTCCGCGGTAAAGCGCCCGACCGGTACGCGCGCCGGAATCTGCACGCGCGCACGGTAGAGCACGCCATCGGTGATCTCGACCGCGCCCGGCGCCTCGACATAGAGCCCCGAGCGCGCCCTGAGCTCGACCAGCCCGCGCGCGAAGCGGTCCTGCTCGGTCAGCGGCGCATTCGACGCTGGGGACAGTTGCAGGCTCGACACGCCAAGCTCGTAAATCGCCCGGGTGCGGGCATCGAGCATCTGTTCGATCGGCTTGGACGATGCGATCGCGTAGAAACTGGGGGCGGAGCGATAGCGCAAGCGACTGGCATTGACCCAGATCAGCCCGCCCAATTTGTCCTTCTCGCGCACCAGAATCGATTGCGTCGGCCCTTTGACCACCACCACGATATCGGTCGGCTTGTCATCGTTCGGCAAACGTCCCTGTGGATACAGGATCGCGCCGAACAGCAACAGGTTGGCGCCGGTGAAGCTGTACTGAATCTCGATATCGCGCTGCGACACGTCGGGTACCAGCACCGGCTTTGACGCCGATTGCGCCATCAGCAAGGGCGCGAGCAGCAGCGCCAGCCAGCCTTTCCTCACGACAGCTCGACCGAATAGATCTCATCGGGTCGCCAGCCGAGGCCAAGCGCGATCCGCCCCGCAACCAGCAGCACAATCACCGCCAGCGCAAGGCGCAGATATTCGGGCTTCGCCTTGCTCGCCAGCCGTGCGCCGACTTGCGCGCCCGCAACCGATCCGAGCAGCAGCAGCGCCGCCAGCACGATATCGACCGCCTTGGTCGTCGTCGCATGCACCATCGTCGCCATTGCGGTCACGAACAGCGTCTGGAACAGCGAGGTGCCGACCACGACTTGCGTCGTCATGCCGAGCAGATAGAGCATCGCCGGCACCAGGATGAACCCGCCGCCGACGCCGAGCAGGATCGTCAAAATGCCGACCCCGAAGCCGAGAATCAGCGGCGCGAGCGGCGAGATGTACAGGCCCGATCGGTAAAAGCGCGTGCGCAACGGCAGCGAAGCGACGAGCGGGTGGTGGCGGCGCTTGCGCGGGCGGGGTGGCTCGCCGCTGCGTTGTCGCCGGATCTCGCCCCACGATTCGCTCGCCATCAGCGCGCCGATCGAGCCCAGCAGCAACACATAGATGACCGCGATGACGGTATCGATTTGCCCGCTTGCCTGCAGCAAGCGGAAAATCCACCCGCCGAACACCGATCCGACCAGCCCGCCCGCGACCAGCACGCCGCCCATCTTGAAATCGACGCCCTTGCGCCGGACATGCGCGAACACGCCCGAAACGCTGGCACCGGTCACCTGGCTCGCGGCAGAGGCGGCGGCAACGGTCGGCGGGATGCCGTAGACGATCAGCAGCGGCGTGGTGAGAAACCCGCCGCCCACCCCGAACATCCCCGACAGCAACCCGACGCCGCCCCCCAGCAACACGATGACGAGCGCGTTGACCGAAAGATTGGCGATGGGCAGGTAGATGTCCATTGCGGTCGAGCGTTACCGCGTTGCGTGGCGGATCGCAAAGCGTGTCTGCGTTTTTCACCGAAGGTTGCATTTGGCGCGACTCTCGCGTAGGCGACGCGCCTCTCACGCGTGTACAGAGGAACTGCCCGGCCGGTATGGGCTGCCGAGGCCGTTCATAATCGCCCGCGATAACGAAAGGACGAAAATGCCCAAACTCAAGACGAAGAGCGGCGTTAAGAAACGCTTCAAGCTCACCGCGACCGGCCTGCTCAAGCACGGCGTCGCAGGCAAGCGCCACCGGCTGATGAGCCATAACAGCAAGTACATCCGCCAGAACCGTGGCACGAAATTGCTGTCCAAGGCCGACACGGCCACCGTTAAGGCGTGGGCGCCTTACGGTCTCGGCTGAATCGGAGGACTGATTAAATGGCACGCGTAAAACGGGGTGTAACCACCCACGCAAAGCACAAGCGGATCCTCAATCTGGCGAAGGGCTATTATGGCCGTCGCAAGAACACGATCCGTATCGCCCGTCAGGCCGTCGAAAAGGCCGGGCAATATGCTTACCGCGATCGCAAGGTCCGCAAGCGCAACTTCCGCGCTTTGTGGATTCAGCGCATCAACGCCGCTGTCCGCGCCGAGGGTCTCACCTACGGCGTGTTCATGCACGGCCTGAAGCTCGCCGGCGTCCAGCTCGACCGCAAGGTCCTCGCCGATCTGGCGATGCATGAAGCTGGCGCGTTTAGCGGCATCATCGCGCAAGCGAAGGCGGCTCTGCCCCAGGCCGCCTGAGGCGACCTGCTGCGAGAATCGAAATGGGGCGTCGGTGGCAACACCGGCGCCCTTTTTCTTGGCCGCAAACCCAAAATTCCGTTCGGGCTGAGCTTGTCGAAGCCCTGTTCTTCCTTCTAACCGCATCATCGAAGCAGTACGGCGCTTCGACAAGCTCAGCGCGAACGGTGATTGAATGTCTGATCTGGACCAGTTGCAACGTGATTTGATGGCGGCGATCGACGCCGCCGCCAGCGTCGACGGACTCGAATCCATCCGCGTGTCTGCGCTCGGCAAGGCCGGCAGCGTCACCGCGCTGCTCAAGACACTGGGCAGCATGTCGCCCGATCAGCGGCTGGTCGAGGGACCCCGCATCCAGGGCCTGCGCGAGGCGGTCACCAGCGCGATCGCCACGCGCAAGGCCGCGCTCGACCGCGCCGAGCTCGACGCGCGCCTCGCCAGCGAAACGCTCGACATGACGCTCCCCGCCGCTGCCGCCCCGCAGGGGTCGGTCCATCCGGTCAGCCAGGTGATGGACGAGCTTGCCGAAATCTTCGCCGATCTCGGCTTCGCGGTCGCGACCGGCCCCGAGATCGAGGATCAGTGGCACAATTTCACCGCGCTCAACATGCCCGAAAGCCACCCCGCGCGGGCGATGCACGACACCTTCTATCTTTCTCCCTCTCCCCTCCGGGGAGAGGGTCGGGGAGAGGGGCAGTCACATGCGCTATCGCCCGATACTGCCCCTCTCCCCGCGAGCGGGGAGAGGGAGATGTTCGTCCTGCGCACCCACACCTCCCCTGTCCAGATCCGCACGATGATGGGCCAGCAACCCCCGATCCGCATCATCGCGCCGGGCCGCGTCTATCGCTCCGATTGGGACGCCACGCACACGCCGATGTTCCACCAGATCGAAGGCCTCGTGATCGACAAGGGCATCACGCTCGGCCATCTCAAATGGACGCTCGAGACCTTCCTCAAGGCGTTCTTCGAGCGCGACGACATCGTGCTGCGGCTGCGCCCAAGCTATTTCCCCTTCACCGAACCCTCGGCCGAAGTCGATGTCGGCTGGACGATGGAAAAGGGCCGCCGCACGCTCGGCGGCTCGGAAGGCTGGATGGAATTGCTCGGCAGCGGCATGGTCCACCCCAGGGTGATCGAAGCGTGCGGGCTCGATCCCAACGAATGGCAGGGCTTCGCCTTCGGCGTCGGGGTCGATCGCCTCGCGATGCTCAAATACGGCATGGATGATCTGCGCCCCTTCTTCGAAGGCGATGCGCGCTGGCTCAAGCATTACGGCTTCTCCGCGCTCGACGTCCCCACATTGAGCCAGGGAGTCGGCGCATGAAGACCACGCTCGGCTGGCTCAAAGAGCATATCGACACCGACGCCACGCTCGACACCATCGTCGAGACGCTGACCCGCATCGGCCTGGAGGTCGAGGGCGTCGAGAATCCCGGCGCCAAGCTCGCCGCGTTCAAGGTCGCGCGCGTGCTCAGCGCCGCGCCGCACCCGCAGGCCGACAAGCTGCAAGTGCTGTCGGTCGATGCCGGCGACGGCCCGCTGCAAGTTGTCTGCGGCGCGCCCAATGCGCGCGCAGGCATGGTCGGCGTGTTCGGCCCGTCGGGCGCGGTCGTGCCCTCGAACGGCATGGTGCTGAAGGTCGCAGCGATTCGCGGCGTCGAATCGAACGGCATGATGTGCAGCGCGCGCGAACTCGAAGTGGGCGACGGGCATGACGGCATCATCGAACTGCCCGACGATGCCCCCGTCGGCATGGCCTATCCCGACTATGCCGCGCTGAACGATCCGGTGATCGACATCAACGTCCTGCCCAACCGGCCCGATTGCATGGGGGTGCGTGGCATCGCGCGCGATCTTGCCGCGGCGGGCCTCGGAACGCTCAAGCCGCTGGACGCGGTCTATCGCATGGCGACGCTCGACCCGGTCGACGGCCCGGACGCCGCGCCGCAGGTCCGCACCGACGATCCCGAGGGCTGTCCGGCGTTCTTCGCGCAAGCCGTTTCGGGCGTGACCAACGGTCCAGCCCCGGCATGGATGAGCAGCAAGCTCGCCGCGATCGGCCAGAAACCGATTTCCGTGCTGGTCGACATCACCAATTTCCTGTCGATCGATCTCGGTCGCCCGCTGCACGTCTATGACCGCGCCAAGCTGTCCGGCCCGCTCGTCGCGCGTCGCGCGGCGGTTGGCGAAAGTGTGCTCGCGCTCAACGGCAAGATCTATCCGCTCGATCCGTCGATGACGGTGATCGCCGACGATGCCGCAGTCCACGATATCGGCGGCATCATGGGCGGCGAGCATTCGAGCGTGTCGGAGTCGACCGCCGACGTGCTGATCGAATGCGCCTTCTTCGATCCCGATCACATTGCCCGCACCGGCCAGAAACTCGCGCTGACCAGCGACGCGCGCCAGCGGTTCGAGCGCGGCGTCGATCCGGCGTTCCTCGACACCGGCCTGGCGATCGCGACCTGGCTGGTGACCGAACATTGCGGCGGCACTACCAGCGCGATCACGCGGGCGGGCCCGCCGCCGGTCACGCCGCGCTTCGTCCGCTACGATCCGGCTCTGGCCGAAACGCTTGGCGGTCTCGTCGTGTCGCGCGAGCGCCAACGCGACATCCTCGAACGGATCGGCTTCGGCGTCGCCGACGATTGGACCGTGACGATCCCGACCTGGCGGCGTGATATCGACGGTCCCGCCGACCTGGTCGAGGAGGTGATCCGGATCGAAGGCATTGATCGCGTCCCCGCGACGCCGCTGCCGCGCACCCCCGGGGTGGCCAAGCCGACCGCGACGCCCGCGCAGGCGCTCGAAAGCCGCGTCCGCCGCGCCGCCGCCGCGCGGGGGCTGAACGAAGCGATCACCTGGAGCTTCCTGTCCGACGCGCAAGCGAGCGCGATCGGCGGCGGTGCGTGGACCCTCGCCAATCCGATCAGCGAGGAATTGAAGGTCATGCGCCCCTCGCTGCTCCCCGGCCTGTTCGCCGCGGCCGAGCGCAACATGAAGCGCGGCGCCCCCGGCGTGCGGCTGTTCGAACTCGGCCGCCGTTATCTGGCCGAGGGCGAGCGCACGACGCTCGGCGTGGTGCTGGCGGGCGAGAATCGCGCGCGCGGCTGGCAGGAGGGCAAGGCCAGCGCCTTCGACGCGTTCGATGCCAAGGCCGAGGCGCTGGCGCTGCTCGCCGCGGCCGGCGCACCGGTCGATAACCTTCAGGTCATGGGCGAGGCGGGCGACGCCTGGCACCCCGGCCAATCGGGCACGCTGCGGCTCGGGCCCAAGACGGTGCTCGCGGCGTTCGGCATGGTTCATCCGCTGACCTGCCGCGCGTTCGATCTCGATGGCCCCGTCGCCGCGGTCGAGCTTTACCTCGATGCGCTCCCGGCCAAGCGCACGAGCAGCTTCGCCCGCGCGCCCTATGCCCCGCCCGCGCTGCAGGCGGTCCGCCGCGATTTCGCCTTCCTCGTGCCCGATGCGCTCGCGGCGGATGCGCTGGTCCGCGCGGTCAAGGGCGCCGACAAGGCCAGCATCGTCGCCGCGCGGCTGTTCGATGTCTTCGTCGG
>NZ_JBBATX010000044.1:18459-20567 GCF_040398505.1 Sphingomonas sp. | reverse complement strand
CGGCTGCGCGGCCGTGCTGCTCGTGGCGGGCGGCTTGGCGACGCCGATCGGCAGCTGGTACAACACTTTGCGCAAGCCGAGCTGGCAGCCGCCCGGCTGGGCGTTCGGGCCGGCCTGGACGATCATTCTCGGGCTGGCCGCCTGGTCCGCCGCGATCGCTTGGACCGCCGCGCCCGATCCCGCTTCACGAACGGCGATCATCATCCTGTTCGCGGTCAATGCTTCCTTTCATTTCCTGTGGAGCCCGGTGTTCTTCGCGCTGCAACGACCCGATTGGGCGCTTGGCGAAGTGGTGTTCCTTTGGGGGTCGCTGGTCGCCTTGCTGATCGGGCTATGGCCGATGTCGCCGTTCGCAGCGTTACTGATCTTGCCCTATTTCCTGTGGGTCAGTTTCGCCGCGTTCCTCAACTGGACGATTGTGCGGCTGAACGGACCCTTCGCCTGAGCTTGTCGTTACGATACAACAGGCGTATCTTACGAAAACAACGAATAACAAGGGACGTACCGCAACAGCCGAGAGGATCTTTCCGATGACCACGCTGGACGTAACCACAACATCCATCCCTACTGACCTTCCCGATATCAGACGGATCGGGACGAGCGACCTTAATTGGGCGCTGGCGGAGGGGTGGAAGGATTTTCAGGCGAAGCGCGGCGATCTGATCTTTCTGGGACTCCTTTATCCCATTATTTGCGGCATCGCGGTCGCGCTTGCCTTTAACGAGCCGCTGCTCCCCTTGCTCTTTCCGCTTGTCGCGGGTCTGTCGATCGCGGGGCCAGCGGTCGCCTCGGGCTTTTACGAGCTGGCGCGGCTGCGCGAGGAAAGGCGCGATTCGAGCTGGCGGCATTTCGTCGATCCACTCAATGGACGCAGCCGCTGGCCGCTCGCCGGGCTGACGTTCGGGCTGGCGGTGCTGTTCGTCGCATGGCTCGGCGTCGCGTATGCCATTTACGGCGCGACTTTCGGGGCAAACGCACCGATGCAAGTTGGCGATGTCTTCGGGCGCTTGTTCACGACCGGGGACGGCTGGCAGTTGATCGTGCTCGGCAATCTGGCAGGCGGCGCGTTTGCCGTCGTCACGTTGGTGGTCGCGGTCGTGTCGTTCCCGATGGTGGTCGATCAGCCGGTCGATGCCGGAACGGCGCTGCGCACATCGATCAAGGCAGTGCGCGAAAATCCGCGCGAAATCTTCGGCTGGGGCCTGCGCGTCGCCGGGTTGCTGCTGCTGGGGCTGATCCCCGCAGCGATCGGTCTCGCGGTGGTCCTGCCATGGCTCGGTTACGCCACCTGGCATCTCTATACGCGACTGGTCGTGCGCTAACTCAGTGAGCGACCCCGGCGGCGCGCTGGGCGGCGGACATGCGCAAGAACTGATCGACCGAGGCGAGTCGCTCGGCAATATCCATCCGGTACGGCGCATCCTTGGGCGTTGCCGCGAGCGCCGCCGCCCAGGCGGGGCGCGCCGCCGCGAAATCGCCCGAATCGACATAGGCCATGCCGAGAAAAAAGGTCGGCCCCGGCGCACGTGGCGCAAGCCTCACCGCGCGTCGAAAGGCGAATTTCGCGGCGGGCGACACCGCGCCGTGATGCAGCGCGAGCACGTAGCCAAGACCGCTCCACAGCACGGCATTGTCCGGTCGTAACGCGATTTCGGCGCGCAGACCCTCGGCGGCGGCATGCGCATCGCCCGTCCGCAGCCGCGCATCGGCGGTGGCGAGCGCGAGGCTGTCATCCCGCGACGGCGCGAACACCGCTTCGCGAAAGGCGATCATGCCGGGATCGACCGTGATCGGCGTGACATCGGCTGCGGTCGGCTTGCCCGGCTGATGCGCCTGGCTTTGCAGCGCGAAGCCCGCCGCGCCGAGCATCAGCGCCGCCCCCGCGATCGTCCACAAACGCCGCGCGACGCCCAGTGCCCACAGCACGCCCGCCGCGACGAGGCCGACCGCCAGCAAAATCAGCACATTCATACGCTCCGCCGCCGCCGCTTGAAGCTCGCCCGCGCCAGCCACGCGCCAAGCACCAGTAAGGCAAGCGGCGCGATCCACAGTGGCGCGGTCGTCGCGCTGAACGGTGGATCATAGCTGACATAATCGCCGTAGCGCGC
>NZ_JBBATX010000044.1:0-18359 GCF_040398505.1 Sphingomonas sp. | reverse complement strand
GCGCGGTCGTCGCGCTGAACGGTGGATCATAGCTGACATAATCGCCGTAGCGCGCGATCAACCACGAGCGGATCGCCTGCGGACTCTCCCCGGCCGCGATCCTGGCGCGAACGAGCGAGCGCATGTCCCCCGCCATTTCGGCATTGCTGTCGGCGATCGATTGCCCTTGGCACACGACGCAGCGCAGCGTGAGCATCAGCGCTTGTGCCTGCGCTTCTTTGGACGAGTCTTTAAGCTGCACGTTCGCCAGCGGCGCAGCCGGCTGGTTGCTGTCGGCGAGGGCGGGTGCGGCTAACACCAGCAGCAAGGCGGCGAGCCACTTCACCGCGCGTTCCGCACCGCCGCGATCAACCCCGGCACTTCCTCGGCGCGGATATCGCCGACATGCTGCTGGACGATCCGCCCCTGCCCGTCGATCACGAACGTCTCGGGCACGCCCGACGAGCCGAGCGCGAGCTGCACCATGCTCGCCCGGTCATCGCCGATCGAACGATAGGGATCGCCATTACGCGCCAGAAAATCCGCGATCGCGTCGGGCGTATCGCGAATTGCGACCGCGTCGATCTCGACCCCGGCTTGCTGCAATTTCAGCAGTTGCGGCGCCTCGGCGATGCACGGGATGCACCAGCTCGCGAACACGTTGAGCAAGCGCGGCTTGCCGGTCGCGAAGGCGGCGGTGGCGAGACCCGGCTTGCCCGGAACGATCGGCGGCAGATTGAACGCCGGCAATTTCTGCCCGACCAGCGCCGAATGCACGACTCGGTCGGCGGGCTTGTAGAGCCCCCAGGCGATCACCGCGAACAGGGCGAGCGCGCCGAGGAACGGCACCCAGATCAGCGGCCGCATCATGCATACCCTTCCTTCGGCGCGGTGCGGCGCGCGCGCCGCAAGCGCCCGAGCAGCGACAGCGCGCCGCCAACTGCGATCAGCGCGCCGCCGAACCAGATCAGCGTCACGAACGGCTTCCACCACAGCCGCAATTGCCAGCGCCCGGTCCCGTCGGGTTCGCCGAGCACGGTGTAGAGCTGCCCATCCCAGCGCGTCGCGATCGCCGATTCGCTGGTCGTCGTCACCGGATTGGCAAAGAAGCGCGATTGCGGGCGAAGGTAGAATACACTGCCCGCCTCGCCACGCCTAACGCTCAGCCGCGCTTCGAGCGCCGACCAGTTCGGCCCGACCACGGGCTTGATCCCGTCGAGCGTCACGGTGAACGGCCCGACGCGCTGCGCCACGCCGACGCGCGCCGCAACCAGCGTCGCTTGCGTAAAGGCGGTGTCGCACGCCATCCCTGCCAGACTCACCGCGATGCCGAGATGCGCAAGCACCATGCCGTAAGTGAAGAGCGGCGTGCGGCGCAAATTACGCTTCCACAATGGTGCAACGCTCGCCACCGCCAGCCCCGCCGCAAGCGCCAGCCCGAGCAGCGGCAGCAACGCGACATGCCCGAGCAGCGCCACCAGGATCAGCACGAGTCCCGTCCCCGCGACTGGCAGCGTCATCCGCTTGAGTACCGCCTCCGCAGTGTCGCGCCGCCATCGCAGCATCGGCCCCGCCGCCATTACCGCGACCAGCGCCAGCGCTACAGGCCCCGCCGCCTTGTCGAAAAACGGCGGCCCGACCGACAATTGCGTGCCGAACCCCGCCGCGACGATCGGGTAAAGCGTGCCGATCAGCACGATCCCGAGGATCACCGTCAGCAAGAGGTTATTGGCAATCAGCGCGCCCTCGCGGCTGACGAAATCGAAGGTATTGCCTTGCTTGACCGTGCCGACGCGGAGCGCGAACAGCAACAGCGCGCCGCCGATATAGATCGCCAGAAGCGCCAGGATGAAGGAACCGCGGGTCGGGTCGACCGCAAAGGCATGGACGCTGGTCAATATCCCTGAACGGACGAGGAACGTGCCGAGCATCGACATCGAAAAAGCCACCACCGCCAGCATCAAGGTCCAGGCGCGGAGGCCATCACGCGTCGCCAGCACGGACACCGAATGGAGCAAGGCGGTCGCCGCCAGCCACGGCATTAGCGAGGCATTCTCGACCGGATCCCAGAACCACCAGCCGCCCCAGCCAAGCTCGTAATACGCCCAATAGGAGCCCGCCGTGATGCCGAGCGTCAGGAAAATCCATGCGCCGAGCACCCACGGCCGCATCGCGCGGGCAAAAGCCGGGCCGACATCGCGCGTGATCATCGCGCCGACCGCGAACGAAAACGCGATCGAGATGCCGACATAGCCGATGTACAAGGTCGGCGGATGGAACGCCAAGCCGGGGTCCTGCAGCAACGGATTGAGGCCATTGCCATCGGCCGGGGCCGGATTGATCCGCGCGAACGGGTTCGAGGAAAAGAGCAGGAACGCGTAGAAGCCCAGCGCAATCGCGGCCTGCGCGCCGAGCGTCGCGATCAATGTCGGCTTGGCGAGGCTGCGTTCGAGCAAGGCGACCGCGGCACCCGCCACACCGAGGATCGTCACCCATAACAGCATCGAGCCTTCGTGATTGCCCCACGCGCCCGCCACCTTGTACAGCATCGGCTTGTCCGAATGGCTGTTCTGCGCGACCAGCAGCACCGACATGTCGCTGCGCGCGAACACCCAGATCAGCAACACCATCGCGGCGAGCGCGAGCATCCCCTGCACCACCGCGACCGGGCGCACTGCGGCCATGATTTCGGCGGTCGGCACGTCCTCGGCCAGCGCCGGTTTCGCCGAACGCCACACGCCGAGCCCCGCCAGCACTAGCTGGAGCAAGGCGAGCGCCGCAGCGAACCATAAGGCGGCAAGACCGGCTTCTGCTAACATCGTGCGCCGATCATGGTTTCAGGGATTTCGTCTCGTGCATCTTGCCCGCCATTTCGGGCGGCATGTATTTTTCGTCATGCTTGGCGAGCAAATTGGTCGCGGTAAAGCTGCCGTCGAGGTTGAACGACCCTTCTGCCACCACGCCCGATTTCTCGCGGAACAGATCGGGCGCGATGCCGCGGAACGCAACCGGCACGGTGGCGAGGCCATCGGTCACGACGAAGCGCATCGACACGCCATCGGCGAGTCGCTGGATCGAGCCGCCCTCGACCATCCCGCCCAGCCGCACCGCCTTGCCGAGCGGCAAGCCGTCTTTCTTCACATCGCCCGGCGCGTAGAAGAACGCCGCCTGATCTTTCAGCGCGGAGAGCGCGAGCACGCTCGCCCCGCCAACCGCCGCGACCGCGAGCAGACCCAGAGTCAAACGCTGATGCTTGGCCTTCATTTCTTCTCGGCCTTCCGCATCGCCAAATAGCTCCACAGCGCCAGCGCGACCGATGCGACGCCGGTCAACCCATAGGCAGCGGTCACGAATGGCCACGGGTTCACGCCATCACCTCCACAACGTTCCCCATCCGCCGCATCCGCGCTTCGGCCTTGGTGCGCGCGAGGATCGTGCGCATCCGCATCAGCACAATCCCGGCAAACAACAGCGTGAAGCCAGACAGCGTGAACCATAACGGCCACAGGATCGACGGGTCGATGCTCGATTTGGTGATGCCGATGCTCTGGCCCTGATGCAGCGTGTTCCACCACACCACCGAATAGCGGATGATCGGCAGCAGCACCGATCCGGCAATGCCGTAGATTGCCGGGATTCGCCCGTCTCCACCGCGATCGTCATCGGCACGCACCAGCGCCATGAAGCCCAGATAGACAAAGAACAGCAGGAGCATCGAGGTCAGCCGCCCGTCCCATTGCCACCACGTGCCCCAGGTCGGCCGACCCCAGATCGATCCTGTCGCCAGGCACAACGCCGCGAACACCGCGCCGGGGAGCGCAATCGCGCGTGCGGCGATCATCGCGAGCGGGTGGCGCCAGATGAGAAATACCAGCGACGAGACCGCAATCCCGCTCCACCCCGACATGCCGAGCCACGCGGTCGGCACATGGATGTAGAGAATGCGCACCGTCTCGCCCTGCAGATAATCCGCTGGAGTCTGCGTCAGCCCGCCCCACACGCCATAACCGAGCAGCAGCACGCCCGCCCAGAACAGCAAGGGTGTCAGCGGCCCGGCGATTTTCAGGAAGCGCGCCGGGTTGGCGAAGGCGTGGAGGCTGGGCACGGCCACCTGAATACGCAAGATTTTCGCGGGAATCTACTGGCGGTTTGTGTCGCGGTGTTTCTTGGCACGCTTTACTCGGCGGCGCGCAGTTCGGCCTCGCCATAATCGACATGCTCGGGCAGCGCCCAGAGCAAGTCGTGTTTGGTCAGCACCCGCCCGTCATGCGCGCGGACGTCGATCGGCCCGATCGGCCGCATGTCGCGCGCATCGACCAAAACGGGGCTCGCCGGGAAACCCGTCTCCCACCGTTCACCCCATTGCCGCAGCGCAAGCATCGTCGGCAGCAGCGCCGAGCCCTTGTCGGTCAATTGATAATGGATCTTGCGGCGGTCGGCGGGCATCGCGGTGCGCGTCAGGATGCCGTGATCGACCAGTCGCCCGAGCCGATTGGCGAGAATATTGCGCGCAATGCCGAGTTCGGACTGAAATTCCTCGAAATGGTGCAGCCCGTTAAAGGCCGCCCGCAAGATCATGAAACTCCAGCGTTCTCCCATAGCCTCGAGCGCAGCAGGAAGGCTGCAGCTTGCTAATTCCCGCAGGGGCTCGCGGAGTTTTCCGTCCATAATCTGTCACCTTATCGCATTTTTGCGCGTCGTGGGAATGAAATATACGTTTTCACTTGCAACTCGCATGTGCAGCATTTAAGTAGTGATTCGCAACTGAATAAAGAAGGAGCCTCCCCATGACCCGCTTGCTCTCGCTCGCCGCCGCCGTTTTGGTCTCGGCCGCTTCGCTCAGCCCGTTCGCCGCGCAGGCCGCCGACGGACCCTATTATGCTGCGACCCCGGTCGCTGCGCCTGCCAAGACGCTGCTGATCACCAGCGGCACAGTGTGGAAGTGGAACACCACCGCCTTCACCGCGAACAAGGCGACCCAGCGCGACGCGATCATGTGCGAAATGGTCGCAAAGAGCACGGGCAAGCTGGTGTCCTTTAGCGCAGGCGGCCAGCCGTTCGACGCTCCGGCGCTCGAAAAGTGCAACGCCCGCGCCAAATAAGGCTCCTCCCCGAGATGCCACTGCCCCTTCCGTGCGTGCCACGGGAGGGGCTTTTTCTTGGGGCAATGCGCAAATATGTTGCAAAGCAACGCGCCGCGACACCATCTTGGACGCGACATGCTGCGCCAGTACGAACTCGTCGATCGCGTCCTTGATTACGATCCCAATGCCAATGAGGCGCTGCTCAACCGCGCCTACGTCTTTTCGATGCAGGCACATGGCAGCCAGAAGCGCGCCAATGGCGATCCCTATTTCAGCCATCCGATCGAAGTCGCCGGGATCCTGACCGATCTGCACCTCGACGATGAGACGATCGCAACCGCGATCCTGCACGATACGATCGAGGATACCGTCGCCACGCCCGAGGAGATTACGCGGCTGTTCGGCGCATCGGTCGCGCGGCTGGTCGACGGCGTCACCAAGCTCAGCAAGATCGAGGCGCAAACCGAAAACGAACGCGCCGCGGAAAATTTGCGCAAGTTCCTGCTGGCGATGTCCGACGACATCCGCGTGCTGCTGGTCAAGCTCGCTGACCGGCTGCACAATATGCGCACGCTGCACTTCATCAAGTCCGAGGACAAGCGCCGCCGTATCGCGCGCGAGACGATGGACATTTACGCGCCGCTTGCCGAGCGGATCGGCATGTACGAATTCATGAAGGAGATGCAAACGCTCGCCTTCGCGCAACTCGAACCCGAAGCGTATGAATCGATCACCATCCGCCTCGCCCAACTCAAGGAAGGCGGCGGCGACCGCATCGCCAAGATCGGCTCGGGCTTGAAACTGCTGCTATCGCGCGCCGGGATCGAGGCAGATATTTCGGGGCGCGAAAAGCATCCCTATTCGATCTGGAAGAAGATGGCCGAGCGGCACATCAGCTTCGAGCAACTCTCCGACATCATGGCGTTCCGCGCGATCGTCCCGAGCGAGGAGGCGTGTTACGCTGCGCTGGGCACGATCCACCGCCGCTGGCCGATGGTGCCGGGGCGCTTCAAGGACTATATCTCGACCCCCAAGCGCAACGGCTATCGGTCGCTCCACACGTCGGTGATCCATGCCGACAATATGCGCGTCGAAATCCAGATCCGCACGGCTGCGATGCACGAAGAGGCCGAACTCGGCCTGGCCGCGCATTGGGCGTACAAGCAAAACAAGGTCCGCCCCGACACGCAGCATAGCTGGATCGCCGATCTGGTCGAAATCCTCGACACCGCCGAATCCCCGGAGGAGCTGCTCGAACATACCAAGATGGCGATGTATCAGGATCGCATCTTCGCCTTCACCCCCAAGGGCGAATTGCAGCAATTGCCCAAGGGGGCCTCGCCGATCGACTTTGCCTATGCGGTCCACACCGATCTCGGTGATCAGGCGGTTGGCGCGAAGATCAACGGCCGCGTCGTGCCGTTACGCACCATCATCGAAAATGGCGATCAGGTGCAGATTTTGCGGTCGAAAGCGCAGGAGCCGCAGCCGGGCTGGATGAACTTCGCGATCACCGGAAAGGCCCGCGCTGCGATCCGGCGGCACTTGCGCCACAAGGAACACGTCGAAACCCAGTCGCTCGGGCGCAAAATGTATGACGAACTCGTTTCGCGCTTGCCCGCGCCGCTCGCGGCCGACGCGCAGGCGGTGGCAATGCAGCGGCTGAAGGTGGCCGACGAAGCCGCCTTGCTCGAGGCGATCGCACGGCGGCGCATTCCCGACCGGGCGGTGATGGAGGCGCTGATGCCGGGATCGGCCGGTGGTGACGCGCTGCGCGATATGCCGCCGCAATTCGCCGCCATCTCGATCCGCGGCCTGACGGCCGGCGTCGCGTTCGATCTGGCCGAATGCTGCCACCCTGTCCCCGGCGATCGTATCGTCGGCCTGCGCCGCCCCGATGCGGGGATCGAGGTCCATACGATCGATTGCCCGGTGCTCGCCTCCGCCGACGACGCCGATTGGGTCGATTTGTCGTGGGGCGACAAGACCGAGGGTGCGACCGCGCGCATCTCGGTCGAGGTCAAGAACGAGCCCGGCGCGCTGGGGACGATCGCGACGATCATCGGCGCGCAAAAGGCCAATATCGTCAACCTGCGGCTCGACAATCGCGACACCGGATTTCACACCAACACGATCGATGTCGAGGTTCACGACGTCCACCATCTGATGCACGTCATCGGCGCGCTGCGCGCGGCGGATGCGGTCAACGGCGTGGTCCGGGTTTAGGCGTCCCTAGTCACCGACCAAAAGCCACCCACGGTCCCGGCTTTTGCAACTTGACCCATGACGGATGCGCAACATCGCGCTAGACCGCTGCAATGCCCCGCCCCGCTCTCTCCGTCGTCATCCCGTGTTACAATGAGGCGCCCTGCCTCGATCTGCTGCACAGCCGCGTATCGGCGGCGGCGCGCGCGGCGGTCGGCGAGGATTACGAAATCCTCTTCATCAATGACGGGTCGAAGGACGATAGCTGGCCGGTGATGCAGCGCCTCGCCGCCGCCGATCCGCGGCTGGTGGTTATCAACCTGTCGCGCAACCACGGCCATCAATTGGCGCTGACCGCCGGGCTCGATTTGTGCTCGGGCGCGCAAATCCTGATCATCGATGCCGATTTGCAGGATCCGCCCGAACTCTTGGGCGAGATGCGCGCGGCGATGATCGAGTCTCAGGCCGACGTGATCTATGCCGTGCGCCGCTCGCGCGAGGGCGAGACCTTGTTCAAGAAAGCCACCGCTGCCGCTTTCTATCGTTTGCTCGATCGCGTCACCGATACCGCAATCCCGCTCGACACGGGCGATTTCCGGCTGATGAGCCGGCGCGCGCTCGATGCGTTTCTGGCGATGCCCGAACAGGCGCGCTTCATCCGCGGGATGGTCGCGTGGGTCGGTTTTCGCCAGGTCCCCTTCCCCTATGACCGCGCCGAGCGCCATGCCGGCGAGACCAATTATCCGCTCGCCAAGATGATCCGCTTGGCCCTCGATGCCGTCACCGGCTTTTCGACCGCCCCCTTGCGCTTCGCCAGCCATCTCGGACTCGCGCTCACCGCCGCCTCGCTCTTGCTGTTCCTGTACATCGCGGTCGGCTTTTTCAGCGGCAGCGCGGTGGCGGGCTGGACTTCGACGATGCTCGTCGTGGTCCTGCTCGGCGCGTTCCAAATGTTCGTGCTCGGCATGATCGGCGAATATCTCGGACGGCTCTATGTCGAATCGAAACGCCGCCCGCTGTATCTGGTCGCCGATGTGGTCGGCCCGGTGAAGGGCCATGCGACGCTGGGGTATCGCGCAGAACCAACTCCCGCCGTTCGCCCTGAGCCTGTAGACGGGCTGCTCTCCGCACATGCGACAATGCCGGTGGAGAGCAGTGCTTCGACAACCCTGGAGTAAATCCGGGGACGAGCGGAGGATTAGGCGGCGCGCCTCGACGCCAGCGTCACGATCGAGACGCCGGGCGACAACGGCACCCTGCCAAGCAAGTGACGCTCAAGCCCGAAGATCCGCTCGAACAGCGCGTTGAGCGCAGGGTGCGGGGGGGAATCGTCGCTATCGTCCTTGCCGCGCAACCGCCCCGCGATCCGCGCGGCGACGGCCAGCGGAAAAAGCAGCGAGTTAAACCAGCGCAAGCCGTTATGTTCGAGCCCGGCCGCATCGATCGCCGCGGCGAGCGTCGCCTTCGAATAGCGCCGGTGGTGATGATTGACGACGTCGTGCGCGCTCCACAGCCATTGGTGCGCGGGCACCGCGATCAGGATCTTACCGCCGGGCTTCAGGCAGTCGCGCATCGCCTTCAGCGCCGCGACATCGTCTGCGATATGTTCGACCACATCGAGCACCGCGATCAGATCATACGCGCCGCGTTCGATCCCGGGCAGCTCGGGCAGCGGCGCATCGCCGACCGGCGCACCAAGGCGTTGACTGGCGATGGCGCGCGCCGCCGGATCAATCTCGATCGCCTCGACCGTGCCGAACGCGCCGAGCATCGGCAAATTGTGTCCCGTCCCGCACCCGATCTCGAGAATGCGCGCATCCTTCGGCAGGCCACCTTCGCGCGTCAGATACTCGGCAAGGATGTCGCGCCGCGCGCGGTACCACCAATGCGTCGAATCATGCGCCGCCATTCGGTCGTAAACGATACGGTCCATCAGGCGCGATCCATCCGATTCGGGGCCATTATTTAAAAACCAGCTGGCGGTTGAGGAAAAAGGTGAAGACCGTCGCGCAGGCGACGGCGGGGAGCAACGGCACCATCGGGGAATAGCCCAGCTTCGCCGTCCCGATCCACGTGATCAGCCCGTTGAGCGCGATGCCCGAGGCCTGCACCGCGACAAATTTTACGTGCCGCAGCCGGTCCGCGTCACGCGTCGCATGGCCCTTGAAGCTCCACCGGCTGTGCAGGAAAAAGCCAACCGTCACCGCCACGGCGAAGGCGAACGGCACGGCATAAACCGCGTGCCGCTGCTCGAACACGAAGCGCGTCAGCGGCCAATAGACCGCCACATAAATCAGCGTCGTGAGCACGCCCGAGATTCCGAAACGAATCACCTCGCCGAACATCCCGCTCGCGCGCAGCTGTTCGACACGTCGCCACATTGCCTTGTCGTTCGCCGCCACGTTCGCTTGCCCTTTACGATTGCGCCAGTAGAGCGCGATGATGGTCGAGGGAAGCACTTTGCACGGGCGCAGTCGGTTCACACGGGCGCTGGAGCGTGACTGGGTCTCGCTCACGCTGCTCGCCTGGTTGGGCGTCGCGGTTTATTTCGTGGCGCAACGCTGGACCGGGATCCATTTCCTCCAGCTCGGCGACACCGACGATAATATGCGGTTGATGCAAGTCCGTGCGTGGCTCGGCGGGCAGGATTGGTACGATCTGCGCCAATATCGCCTGAATCCGCCCGGCGGATACGACATGCATTGGAGCCGGATCGTCGATTTGCCGATCGCCGGGCTCATCCTGCTGCTGCGCCCGTTCGTGGGCGCGCGCGAGGCCGAAATGCTGGCGTGCGGCATCGCCCCGCTGCTGCCGCTCGCCATCACCTTCCTCGGGATCGGCGCAACGGTGCGGCGGCTGGTCAGCCCCTATGCCTGGCCGCTCGCGATCCTGCTGCTGCTGTGCTGCACCGCGACGCTGCTAATGTATATGCCCGAGCGGATCGACCATCATGGCTGGCAGCTCGCGATGCTCAGTCTCACCGTCGCCGGGCTGTGCGACCCGAAGCCGCTTCGCGGTGGCGCGATCGTCGGGCTGGCGGGCGCGGTGTCACTCGCGATCGGGCTCGAAATGCTGCCTTATGCCGCGATCGCGGGCGCGATTCTGACGCTGCGCTGGGTATGGGACCGGGCCGAAGCGCCGCGCTTGACGATCTATGCGTTGACGCTCGGCGCGGGGAGCGCGCTCGGTTATGCGCTGTTCGCCTCCTACGCCAATGCCGTGTTGCGCTGCGATGCGCTGACCCCGGTATGGCTGAGCGTGATGGTCATGGCGGGCGCGCTGCTGTTCGCGCTGGCCTGGGCAAACCCGCAAAATCGCTGGGTCCGGCTCGCACTCGCGGTCGCCGCAGGGGCGATCATCGTGATCGGCTTCGCGCTCATTTTCCCGCAATGCCTCGGCCGCCCCGAACAAGCCTCGCCCGAATTGCAGAAGAACTGGCTCAACATGATCCGCGAGGCGCGGCCGATCTACGCGCATCCGTTCCGCATCGCCTTTCCGGTCGCGGTGCTGCCGGTGGTTGGCGTGCTCGGGGCGGCGGTCGCGACGTGGCGCGCGCGCGGGACGGCGCTTGGGCTGGCGTGGGCAACGGTGTTGCTGTTCGTGACGGGTGCCGCCTTGTTGCTGCTGTGGCAGGTGCGTGCCGGGCCAGCGGCGCAGATGCTCGCGGTCCCGGGCGCGGTCGCTTTGGGGTGGATGCTGGTGCCCTACTTCCAAAGCAGCAAATCGGCGCTGGTCCGCGTGTTCGGCACGGTCGCGGTGATCCTGCTGATCGGATCGGGGCTGTTCGCCGGGCTCGCGATCCGGCTCCTGCCGATCGACCGCCCCGACAAACGCACCCAAATCGTCGACCGCGCCAGCGGCAATTGCCCGACGATGAGCGCGCTGCGCCCGCTCGACCGCTATCCGGCGCAGACGATCTTCAGCTTCGTCGATCTGGGGCCGCGGATCATCACGATCACGCATCACAGTGCCGTGGCCGGCCCGTATCACCGCAATGGCAACGCGATCCTCGACGTGCAGCATGCCTTCTCCGGCACGCCTGAGAACTTCCGCATGATTGCCAAGCGCCACGGCGCGACGCTGCTGCTGGTGTGCCCCAACATGGCCGAATCGACGATCTACCGCGCCCGCGCACCGGGCGGCTTTTACGACCAGCTCGCGCATCGCAAGACGTTCGACTGGCTCGAACCGCTGCCAATGCCAAAGAAGTCGCCGCTGCGGCTGTGGCAGATCAAATAGCGCGAAGCGCAGCCCTCCTGCTGCCCTCTTCGTACCTTTGCGTCTTCGTGTGAGACAATCTTCTTTGCTCACACAAAGACGCAAAGGCACGAAGAGGATAAGAAAAAACTCGACCTGCGGTCGGCTTAGCCGAGGCTGATCTTCACCCCGTCGATCACGAACTGCACCGCCAGCGCCGCGAGCAGCACGCCGAGCAGCCGCGTGATCACCGCCTCGATCTTCACCCCCAGCACGCGCATGATCGGCCCTGCTGCGAGCAACGCGATCAACGTCAGCAGCAGGATCGTGGCGAGCGCGCCGAACACCACCAGATGCTGCTCGAGCCCCGGGTTGCGCGAACCGAGCAGCATCACCGACGCGATCGACCCCGGCCCGGCGATCATCGGCATCGCCATCGGGAAGATCGACACATCCTCGACCTCGGGCGTCGCGGCAATCTTGGCGGCGCGGTCTTCGCGGCGCTCGGTGCGCTTTTCGAACACCATTTCCAGCGCGATCAGGAACAACATGATCCCGCCCGCAATCCGGAAGCTCGCGAGCGAAATCCCCAGCCCCTTGAGCAACGCCTCGCCGAACAAAGCGAAGGCGAACAGGATCGCCGACGCGACCAGCACCGCGCGGATCGCCATCGCGCGGCGATGCGCCACGCTCGCGCCCTTGGTCAGCCCGGCAAAGATCGGCGCGCAGCCCGGCGGATCGATCACCACGAAAAAGGTGATCAGCGAGGAAATGTAGAGTTCGATCATTTCAAGAAGATCACATCATCGATCGCATCCACGGTGCGTCTTCCATCCCAAAGATAGGCGGAAAAGACGCGAATATTGCCTGCAGAACTGTACCCCCATTCCCATGTCAACGACTGGTCGCCGGACTCACCCCCGCCATAGCGCGGCTCCGTTTTGGATTTCTTCGGTATAGCTCGCGGAATTTTTATGCACGATGCCGTAACAACTTTAGGGTTAGCCGATCTGGAACGCGCGACCTTCAAATCATCCCCGCCATCGACGATCCACTTCCAGCCGCCGTCCGGCTGCCGCTGCCACACCGTCGAGAAATAGCCGGCCGCGCCGTCGGGCCGCTTCCATCCGCCGGTATTGACCGCAAGCGACCCGTCGCACGAGACATAGCTCGCGGTCGGCCACCACGCGATCGCCTTGGCCGGGTCCTTACGGTCCTTAAGCCAGCTTTGCGCGTTGATCGGCTGCGGCACGAACATCGTCGCGTCGCGCGCCGCCCATTTGCGAAAGGCGGTCCATTGCCCGAGCGTCTGCGCATCGGCGGCAAAGGCGCGTTCGGCATCGAGGGCGGACCCTTTTTCTTCTTCCGTTCGCCCTGAGCCTGTCGAAGGGCCGCTATCCGCGAGCGCAACGCGCGGTGCTTCGACAAGCTCAGCACGAACGGAGGGGGCGGCGGAGGGCAGGGCCGCAAGGAGCAAGAGCGCTAGCATCAGATCGCGCCCTTCTCATATGCCACGCCTTCACGCCGCTCCGCCGAGATCAGCGTATTGCGCAACAAACACGCGATCGTCATCGGGCCGACCCCGCCCGGCACCGGCGTCACCGCGCTCGCCACGCCCATCGCGCCCGCGAAATCGACATCGCCGACCAGACCCTCGGGCGTGCGGTTGATCCCGACATCGATCACGGTCGCGCCCGGCTTGATCCACTCGCCCTTGATCATCTGCGCCCGCCCGACCGCCGCGACGACGATATCGGCGCGCTTGACCACGCTCGACAAATCGCGCGTGCGCGAATGCGCGACCGTGACGGTACAGCTCTCGGCGATCAGCAATTGCGCCATCGGCTTGCCGACGATGTTCGACCGCCCGATCACCACCGCATCGAGCCCGCTCAAATCGCCAAGCTGGTCCTTGAGCAGCATCAGACAGCCCAGCGGCGTACACGGCACGAACCCCGGCAACCCCGTCGCCAACCGCCCGGCATTGACCGGGTGGAAGCCGTCGACATCCTTGTCGGGGTCGATCCGGGTCGTCACCGCGCGCTCGTCAATGTGCGGCGGCAGCGGCAATTGCACCAGAATCCCGTCGATCGCGGAATCGGCGTTGAGCGCATCGACCAGATCGATCAGCGCGTCCTGCGGGACATCGGCGGGCAAGCGGTGCTCGACGCTCACCATCCCCGCTTCACGCGTCGCGCGCCCCTTGTTGCGGACATAGACCGCCGAGGCCGGGTCTTCGCCGACCAGCACCACCGCCAGCCCCGGCGCACGGCCGCTCGCCGCGACAAACGCCGCGACCCGCGCGCCGACGCGCGCGCGCAAGCCTGCGGCAAAGGCTTTACCGTCGATGATGCTGGCGGTCATGCGGTCCGCTCCTTGGGCGTCAGAGCAGGGATGCGCCGATGTACCACAGCATCAGCCGCGGCAGCACGATCGCGCTCAGGATGTTGAGCGTCACCAGCAGCGCGAAGGGCGCGAGGTCGATCTGCCCGAAATCGGGCAGGATCCGGCGGAACGGGCGGTACAGCGGCTCGGTCCCCTTGTTGAGGCCCTGATAGATCGCGCGGACCGTCTCGTTATACGTGTTGATGACGTTGAACGCGACGAGCAGCGACAGGATCACCTGCACCAGCACGACCATCGAGATCGCCTGAATCAGCACTTGCAGGATTTGAAGGATCGTCAGCACCATGTCTCTCCGCTCGGGGTCGATCCGGCTCTAGCGCGATCGCGCGCGTGCGAACACCCCTTGAGGTTTCCAAATGCGGGGGCGTTCTGTGAAGGTTGATTCACGCGGAGACGCGGAGCCGCGGAGAAAGTGCACAACGGCGGGGTCGGGAGACACGTCTCGCGTCGTCCCTGCGGCACGATGGTCGTTTGAGCGCTGCCGCGCCCTTCTTTTTCTTCTCCGCGTCTCCGCGCCTCCGCGCGAACCAACCTTCTTCTTACTTCCGCACCAAAGTCCCCGCACCGCGTCGCGTAAAGATTTCCAGCAGCATCGCATGCGGCACGCGCCCGTCGAGGATGACCGCGGCGTCGACCCCGCCCTCGACCGCGCGGACGCACGTCTCAAGCTTGGGGATCATCCCGCCGCTGATCGTACCGTCGGCGCGCAGCCGCGCCACATCGGCCGGGACGAGATCGGTCAGCAAGGTCCCGCTCTTGTCGAGCACGCCGACCACGTCGGTCAGCATAAACAGCCGCTCCGCCCCCAGGGCCGCCGCGATCGCGCCCGCCATCGTATCGGCGTTGATGTTATAGGTCGCGCCATCCGCGCCGAGTCCGACCGGCGCCACCACCGGAATAAAGCCATCGCGCGCGAGGTTGATCAGGATCGACGGGTCGACCGCAACCGGATCACCAACGAACCCGAGATCGACATGGCGCTCGATCCCCGAATTGGGATCGGGCTCGCGCCGTCCGCCAACCTTTTCGGCGACGACCAGATTGGCGTCCTTCCCCGAAATGCCGACGCCGCGGCCACCCGCCTGCCCGATCCAGCCGACGATTTCCTTGTTGATGCTCCCGGCCAGCACCATTTCGGCGATCTGCGCGGTCTCGGCATCGGTAACGCGCAAGCCATCGATGAAGCGCGATTCGACCCCCAGCCGCTTGAGCATCGCGCCGATTTGCGGCCCACCGCCATGCACCACCACCGGATTGATGCCGACCGCCTTCATCAGCACGACATCCTCGGCGAAATCGCGCGCGAGTTCGGGGTCGCCCATCGCATGCCCGCCATATTTCACAACGAAGGTCTTGCCGGCGTAACGCTGCATATAGGGCAGCGCCTCGACCAGCGTTTCGGCCTTGGCGAGGAGTTCGGGGGCGGGGGAATGGTCGGTCATGCGTGCCCTTTAGCCCGCTTGTCATCCCCGCGAAAGCGGGGACCCATCTCCTTCGGGGCGAGCTGGGTCCCCGCTTTCGCGGGGATGACAAATTTATGCTGGGTTGCGATCCAGCCACCGCCCGAACGCGACCATCGCGGTGATCAACAACGGCACGAGCACAATCGAAAGCAGCACCTTGACCAGCATCTGCCCGGCCATCAGCCAGCCGATCGCGCCGACGCCAAACGCGATCGTGATGAACAGCACCGTGTCGACGATCTGGCTCAGCACGCTCGCCACCGCCGCGCGGAACCATAAGAGCGAATTCCCCTCGCGGCCCTTCAGCCACGAAAAGATCGTGACGTTGAGCATTTGCGAAATGCCGTAAGAAATGATCCCGCCAAGCCAGATCCACGGTGTCGCCATCATCATCGTGTTGAACGCCGCCAGCCGGTCGGGCGCCATTTCGGGGGCTGCGGGCATGCGCAAAATGGCGAGCGTCAGCAGCATCGAGGTGATCAGCGGGACGAACCCGACCAGCACCAGGAAATTCGCGACCTTGCGCCCATACAATTCGGCCACCGCGCTCGACGTGATGACCAGCAGCAGGAACGCGAAAATCCCCGCCTCGATCGCCAGCGGCGGGAGGCCGAGCAGCGGCCCGAGCGCCGAAACCGGCCCGAGTGTGACCTGCTTGTTGCCGAGCACCCCGGCAATGCAGACCATGCCGCCATAGAAAATCGAGAAAGCGAAGAGCGCGCGCGGGATGCCGCCGGGCGCAGGGTGTGCAGGTGTTTCCATCGCCGCAACGCTAGCCGGTTTCGCCCGCGCGTCAAACGTCCAGGTGCGCGCCCGCCCCCCTCCGTCACCCCGGCCCTGTGCCGGGGTTACGCCGTGGGGTTCAGCCGCACAGCCTGACGAATCAATCGGCTCTAGCCCCAAGCGCGCGGCCCTGTATGGTGCCCGCTTTCGCGCGGGGGGGCCGCGTGGGCGATTTCAACCGCGAGTGATGCAGTTCATGGGCTCTTTTTCGATCGGCATCCTCGGCATCGCCGTCATCCTCGGCCTCGCGCTCCTGCTGTCGAGCAACCGCCGCGCGATCCGGCTGCGCGTCGTCGGCGCGGCGTTCGCGCTGCAAATCGGGATCGCGGTACTGGTGCTGAAGGTGCCCGCCGGGGTCGCCGCGCTGCAATTCCTGTCGGGCGGCGTCTCGAACCTGCTCGGCTATGCGCATAACGGCGTCGATTTCCTGTTCGGCCCGCTCGCCCGGCCCGAGATCGGCGGCAACAGCTTCGCAATCGCAGCGCTCCCCGTCATCATCTTCTTCGCCAGCCTGGTGTCGATCCTCTATTATCTCGGCATCATGCAGTTCGTCGTGCGCTGGCTCGGCGGCGCGATCGAATGGGTGATCGGCGTGTCGAAGGTCGAGGCGTTGTGCGCCGCCGCCAACATTTTCGTCGGGCAAAGCGAATCGCCGCTCGTCATCCGGCCCTATCTCGCCGGCCTCACCCCGGCGCAGCTGTTCACCGTGATGACCAGCGGCATGGCGGGCGTCGCGGGGACGATCCTGGCTGCCTATGCATCGATGGGGATCCGCATCGAATATCTGCTCGCGGCAAGCTTCATGGCGGCGCCTGCCGGGATCCTGATGGCCAAGATCATGATGCCCGACGAGCCCGTGCCACAGGGCGAACTCCCGCTCGGCGATCATCCCGAGGAAAACATCCGCCTCGCCGAGACGCGGATCAGCGGCCAGGGACCGGCCGCCTTGCTCCCGGAAGGCACCCCCGGCGAACCGATGCCGCAAGCCAGCCATGACGAGGAAAAGCCCGCCAACATCATCATGGCGGCGGCGCAAGGCGCGCAGACCGGCGTCAAGCTCGCGGTCGCGGTCGGCGCGATGGTGCTGGCGTTCGTCGCGCTAGTCGCGCTCGCCAACGGCATCCTCGGCGGGATCGGCGGCTGGTTCGGCTATCCGACGCTCAGCTTCCAGGGGCTGCTCGGCACGGTGTTCGCGCCGATCATGTTCCTGCTCAACATCCCGTGGAACGAAGCGCAGATCGCCGGCGGCCTGTTCGGGCAGAAGATCGTGCTCAACGAATTCGTCGCCTATATCAGCCTCGGCACGCAAAAGGGCCTGAGCGAGCACACCATCGCGGTGGTGACCTTTGCTTTGTGCGGTTTCGCCAATTTCTCCTCGATCGCGATCCAGATGGCGGTGACCGGGAGCTTAGCTCCGAACCAACGCCCGATGATTGCCAAACTCGGGCTGAAGGCGCTGGCGGCGGGGAGCTTGGCGAACCTGATGTCGGCGGCTCTCGCGGGGTTGTTGATCGGGTAACGGGCTTCGGTGAGGCGCCTACCCCAAACCCGTTCGGGCTGAGCCTGTCGAAGCCCACCTCGCCACAAAGAGCAGCTTCGCGGGGAAAGGCCCTTCGACAAGCTCGAAACGAACGGGGAGGGGATCGCGCACTCCCCCCGTCACCCCGGCCTTGAGCCGGGGCCCATGGTGCAGCAAGCGCAACGCTTCGAATGCGACCGACGCGCTAGCGGATGGATGGGCCCCGGCTCAAGGCCGGGGTGACGGTTGGGGGAGTGTCGGCTCGCGCCCCACTTGCGGACATTCGCGCTGACCTGCATCCTACCGAAATGAAACGACGCGCTGCCGCTTTCGCATCTACAATTTTCGCTCTCTCATCGTGCGGCCCCGCCACGTCTTTAAACAACGACACAAATAATAAAGTCTTCGTCGACTTTATAGGCATTGATGGACCAAGAACGCCCGACCCTCAAGAGGTTGTCGTAGGCAGTTCATTGACAGCCCCGTTGCCACCTACAGAACTTCAAATGCTTTATATCGGACGCGACCGCCACAATCTCCGAGCGTTCACGATAAGCAGATACTGTAATCTTACGAAGCCAGATTGCGTGCTGCGGGCATCAAGGTTTCTCGGATCTGTCTCGAACGGGAGCTAATCACCAATCGAGACACTAACGTGTTTCGGCGCCCCCCCCAGGGCTGTTCAACGCTAATTATAATCCTCTATAATTGAGGACGAGATTG
>NZ_JBBATX010000043.1:0-20960 GCF_040398505.1 Sphingomonas sp. | reverse complement strand
CCCCGCGAATTTTGCTGCAGCACGGCTCGGGCTTTGCCAATTTCGGGTTCCTTGAGCCTGACCGCAAGCTGCGCATCCACTTCGAACCCGGCAGCCGCTACGCCTATTCTGGCGATGACATGATCCTGCTGCAATTCGTTCTCGAACAGGGCCTTGGCCTAGATCTTGGCCACGAAATGCAAACCCGCGTGTTCAGCCCGTTTGGCATGACAACGACGAGCATGACGTGGCGGCCCGATTTTGCGACAAACCTTGCTGACGGCTGGACGGCGGAGGGCAACCCCGAGCCGCATGACGCGCGCAGCACGGTCCGCGCGGCGGGATCGACGGACACAACGATCGCAGATTTCGCGCGCTTTGCCGCTGGGTTCATGCGCCCGCACGGGCTGGCCAAATCCCTGCGTAGCGCGATGCTGCGCCCGCAACTGCCAATCACCACCGCCACCCAATTTCCAACGCTGCAACCCGAAGCGCCCGCAGCGGCGCGGATCAGGGATTTGTCTGCCGGGCTCGGGGTCATCACGTTCCGCGGGCCCCAAGGACCGGGCTTCTACAAGGGTGGGCACAACGATTCCACTGGGAACACCTGGGTCTGCGTCAAGCGCGGTGCGCGCTGCGTCGTCATCCTGTCGAACGACGTTCGCGCCGAGGCGATGTTTCCGGCCATCGTCGGCAGCATATTGGGCGAAACCGGCGTGCCCTGGGCTTGGGAATATGGGCCGCAGCCCTGGACCCGCCCATAACGGGGCTGCTCAGGCTGCGCATCGCGGCGCATTAGCCGCAACGTGCCCCTTGCCCAAACGGCTTGCACCGGCAAGAAGCCGTCAGCATAGGGAGCTCCACACATGTCCATTCTGTCCGACCGCTGGATCCGCGAGCAGGCGCTCGCCACCGGCATGATCGAGCCGTTTGTCGATGGCCAGAAGCGCGACGGCTGCATCAGCTATGGCCTGTCCTCCTATGGCTATGATGCGCGCGTGTCCGACGAATTCAAGATCTTCACCAACATCGATAGCGTCATCGTCGATCCCAAAGATTTCGCCGCCAACAGCTTCGTCGACCGCAAGACCGACGTCTGCATCATCCCGCCAAACAGCTTCGCGCTGGCGCGAACGGTCGAATATTTCCGCGTGCCCCGCGACGTGCTGGTGATTTGCCTCGGCAAATCGACCTATGCGCGGTGCGGGATCATCGTCAACGTAACCCCGCTCGAACCCGGCTGGGAGGGGCATGTCACGCTCGAATTCTCGAACACGACGCCCCTGCCCGCGAAGATCTACGCCAATGAAGGCGCGTGCCAATTCCTGTTCCTGCAGGGCAATGAGCCGTGCGAAGTCAGCTATGCCGATCGCGCGGGCAAATATATGGGGCAACGCGGGGTCACGCTGCCGCGGCTCTAGCCGAGAACGGACGCCGCGCACCGGGCGCGGCACCCGCGCTTCAGCGGGCCGTGAGCTGTGGCGCATCCATGCTGCCAAGCGCCGCGCTGGCCAGCGTATGTGCGGTCTGTGGCACGGCGGTGTCGGGTAAGTCCATCAGTTCATCGGGCCGCGCCAGCACCGCGCGGTACAGCGCACGCGCCTCGCTCATGCGCCCGGTGTGGCGATAGACCGAGGCCAGGTTGAGCAGCAAATCGGGGTCGCCGGGGAAGATCTTCGCCTGATCGCGGATGATCCGCTCGGCCGCGACATAATCGCCCTTCATGATCTGCACCGCGCCATTGCCTTCATCGGCAGCGACGGCGGCGGTGGATGCGCACAGCGCGGCGGCGGCCAAGGCGATCAGGCCAAAATGGGCGAACTTCATAAACCCTCCATATCTTCCATGACGGAATCGTTTCATATTTGTGACATTGTTGTGTCACTTATATGAAATGGAGGCAAGGCCCCTTGGAGTTAGGGATTTCCCTTATGCGCGGCGGACGATCCGCAAACAAAAAGGGCGGCCCCGAAGGACCGCCCTAAAATGCAGAACAAGCGCGCTAACGATCAGAAATCGTTGCCGAACTGCTCATTGCCGATGAAACCCAGCTTGGTCACTTCGGACCGCTTGATGATCACCAGAACCTTGTCGACCTTCTCATAGCGCGCCGCCGGGTCGGGCTGGAAGTGCAGCTCGGGCTCGGGGTTCAACGCCTTGGTCGCGACAAGGTATTGCTGCAGCGTCGCTTCGTCGGTCGCCGCACCATTCCAGAGAATGACGCCGTCCGGCTGAATGACGATCTTGTTCTTTTGCGGATCGATCGGCGGCTTGACTTGGTTCGGGTCATTGATCGGCAGATCGACCTTCACCGCATGCGTCTGGATCGGGATGGTGATGATGAACATGATGAGAAGCACAAGCATGACGTCGATCAACGGCGTCGTGTTCATGTCCATCATTGGCTCGTCATCACCGCGACCGGCGCTGATTGCCATATCAAATACTCCTTGGTGCTAAAGCACGCATTAAGATGCTACGCCCGGGGGTGGTGGCTGCGAAATGAAGCCTACTTTGGCGAAACCGGCCGATTGCATCGTGTAGATCGCCCCACCGATGCAGCGATACGGGGTATCGACATCGCCGCGGATGTGCGCCTCGGGCAGATCGTCGGTCGTCAATTTGTCCGCGCCGCCCGCCTTGTCGACAATCTCCTTGAGCTTGTCGGTCGAGCGTTTGAGCAGTTCCTCATGCGTCACCCGCGTCTCGCCCCAGAACACCAGGCAATTGCCGCCCTCATCTTTCGTGATCGAAAGCGAGACGTTCTCCGGCTTGGTTTCGGTCGGTATATAGCGAGTGTCGGGCAATTTCACTTTCACCGTCTGCACGATCGCCGGGATCGTGATCAGGAAGATGATAAGCATCACCAGCATAACGTCCACGAGGGGCGTGGTGTTGATGTCGGACATTGGGGCGTCTTCGTCGCCGCCGCCTGCACTAATCGCCATGAAAGGCCATCCTATTCGTGTCGTTCATGCCGTCCGGCCCAGCCGGACGGCGAGGGAAGCGGGGTCGTCCGCGCGACGACCCCGTTCATAGGCTGTTAGATACGCGTCTGCGCGCCAGCCGTCGTCGTTGCAGCGGGCTTCGCTGCTGCAGGCTTCGCGGCTGCGGTCTTGCCGGAAACGACCGGGCGAACCGCACCGTCCGAAGCGAGATATCCAAGCACGTCGTTCGAGAACGCGCTCAGGCGCTCCGCGATCCCCTTGTTGCGACGCTGCAGGAAGTTGTACGCGAGCACCGCCGGAACCGCGACGACCAGACCGACTGCCGTCATGATCAGTGACTCACCGACCGGACCTGCAACCTTGTCGAGCGACGCGTCGCCCGACTGTGCGATCTTGATCAGGGCGCGCAGAATGCCGACGACGGTACCGAACAGGCCGATGAACGGCGCGGTCGCACCGACGGTCGCGAGGAAGGCGAGACCGCCACCCAGCTGCGAGTTGATCGCCGCTTCCGAACGCGCGAGCGAACCATGAACCCAGTCATGCGCTTCGACCGGATCGGTCAGGCGCGCATGCTGCTCCTGCGCATAAATGCCGTCATCGACGATCTGCTTATAGGCCGAGTTCTTCTCGAGCTTTGCCGCACCCTCGCGCAGCGAGTTTGCCGACCAGAAGGTCGAGCGGACGCGCTGGCCCTGGCTGATGATCTTCTGTTGCTCGAACAGCTTGGTGAACAGAATGTACAGCGAGCCGAACAGCATGATGCCAAGAATGCTGGCGGTCGTGATGGTGAGGGCGCCACCCTGGGCGAGGGCGTTGAAAACGCCGAATTGGTCGGCGGCGCTGGCACCGGCGGCGAGGATATGTGTCGACATCAGAGGTGGTTCCTTCTCGAAAAAAATTAGCAGCCCGCCGGGGAGCCGCATGAACGGTGGGTTTACTCAGGCAGTCTCCAGGAAACGCCGCGGGAGATGCCAAATTGCTTGATCGGCTTACCCGACGCATCGAGTGCGGGCGTGTAGCGCCCACGCCGCGTGGCCGCAGCGCAAGCCGCCCGGTCGAGCGACGAATTTCCGCTCGATGAGACGATCTGGCAATTCTCCACGCGTCCGGTTAGCCCGATGTCCCACTTGATACGGGTCGTACCCTGCGCTTCTGCGGCCAACGCGTCCGACGGATAGTCGTCGTTGGTGAACCAGTCGTTCGGATTGCCTCGTGGTGCCGCTGCCTTGCTGATCGTCGGCGGGGCGGGAACGAAGACTGGCGCTGGCGGCCCGGCGAGCGGCGCGGGTGGCGACGGTGGCGGGATCTGGGTCTGGGTAATCACCTGCTGCGGTGGCGACGGCACGCGCACGATTGGCGGCGGCGACACGACCGGTGGGGTCTGCAGCTGCGGCTGTTCGGGCGGCGGAGGCGGCGGTGTCTCCGGCGGCGGGGGTGGCGGCTCGACCACGTCGAACGTGTTGAGCTTCTCGGTCAGCTTCTTCACGTAGGAGAAGGTCAGACCGTTAACGAATCCATAGGCTAGCGCCGCAACGACGATCGAAACGATCACGATCGAGACGATGCGGCTACCTCCTGTATTGCGATCAGCGTAAGCCATTCAGAAACGAAACTCCTCTATTCCGGCACGACGGCTTTAGGCCGATCCGTAACGTCCAATCGTAATCCGGCCTGTCACTTGGCGACTATATATCTCGGACAGGCGGCACCTCTATCGCGCTCAAAACCGCGACGCAAACGCTTTGTCTCACGCAACAAACGTACAACCACTGCGTGGCAGAATTATTTCTGTTTAAAATCGGCACGGGCGAGTAACAGTTAGCGATGCTTCACGTTCCTAAAACCGCGCTGGCGGCGCTCCTCGCCCTGATCCCGGCGAGCGCCCTCAATGGCCAGCAACGCCTTCCAATACCACCGGAATCTGCGCTGCCGACGCCACCCTATGCCGATTATGCCGATCTGGTCGTCGCCGCTCCGGTGATTATCGATGCAACGGTGCGCAGCGAATTGCGGCTGAAGCCGATCGACGCGCCCGGCCTCCCGCCCGGCGAGGCGCGGCTCTATATCGAGGCCGACGTCATGGCACTGATTCGCGGCCCCGGCGCGGTGGCCACGCGGGTCGGCTATACGATCGACGTTCCGCTCAACGCGCAGGGTCGACCACCGCGCTATCGCAAGTCGCGCGTGCTGCTGTTTGCGCGGGGTGTGGCGGGCACGGTCGGCCAGGTGCAGCTCGTCCGCCGCGACGGGCAGCGCGGCTGGACCCCGGGCGGCGATGCCCTCACGCGCCAGATCGTGCGCGAAACGCTCGCGCCCGATGCACCTCCGACCGTGACCGGGATCGGCAATGCCTTTCATACGCCGGGAACGATTCCGGGCGAGGGCGCGACGCAGATTTTCCTGTCGACCGCCGATGGTCGCCCGATTTCGCTTGGCATCGTGCGGCAGAACGGCCAGCCGCCCCATTGGTCGGTCGCGCTTGGCGAAGTGGTCGGTGAGGGCAACCCGCCACCGCCACGCGATACGCTCTTATGGTATCGGCTGGCCTGCACCCTGCCGCCGACCCTGCCCGACGCCGTGCTGACCTCAAACGGCCCGGACGCGGAGATCGCGCGGCAGGATTACGCGCTGGTGGTGCAAACGCTCGGAACCTGCGACCGCGGCGGGCGACCGTAGCGCGCCTTAGCGTGGGGTGACTGGCACAATCTGACCCGTGGTCGATTCGGCGGTTGCCAGGAACAGTGCGGTCGCCACAACGTCATCGACGTCGGCGCCGGGGCGCACATCGAGCGCGGCAATCCGGGCACGCGGCGCACAATCGACCGCCAGAACGCCGACGGCTGCGAGCAGCATATTTCTGTCCAGAATCGGGACGGTCGGTGCGAGCACCATCAGCACCAGCGCATGATCGACCGCCGCGGCACGGATTAGCGGCAGATCGGCAACATCGCCGACGAAGATCACCGCGGTCCCGTCGCCTGGCACCGCTGCCAGCGCGCCCGTCAGCGCATCCTTCAACGGCGGTTCCGCACCAGCGTGATGCCGATCGCTTCGCCCGCCTCGGCAATGGCGAGCTTGACGATCGCGACCTCGACCCGCTGCACGCGCGTGTCCTGCAGGAACAGCGTCTCGCAAATGTGATCGGCGACCGCCTCGACCAATTTGAAATGCACGCCCGCTGGCAAAGCGGTGGTCGCGGCGTGTTTCAAGTCGAGATAATTCTTCGATTCGGCAAGCGGCGTATCTGGATCGAAGCGCGCGGGCACAGCGAGGTCGACTGTCAGCGAAATCCGCAGCGGCTGCGGCAGATGCGTCTCCTCCGAATAAATGCCGGTCAGCACCAGCACTTCGAGGTCGTGTACGTTCAGCGTCAATCGGTCGGTCAAGGCAAGCCTTCCATCGGTATGGGGGCGCGCCATAGCAGATGTGGGCGGAAGGGGAACCGTCAGGCGGCCGAACTCGGCCGCGCCGCCGCTGCTTCGTACCAGCGCAGCAGGTTGGCCTGCCCGGCGGGCACCACCAGCTTGGCCGCCTTGGCGAAATCGAGCGTGATGAGCGCGGAGATGTCGGCGAAGCTATAGGCATCGGTCGCGATCCAGGCGCGCCCGGCCAAATGTTTATCGAGCGCGGCGGTGAACGCACCCCATAGAATCGCACCGCGCTCCGCCAGTTCGGGGATTTGTGGGACAACCGGCCATTTCCCCGCGACCCCGCGATCCCGGAATGCGTCGCGCTGGTTGCGCAGCACGTACACGACGGCGGCATAGCCCTCCTGCTCGATCCGACGCGTCCAGGATTCGATCCGCGCGATATCCAGCGCCGTCTCCCCGAACAGCGGAGAAGGCGGGTGCAACGCCTCGAAATAGCGACAGATTGCCGACGATTCGCAAATCACCTCGCCAGAATCGAGCTCGAGCGCGGGCACGGCACCGCGCGGATTGACCCGGAGATAGGCGTCGCCCAATTGCTCGTCGCTGCGCAGATCGACCATCACCCGCTCGATCTCGATCCCCTTTTCGGCAAGGTAGAGCCGGACCCGGCGCGGGCTCGGGGCCCAGACGGCGTCATAGAGTTTCATGGCGACTCCCCATTCGGCTTGCGTTCACTAAAGCACAGGGTAGAGCGCGGCGCCCCACCGGTCCATGGGCGGCCGATAGCGTAAAGGAACACCGCGTGATCGAATTCGTGCCGATTGCGAATATCGCCCCCGTCACGGTCGAGCAGTTGCTCGACCGCGCGTTCGGGGTCGATCGGCATTTGCGCACGGCGTATCGGATTCGCGCCGGGATGGTGTCGATCCCCGACCTCAGCTTTGCGGGCATGACCGACGGGGCGCTGGTGGGGACGATCCAGTGCTGGCCGATTCGCTTCGCGGGCGATGATGGATCCGACGTGCCGATGGTCCAGCTCGGGCCGGTTGCGGTCGAGCCTGACCGACAGCAAGGCGGCATCGGTCGCGCGCTCACCGCGCACGCCTTGGCTGCGGCCGAGGCGGCTGGGTTGGCCGATGCGATCACGCTGATCGGCGATCCGGAATATTATGGCCGCTTTTTCGGCTTTGACGCGTCGCGCACCGCACAATGGCGGGTCCCCGGCCCGGTCGAGCGCCACCGTCTGCTCGCCCGCGGCACGGGCGTGCCGGGCGGCGCGGGCATCCTTGGGCCGAGGATTGCCGCACTCGCCTGACTTTACCTCTCCGGCTGGCTGCCCTACCGCGAGCGCATGCCGATGGAGCCGATCCCCGATCTCGCCGCTTTGTCGCTCGCCGACATTGCGCGCCTTGCTGAAGAGCGCAAATTGCCGCCGATCGAGCGCTGGAACCCCACGCATTGCGGCGATAGCGAAATGCGCATCGCGCGCGACGGGACGTGGTATCATCAGGGATCGCCAATCGGGCGCGAGGCGATGGTGCGGCTGTTCGCGACGATCCTGCGACGCGAATCCGACGGATCCTATGTCCTCGTCACGCCGGTCGAGAAGCTCGATATCGTGGTCGAGGATGCCCCGTTCGTCGCGGTCGAGCTGAAAGCGAGCGGCACGGGGCGCGACAGCGTGCTGACCTTCCGGCTCAACACCGGCGATCTCGTCACCGCCGACGCCGCGCATCCGCTGCGGTTCGAAGCGCGGGACGATGGTCCGCGCCCCTATCTCCACGTGCGCGGCGGGCTCGATGCCGTGGTCGCGCGCGCGGTCTATTACGAGCTGGCGCAGCGCGCGATCGATGGCGACGATACGCCGCCGGGGATATGGAGCGCAGGTCAGTTCTTCGCGATCGAGCCAACCGCCACGGACGCCGCCGCATGACGCTGGTCGAGCGGCTGCGCCATGCGCTTGAGATGGCGCATGACGGCGACACGGTGTTGCTGACCGGCGACCATGCCGATCTCGACGCGATCGTGGCCCCGCTGGCGCAGGCGGCGGTCTTGGTCCCGGTGACCGACCGTGCCGAGCCCGGGGTTATCCTGACGCGCCGGACCGATACGTTGTCGCGCCATGCCGGACAGATCGCCTTTCCCGGCGGGCGGATCGATCCGGGCGATGCCAGCCCCTCGGCTGCCGCTTTGCGCGAGGCCGAGGAGGAAATCGCCCTACCACGCGCGCTCGTGACGCTGGTCGGCGAGGCCGATCGCTATCGCACGGTCACCGGGTTCGAAGTGACGCCCGTGATCGGCGTTGTCCCGCCCGATCTGGTGTTCACGGGTGCCGCCGCCGAAGTCGCTGCCATCTTCGAAGTGCCGCTCGGCTTCCTGCTCGATTCGGGCAACCATATCGAAGCAAGCGTCGAGTGGCAGGGCCGCAACCGGCATTATTACGAGATCATGTGGGGCGAGCATCGCATTTGGGGCGCCACGGCGGCGATGATCGTCAATCTCTCGCGGCGGCTACGATGGAGCAGCTGATCCTGCCCGAGGCCGCGTGGCAGACGCGACCGGGTCTGCGCGAACTGTGCGATGTGCTCGGTGCGCGGCGCGGCGAAACGCGCTTTGTCGGCGGGGCGGTGCGCGATACGCTGCTCGGCATTGACGTGTCCGACGTCGATCTGGCGACGCGGCACACGCCGGAAGAGGTGATCGACCGCTTACGCGCCGCGCGGATCAAGGCGGTGCCGACCGGAATCGCGCACGGCACGATCACGGCGGTGCTGGCCGATGGCAAGCCGGTCGAGATCACTACGCTGCGCAGCGACGTCGCGACCGACGGACGCCACGCAACGGTCGCCTTCACCGACGATTGGCGCGAGGATGCGGCGCGCCGCGATTTCACGATCAACGCGCTGTATGCCGATCCGGTCACCCGCGAAATTTTCGACTATTTCAATGGTCGCACCGATCTGGCGGCGGGACGCGTACGCTTCATCGGTGATCCGTTGCAGCGCATCGCCGAGGATCATTTGCGCATTCTGCGCTTCTTCCGCTTCCACGCGCGCTTCGGTGATGGGCCCGATGCCGAAGGGCTGGAGGCTTGCGCCGCGCGCGCGAACGATCTGATGGCCTTGTCGCGCGAACGGATCGCGGCGGAGATGCTGAAATTGCTGATCGCCCCCGGCGCGGTGGCGACGCTGACGCTGATGATCGAACGCGGCATCCTGTTGCCGGTGCTGCCCGAGATCGTGCCCGCCGGCGTAGAAGCGTTCGCGCACGTCGCGGCGGGCGAGACCGCGGCGGCTCTCGCCCCCGATCCGATCCGCCGCCTCGCCGCGATCCTGCCGCGCAATGCGGCCATCGGCGAGGATGTCGCGGCGCGGCTGAAGCTGTCGACGCTCCAGCGCAAACGCATCGTTTCGGCGCTGACCCCCGGCGTACCCCAACCTGAGGCGCTGGCATATCGGCTCGGCACCGAGCGCGCGCTCGACCGGTGGCTGATCGCCCATCCCGAAGATGCCGAAAATGCGCGATTCATCCGCGATTGGGCCGCCCCCACCTTCCCGCTCAGCGGCGGCGCGATCGTTGCGCGCGGGGTCGATAAAGGGCCGGACGTCGCGCGTTTGCTAAGGCTGGTCGAGGATCGCTGGATCACGGAACGCTTTCCCGATGCCGAACGCACGGGCGCGATCGCCGACGAAGCGGTGGCTCAGTTCAAACGTTCCGCCAACATCGCATAGGCCGCTTCGGCTTCCAGCGGACGCGCGTAGAGATAGCCCTGACCATAAGTGCAGCCGAGTGCCGCCAGCGTCTGCGCGAGTTCGTTGGTCTCGATCCCCTCGGCCGTCGTCTGCATGCCGAGCGCCTGCGCGAGCGACAGAATCGCGCGGACGATCGCAATCTTGTCGCGGTCTGACAGCATACCGGACACGAAACTGCGGTCGATCTTGAGCACGTCGATCGGCAGCTTTTGCAGATAAGCGAGGTTGGAATAGCCTGTGCCGAAATCATCCATCGCGATCGTCGTGCCGAGGTCTTTCAGCGCGTGCATGATCCCGGCGATGCGGTCGGGATCGGTGACGAGCGCGCTTTCGGTCAATTCGAGCGTGAAGCGCGATCCATCGAGCCCGTGGGCGGCCAAAGCCGATTGCACCACCGGCGCGATCGCGTCGCGTTGCAACTGGATCGCGGACAGGTTGACCGCCAGCTTGGCACCGCAGGTCCCCCCAAGCCGCGCATCCCACTCGGCGAGTGTTGCCGCTGCCTCTTGAATCGCCCAGCGCCCGAGCGGGACGATCAGCCCCGATTCCTCGGCGACGGGAATGAAATCGTTGGGGGAATGTTCGGTGCCATCCTCGCCGCGCCACCGCGCCAGCGATTCGAACGCGACCAACTGCCCGGTCGCAAGGTCGATGATCGGCTGATAGGTGAGCCGCATCTGCCCGCGTTCGATCGCGCGGCGCAAGGCGGTTTCCATGCCAAACTGTTCGCGCGCAATGTCGAACGCCTGGGTCTGATATGCCTCGGTCTTGCCGGTGCCCTTCGAGCGTTTGACCGCAAATTGCGCGTGCCGAATCAGCTCCTCGCTATCGTCGATCTCGGGCGCGCCGAAGGCGATACCGATCGAACACGCGACGCGAATTTCGAAATCGGAGAGCCGGAACGGCGTCGCCAGCGCCGCCTGGATGCGCCTGGCGACATTCTCGGCATCGCCCACCCCATCTTCGAGCGTCAGCAAGATGCCGAATTCATCGCCCCCGGTCCGCGCGAGGACGTCCTGCGCGCGCAACGCGCCCTTCAAACGCCGCGCGACGGTGATGAGCAGTTCGTCGCCGGTCATCGATCCGAGACACGCGTTGACGCGGCTGAACCGGTCGAGATCGATCACCAGCACCGCATAACGCGCGCGCAGTTCGGGATCGGCCAGCAAGGTTTCGAGGCGATCACTGAACCCGGCGCGATTGGGCAGGCCGGTCAAACTGTCGGTCAACATCTCGCGGCGCAGATTGTGCTCGGTGCGCAGTTCGGCAGTCTGATCGACCAGCACCAGCATACAGCGCTGTTCCGCATTGCGCGTCAGCCGCGCGAGCGTGGCCTGATAATGGCGGCATTCGACCGCATCGCCATAATCGATCTGAAATTCGGCGCGAAGCGAATCGCCCTTGATGAAGGCGATAATCCGGGCCTCGATCTGCGCCACGAGGGAGCGACGGCGCTCGCCGCCGCCCAAGCCCGCAATATCATGCGCGCGGTTTGCCGTGACGATGGCGACGGTCGGCTTGGCGTCCGTGTCACTCGCGCTTTCAGTTACTTGGACGATCGCGGCAGGCACGGGCAGCAAGCTGATCGCGCGCGATGCCATCATCACCGCGGCCGCGTACGAATCAACGCCGCTCAGCGCGTGCGCTGCGGTCGAGGAGGCCAAAGCAGGATGCGACTTGAGCGCCATTTCCCCTGCGATAGGCGCTATTCGTTAAAACCCGCTCAACGCATCGTTTTTTCAGGGACTTGTGCGATCTGATACCGGTGGCACCGGCGGATCGTCAAAACCGATTGTCGCGCGGAAAGCCGTTGGGCGGCATCCGTCCCGCCGCCCCGCGCGCCGCGCGCCACGGGCCGAGATCGGTCTCGGTCCGGGTTCGGCCGCTATCGCCGCCCATCGGCCAGCTCAGCCCCTGCGCGAAGATGAAGGTCGTCGCATCCGACAGGCCACCGTCGCGGAAGCGCATCAACTGCACCCCCTGCCCGCGCGAAAGTTCGGCAAGCTCGGCCAGCGGAAACACCAGCAAGCGCCGATTGTCGCCGATCGCCGCGACATAATCGGCCTCTGGCGCGACCGGGCGCACGATCTTGAGTTTCGCGCCGAGCTTGGGCGTGACCACAGTCTTGCCCTTGCGCGTTTCGGCCAGCACATCGGCGCTGCGCACCAGAAAGCCGCGTCCGTCGCTGGCCGCGACGAGCAATTTCTCGGCGATGCTGGCGCGGAAAATCCCGACGATGCCGCTATCCCCGTCGAGATCGATCATCAGCCGTACCGGCTCGCCAAAGCCGCGCCCGCCGGGCAATTTATCGGCCCCAAGCGTGAAAAAGCGACCGTTTTCGGCCGCGATCACGATCTTGTCGGTGGTCTGCGCGGTGAAATCGAACAGCGCCGCGTCGCCATCCTTGAACTTCAGCGCGGCGAGACCCGCAGCGTCGAGATGGCCCTTCATCGCGCGAATCCAGCCGCGTTGCGACAGAATCACGGTGATCGGCTCGCGCTCGATCATCGCGTCGAGCGGAATGTCGCGCGCCGGGGCCGCCTCGGCCACCGTCGTGCGCCGCTTGCCGAGCTTGGTCTCGGGGCCGTAACGCTCCCGCAGCTTGGCAAAGTCCTTCTTCAGCCGCGTCCGCTGCCGCGCATCGCTGCCGAGCAGCGCGTCGAGCCCGGCGCGTTCGGTCTCAAGCCCCTCGCGCTCCTTGCGCAACTCCATCTCTTCGAGCCGCCTGAGCGAGCGCAAGCGCATGTTGAGAATCGCCTCGGCCTGACGATCGTTGAGCGCGAACTCCAGGATCATCACCGGTTTGGGCTCATCCTCGGTGCGGATGATCTCGATCACGCGGTCGAGGTTGAGATAGGCGACGATATAGCCGTCGAGCAGCTCGATCCGGTCGGCGATCTTCGCCAGCCGGTGCGCAGTGCGCCGCTGCAGGACGATGAATTGATGCGCGATCCATTCCGCGAGCGCTTGGCGCAAGCTCATCACGCGGGGCGTGCGCGTGGCATCGAGCACGTTGAGGTTGAGGCTGAAGCGCACCTCCAAATCGCTCATCCGGAACAGGCTTTCCATCAGCATGTCGGCATCGACCGTACGGCTGCGCGGTTCGATCACAATGCGAACTTCGCTGTCCGATTCGTCGCGAATATCGGCCAGGATTGGCAGCTTCTTGTCGTTGACGATGGCCGCGATCTGCTCGATCAACTTGCCCTTCTGGATGCCGTACGGAATCTCGGTGACGATCGCGTTCCAGGTGCCGCGCCCCTGATCCTCGATGTGCCAGCGCGCGCGCAGCCGGAACCCGCCGCGCCCGGTGGCGTATGCCTCGGCAATCGCCGCGGGGCTGTCGACGACAAGGCCGCCGGTCGGGAAATCGGGGCCCTTGATATGTTCGAGCAGCGCCGCATCGCCGGCGTCGGGCTGGTCGATCAGCATGATCGCGGCGTCGAACAGCTCGGCCGCATTGTGCGGCGGGATATTCGTAGCCATGCCGACCGCGATCCCCGCCGCACCATTTGCCAGCAGGTTGGGGAAGGCTCCGGGGAAGAGCTCGGGTTCCTGCTCTTCATTATTATAGGTTGGTTTGAAGCTGACGGCGTCTTCGTCGAGCCCCGCCATCAAATCCATCGCGACTTGCGTCAGCCGCGCCTCGGTATAGCGGAAGGCGGCGGCGTTATCGCCGTCGATATTGCCGAAATTGCCTTGCCCTTCGACCAGCGGATAGCGCACCGAGAAATCCTGCGCGAGCCGGACCATCGCGTCATAGACCGAGCTGTCGCCGTGCGGATGGTATTTGCCGATCACTTCGCCGACGACACGCGCTGATTTCTTGTACGGCGTGCTCGGGTCCATCCGCAGCTGCCGCATCGCCCACAGCAAGCGGCGATGCACCGGCTTCATCCCGTCGCGCACATCGGGCAGCGACCGCGCCGTGATCGTCGACAGCGCATAGACGAGATAGCGGTCGGAAAGCGCGCTATCGAACGGCGCATCGACGATGGCGTTGAACGGATCGGTCAGGTCGGTCGGCATGCAATGCGGGTAGCAGGCCGCAGGCGGGCGCGTCTATCCTCCCGCGCGGCCGTGCGACCAATCCGGATGCGACCGTGGAGCGGTGCAGATCATCGGTTGGGCCGACAGCCGCGATCGACTATGCCAGCGCGATGCATCGTCTTATCACCCTCGCGCTGCTGGTCTTGTTTTCCGGCATGACCGCTGCCGCTGCCGCCCCGTTTACGCCACTGCGCTGGCCCGATCTGACCAAGCGGGTGCAGCCCAAACCGGACGCGACGATCGCGTACGGCGCCGATGCCCAGCAGAAGGTCGATGTGTGGCTCCCCGCTGGCACCGGCAAACATCCCGTCGTCGTGATGGTGCATGGCGGATGCTGGACCACCAGCATCGCTGACCGCAGCCTGATGAACTGGATCGCCGCCGATTTGCGGACGAACGGGATCGCGGTGTGGAACATCGACTATCGCGGGGTGGATGTGCCGGGCGGCGGCTATCCGGGGACGTTTCTCGACGTCGCCGCAGCGGCCGACGCGCTTAAGGCGCATGCGGCAGAGTATCATCTCGACACGAAGCGGATCGTCGCGGTCGGGCATTCCGCCGGCGGGCACCTCGCTTTGTGGCTGGCGGCGCGACCGCGCATTGCGCGCAGCAGCCCGCTCCATGCCGCGCGTCCGCTGAAAATCGCGCGGGTCATCAGCCTCGGCGGCTTGCCCGATCTCGCGGCGACCGCGGCCAGCCCCGACAATGGCTGCGGCGTCGAGGTGGTCGCGCAGCTCGTCGGCAAGCCCGGCGCGCGCGCCGATGTCTATGCCGATACGTCGGTCCCACGCTTGCTGCCGCTCGGCGTGCCGCAGGATCTGGTCAACGGGGCTGAGGACAAGATCATTTCGTTGCGGTTCGGCACCGGCTATGAATCGCAGGCCAAAGCGAAGGGCGATCGGATCGCGCTGCATGTGATCGAACACACCGGCCATGTCGAACTGATCGCGCCGGAAAGCGCGGCCTGGTCGCAAGCGAAACGGTTGATCAAGGCGGGGTTGAAGACGTGAACGCGACGCATTTCCATCGCACTGACGGCTGCCGCACCGCGCCTCCCCTCCCCTCCAGGGAGGGGAGGCGATTGCGACGCGCTTCGAGGGCCGCCGCATGACCCGCGACGAAGCCCGCGTCCTCGACGCCACCGACCCGCTGCGCACCTACCGCGATCGCTTCGCCTTGCCCGATGGCGTGATTTATCTCGACGGCAATTCGCTCGGCCCGCTTCCGCGCGCCACCGTGCCCGCGCTCACCGACCTGGTCGATCGCCAATGGGGCGATCGGCTGATCCGCAGCTGGAACGAAGGCTGGATCGACGCGCCGCAGCGGATCGGCGGCAAGATCGCAGCGCTGATCGGCGCGCACCCCGACGAAGTGATCGTCGCCGATTCGACCTCGGTCAATCTGTTCAAACTGCTGGTAGCCGCACTCCGCCACGATCCGGCGCGCCACATGATCGTCAGCGAGAACGGCAATTTCCCGACCGACCTCCACATTGCCGAGGGCGCCGTCGGCTGCGTGCCTGGCGCACGGCTCATCGCGGTGGCGCGCGGCGATCTGGACGGCGCGATCGACCGCGACACCGCGGTCACGTTGCTGACTCACGTCCATTACAAGACCGGCGAACGCTACGACATGGCGCGATGGACCGCCCGCGCGCACGAATCCGGCGCACTGGCGCTGTGGGATCTGAGCCATAGCGTCGGCGCGGTTGCGGTCGATCTGAACGGCGCGGGGGCCGATCTCGCGGTCGGCTGCGGCTATAAATATCTCAACGGTGGCCCCGGCGCGCCCGCCTTCCTGTTCGTCGCGCGGCACCTGCAGGATCGGCTCGCCAGCCCGCTATCGGGCTGGATGGGGCATGCCGCCCCCTTTGCCTTTGCCGACGCCTATGCCCCTGCCCCCGGCATGACGCGCTGGCTGGCCGGGACGCCGCCGATGCTGGCGATGGCCGGGCTCGAAGCCGGCGTCGATCTGTGGCGCGATGTCGATCGCGATCAGGTCGCGGCAAAGAGCGCGGCATTGTTCGACCTGTTTGCGGCAATCGGCGCGCGGCTTGGTCTCGAATGCGTCTCCCCCGCCGACCCGGCGCAGCGCGGCAGCCACATCGCGTTTCGTCACCCTGCGGCCTATGCGCTGTGCCAGGCGCTGATCGCGCGCGGCGTGATCGGCGATTTCCGCGATCCCGATATTCTGCGCTTCGGCCTGACGCCGCTCTATCTCGGCTATGAAGACGTTTGGCGCGCTGGCGCGATTCTCGGCGCGATTCTTGCGACCGAGGCCTATGCCGATCCGGCCTTCTCGAAACGGCACGCTGTCACTTAAGCAGCAGTGCACGCGTTAACCAAAACTGCTATGTCCGGTTTCGGGGGGATATCGACCATGCGATTCTTGGGTGCTCTCGCGGCCATAGTGCTGTTGAGCGGATGCAATTCGGCGAATCTCGCCGGAGCGCAAGCCGGCGGCAAGGCAAAGACCGCCGATGCGGCGATGCACATTGCCGATGGCAGCTTCGATTATCGCTACGCCTTCCGCTTGCCCGCCAGCCGGATCGAAGCCGTGCAGGAAAGCCATGCGCGCGGCTGTGATCAGCTCGGCCCGGCACGCTGTCACATCACCGCGATGCGCTACACGGTCGGGCAGGATAACACGATCACCGCCGTGCTGACGCTGACGCTCGATCCCGCGATCGCGCGCGCCTTCGGTCGATCAGCAGCAGTGACCGTGACCAACGCGCGCGGCACGATGACCGACGCCGATGTCGCGGGCGTCGAGACGACCGCAGGCGGGCGCGGCGACGGCGTGCTCGCGAAACTGCAGCAAGCGCTTGTGACCGCCGACGCCCGCGTCCGTGCCGCGGCGACGCCCGAGCAAAAAGCGCAGGCGAGCACCAAGGCCGAACGATTTCGCAGTGCAATTGCCACGATCGGCGAGGTCGACGCGGCCGCTGGAAGCTCGGTCGCCACCGCGCCGGTGCTTTTCACTTACACATCGAGCGGCGGCATCCCCGGGATCGGTGCGTCGCCCGAGGCGACGCTGGCCAGCGCGGGCGACACGTTCCTGTCCTCGCTCGCCGGATTGCTGGTGGTGCTGGCGGGAATCGGGCCGTGGCTCGTGTTGCTGCTGGGCGGCGCGCTCGGTCTGCGCTGGCTGCTCGCGCGGACCGAAGCCACCGCGCCCCCCGTCCTACCGCCCGCTCCGGCCCCCGACGCCGAATCGAATCGCAACGTTGTCCAGCGCTGGTTCCAGCGCGACGAGGCGAAAGAACACGAACCCGCCGAATGACGGCGCGCGCGGGGTATCGCGCACGCAATCGTTCGCATCGGCCCAAGCTGATTGCACCCCCCTTCCGCTTCCGATATAGCTTGCAGCTTAGCGCCCCGGCCCGCGTTTTCCCCGCGTTGCCGGGGCCACTCGTTTTCTAAGGGTATCTGCACACATGGCACGTCGCCGCCAGATTTACGAAGGCAAGGCCAAGATCCTCTATGAGGGTCCCGAGCCGGGTACTTTGATCCAATATTTCAAGGACGATGCGACTGCCTTCAACGCCCAGAAAAAGGGCACGATCAGCGGCAAGGGCGTGCTCAACAACCGGATTTCCGAGCACATCTTCACGCTGCTCGGCCTCATCGGCGTGCCGACGCACTTCATCCGCCGCCTCAACATGCGCGAGCAGTTGATCCGCCAGGTCGAGATCATCCCGATCGAAGTCGTCGTCCGCAACGTCGCCGCCGGATCGATCTCGACGCGACTCGGCATCGAGGAAGGCACGCAGCTGCCGCGCACGATCATCGAATATTATTATAAGGACGATGCGCTCGGCGATCCGATGATCACCGATGAACATATCGCCGCGTTCGGCTGGGCGGGGCAGGAGGAGATGCACGACATCGCCGACCTCGCCATTCGCGTGAACGATTTCCTGTGCGGGCTGTTCGCCGGGATCGGCATCCGCCTGATCGACTTCAAGCTCGAATTCGGTCGCGTGTGGGACAATGATTACCCGCGCATCATCCTCGCCGACGAGATCAGCCCCGATGGCTGTCGCTTGTGGGACATGCAGACCAACGAGAAGCTCGACAAGGATCGCTTCCGCCGCGATCTCGGCGGCGAAGTCGAGGCGTATCAGGAAGTCGCGCGGCGCCTCGGCCTGCTGCCCGAGGGGGCCGACGGCGCGGTGCTCGATCTCGAAAAGCATCGGCTGAGCAAGGGAAAATGACGCGGGCGGTCGCGGGGGCGGTTGCGAGCGCGGCCGCACGCGGCCATAGCGCGCGCACCACTGATCTTAGGATACGCCCATGAAGCTCCGCATTTTCGTCACGCTGAAGCCCGGCGTGCTCGATCCGCAGGGCCGCGCGATCCACAAGGCGCTCGGCGGCCTCGGCTTTGCCGGGGTCAACGATGTGCGCGCGGGCAAGCTGATCGAACTCGATGTCGCCGATGAGACCGACGATGCGCAGATCGACGCGATGTGCCGCAAGCTGCTCGCCAACACCGTGATTGAAAATTACCGGGTGGAACGGGTGTGAAGAGCGCGGTCATCGTCTTTCCCGGCTCGAATTGCGACCGCGACATTGCGGTGGCATTGCGCGACGTGAGCGGGACGGCCCCGACAATGGTGTGGCACGCCGACACCGAATTGCCCGATGGCGTTGGCCTGATCGCGCTACCCGGCGGCTTTTCCTATGGCGATTATCTGCGTTCGGGCGCGATCGGCGCGCGTTCGCCGATCATGGCGGCGGTGACCGCGGCGGCCGAGCGCGGCGTGGCGGTGCTCGGCATTTGCAACGGCTTCCAGATCCTCACCGAAGCGGGGCTCCTTCCCGGTGCGCTGATGCGCAACGCCGGGCTCGATTTCGTCTGCCGCGACGTGCCGCTGACGGTTGAGAATGCGCAAAGCGCCTTTACCAGCCGCTACGCCGCGGGCGAACGCATCGTCCTTCCGGTCGCGCACCACGACGGCAATTACGCCGCCGACGAAGCGACGCTCGACCGGCTCGAAGGCGAAGGGCGTGTGGCGTTGCGCTACGCCGATTCGGTTAATGGCTCCGCCCGCAATATTGCGGGGATCCTCAACGCGAGCGGCAACGTGCTCGGCCTGATGCCCCATCCCGAACGCCGGATCGAAACCGCAGCGCATGGCGGCAATGACGGGCGACGGATGTTCGAAGGGCTGTTCGAGCTGGTTGCTTGAGCGAGGCCTGAACGCTATGTTGCAACTGTAGCGACATGGGGAACGAACATGACGGTTATGTCGGTCCGAGAATTCAACGCCAGCGTCTCGCGCGCCATCGCGATGGTTGAGGCGGGCGGCACCGTCGATATCTCCAAGAACGGCAAGATCGTCGCCGAACTGCGTCCCAAGCGCATCGCGCGGGACGCGGCGTGGTATGCCGCACTTGCCCAGGCCAATGCGATCCTTGACAAGGGGTTCACGCTCGGCGGCGGGCCGCTGACCGAGGATGATATATACGGCGACGCACCTTTATGATGCTGACGCTCGATACGAACGTCCTCTACTACGCGTCCGACACGTTGAACCCAGACAAGCAGATTATTGCGCGCTCCGTGCTCGATCGGATCGTCACGCTCGACTGTCTCTTGACGACTCAGGTGCTTGGCGAGTTTCTGGCTTTGGTCCGGCGCAAAAATCCGGCTGATCTTGCCGCTGCCAGTGCGTTGGTGCAGGCTTGGTCTCGCCTTCTACCAATTGTCGGAACGACGCCTGACCACCTGTTGGCGGCGGCAACTTTGGCACAGCGTTACCGTCTGCAATTCTGGGACAGCCTCATCATCGCGGTAGCGCGCTCGGCCAATGTCGAGGTGATGCTGACCGAAGACATGCAAGACGGTGCGACGATCGACGGGATCACGCTGCTCAATCCCTTTAATCCCGCCAATCGCGCCGCGCTCGACGCGTTGCTCGCCGCCTAAAGCCGCGCCTTGAACGGCGAGAAATCGGTCCCGCGGTCGTACACGTCGACGCCCTCGCGGCGCTTCAGGAAATTGACAACGAGATAGGTGACGGGGGTCAGCAGCACCTCCCACGACACTTTCAACACGAACTGGCTCAGCATCACCGCGCCGATCTGGTGCGCAGGCCAATCGGCCATGCCGTAAAAGGCAAGCGGGTAGAAAATCAGGCTGTCGAACCCCTGCGCCACCACTGTGCTGCCGACGGTGCGCGTCCACAGCATTCGGCCGTTAGTCAGAATTTTCAGCTTGGCGAGGACGAAGCTGTTGGCAAACTCGCCGACCCAGAAGGCGGTGATCGAGGCCAGGATGATGCGCAGACCTGTCGCCGCCTCGGGGCTGACGAAGATCGATTTGCCGAAGACATATTCGTACGACGCTTGCCCGGTCCAGCCCGAAGCGGGCGGCAGCGCGACGACGACTTGCTCCATAAAGGCCATGAAGATCAGCCCGGCAAAGCCCGCCCACACGCAGCGCCGCGCGCGCGCATAGCCATAGACCTCGGTCAGGATGTCGCCGATCAGATAGCTGAGCGGGAAAAACAGGATTCCCGCCCCGAACGGCCATGGCCCGATGAACGGCAAATCGACGAGCGCGGGCTTCCCCGCTCCGATCACGTTCGACAGCAGCAGAATGACGACGAACGCCACCATCACGAAATCGAAATAGCGGAATTCGCGGCCCGCAGTTTCGCGCGCGTCGATCGTCTGCAAGCCGTCCATACTGCCCCTGTTTCGCTACTCAGGAACAATTATGAAGCCGGTTTCGCCGCTCCGCAATCCGCGCTAAAGACCGTATTGGTGTGCGCCCGTAGCTCAGTTGGATAGAGCAAGGAGCTTCTACCTCCTCGGTCGGGGGTTCGACTCCCTCCGGGCGCACCATTTTCC
>NZ_JBBATX010000042.1:0-21802 GCF_040398505.1 Sphingomonas sp. | reverse complement strand
GGTGGTCCTCGCCCGTGACCGCGCCGCAGCCGGGACAGCGCGGCGGCAGCGCAAAATCGGCGATATAGCGTAAGGGGGCGAGCCAAAGCGACACATCGCCCTTGTCGCGTGCGCGGCGGAGCGGCACAAGCCGCGCAATGTCTTCCCCCCTCCCCAGCGATGTTCCGGAAATCTTCGATCGCGCCGCGCGCCGCCTGCGCCGCGACCGCGCCGCGCCCACCTTTGCCGACTTCGATTTCCTGCGCGCGGTGATGCTTGAGGGGATTGCGGATCGCCTCGCGAGCGTCACGCACCGCTTCACCGACCTGCTCGATCTCGGCTGCTTCGACGGGGCATTACCGGTTCCGGAGGGCGTGTCGGTCACGCGCTGCGACGCGGGTGCGCTGTTCGCGGCCCAAGCGGGTGGCGTACAGGCCGATGAGGACCGCTTGCCCTTCGCCCCCGGCAGCTTCGATCTCGTAATCTCGGCGGGGGTGCTCGACAGCATTGATGATCTGCCCGGTGCCTTGACGCTGATCCGCCGTGCCTTGCGGCCCGACGGGCTGTTCCTCGCGGCGTTCTGCGGTGCGGGCACGCTCGCGACGCTGCGCAGCGTGCTGCGCGAGGCCGAGCGCGACCGGCCCGCGGCGCGGGTTCATCCGCAAATCGATGTCCGCTCTGCCGGCGATTTGCTGATGCGCGCGGGGTTTGCGCTGCCGGTCGCCGATGTCGAAGCGCTGACCGTGCGCTACAGCTCGATCGGCGGCATCTTGCGCGACCTGCGCGGGATGGGGGCGACCAACGTGTTGCGGGCCCGCACCCCGCTGCGCCGCGATACGCTCGCGCGCGCTGCCGAACTGTTCGCCGCGCACGCCGACCCCGACGGGAAAACGCCCGAACGTTTCGACCTGATCTATCTGACCGGTTGGTCCCCTGCCCCGTCGCAGCCGAAACCGGCACGACGGGGCAGCGGAACGGCGTCGCTGGAGGGGGCGCTCCGCCGTCCGCCCGGGGTTGGCGACCCTTAAATCCGCGACGCCGCGATGATCTTGCCGCCCTTGCCCTGCTGGACGAGGATCGCGCTGCGATAGGCGCGGTCGCTCGGTGCGGGGACAGTGAAGGTCGCGGGTGCGCCATTCCAGCTGCCGAGCGCCGCGAGCGACCGCACCACGTTGCGATGATCGAGCGTGCGCCCTGCATTCTCGCCCGCGCGGATCGGCACGGTCAGCGTGCGCGGATCATAGTACACGATCCACACCGTCGCGGTGCCGCTGCCCTTGCCGACGGTGACCTTGCCCTTCGCCGCGACGATCTGTGGGCCACCAAGGCCGCGTGCATTATCCTGCACGGCCCGCGCGAGCGTTTGCGGGTTCGCGCCGACCACGGTGGCACCGCCGTTGATGATCACTTGCGGCGTCGCGACCTGGCCGCGTCCGGCGGCGTTCGAATAGTCCCACTGCCGCGCGGTGTAAGCGGGCTTGGCGAACGTGTCCTTCCAGCCGAGCTGATCCCAATAGGTCACCGCGAAATTGAGCGCGAGAATGTCGGGGCGGGCCGCGAGCGCATTCACGTTGGCATTGGCGGGCGGGCAATCCGAACAGCCCTGGCTTTCGAACAATTCGACCACCGTCGGGTGCGCGGCATCGGCACCACGCGCCACGGCAGGAGCGGCGGCCGAAGCGGCGGTCACACCGACGCTCGATCCCATCGGATTGAACCCGGTAACGGCGAAGGCACCGCCAACGGCCAGAGCCGCGCCGGCGAACAGCAGCGAAAGCGATGAGGGTCGGGTCATGGGATCAGATCTCCGGTAATGCGATGCGTCACGCCGTCTTGGGCGGGACATGGCACTCAATTCGCAGGCGGCACGCCGGAAGTTACGGCAGGCGCGATATTTGCGCCATTATTGCGAAACCGGCTCGGGTCCGCGCCATAAGCCGCGGCGAACGCGCGGCTGAAATGGCTGCGGCTGGCAAAGCCGATGCTCGCGGCGATGACCTTGACCGGCAATTTGGTCGAACGGAGCAATTCGGCGGCATGATGCAGCCGCGTCTTGGCGACGAACGCCATCGGGCTCATCGACAAAGTATTCGAGAATTCGCGCGCAAAGGCCGATCGGCTCATGCCCGCAATGCTGGCCAGACTGGCGACACTGTGCAGTGCGGCGGGCTTGTCGAGGACGGCGGTGATCGCCTTGCCAAGCCGCGGATCGCGCAACGTGCCGAGCACGCCCGAGCCATAGCCGGCGCGCGCGAAATGGCGCCGCAGCACGATGACGAGGCACACCTTCGTGACTACTCCCGGCCCTGAAGGACCGGGCTTCTTTTCAGAAGAGGTGCGTGCCTCGCGGATCGCGGTTCCTGTTTCCGGCTCCTGATGGAGCTCGATTCACAGGCCATCCCCGGAAGTCCTCCGGTTGGTGGTATTGCCGTCGCATTGCCGAAGGCAAGGCGACGGATATTGATTGCGGCATTCAGATCGGCATTGATCTGCATCCCACAGGAGACGCAGCCGAAGTCCGCTTGGCTCTTGCGGTTTTCGGCAGCGACGTGATCGCAGGCAGAACAGCGCCTGCTGGTATTACGAGGATCGACCAACTCGAACAGTCCTCCAGCCGCCTCGATATGCTGGCGGATGATCAGGCGGATCTGCCCGGGGGCAACATCCTGAAGCGACCGGTTGAGCCCGGCCTTCGCGCGCACGTTGATGCCAGGCTCCGCCAGCCTACCGGCAGCGCTCCTGGTCATGTTCTGAAGCTTGAGCGCCTCCATGGCGACGCCCGCATAATCGCGCGCCAGAGCGTGGCCGATCTCGTGCGCGGCATTTAGGCGCCGACGTCCGAGATGCGCCTGACACGCTGCGATGCGCTGTTTGGTGCGCTCGCGGTTGCGACTGCCGCGGCGTTTGCGCGCTAACGCCTGGTTGAGCTGCTTCAGCCGCCGAGTGTGCCGTGGTGTCGCGCGCGGCATTTTCACTGTAGCGCCGTCGGACAGCGCCACCGGGATCGTGATCCCGATGTCGATCCCGACCACGAGTCCGGCCTTGGCGGGCGGCGCGGGCTTGTCTTGCTGCACGAGCACGTTGGCAAACCACCCCGCGCCTTCGCTCGATACAGTAATGCTCTTGATCTTCGTATTTGAGCTTTGCTTCGGCAGGCGGCGATGCATCACCCAGCGCACCCGGCCGAACTTTGGTAGCGTCAGTCCGTCGAAGGCGGCGCTAAACTGCTTGGCGTCGGGAAAGCGAAAACTGCCGCGCGACGAGCGCTTTTGGAAAGTCGGATAGCCTGCGCGGCCGGCAAAGAAGTTTTTGAACGCAACGTCCAGATTGCGGATCGCCTGCTGCAGGCAATGCGACGGCGCCTCGGCGATCCACGGGAACGCCGCCTTCAGCTCTGGCAGGGCGTTGATCTGGTCGACCGCTGTGATCTTATGCCGTTGGCCCCATGTCTGACGCTGCTCCAGACACAGATTATAGACCAACCGGCACATGCCGGCGGTGCGCCGCATCGGCACAGCCTGGCTTGCATCCGGATAAATCCGGTAGCGATAGGAGTTGTGCGAAAGCATAGAGCGAACGTACCGTGAACAAATACTGCTGACAACAAGTGTTGTCGTAACTAAGTGCGGTTTATCGAAAGCCGCCATCCCGGCCCTGAACGACCGGGTTTGCGCGGCTAAAAACGAGGATCAACGCTCCGGTCAGCGCGCGCATGCCGAGCGCGCCGCCGCCCATCTCCGCGAGCATCATGCGATCGCCGCTCTGGACGATCGACAGGTCAAAAAGGTCTTCGAGGATTGGCCGTGTCACCGCATCGAGCAATCCGAACGAACCCGAGATATTGGCGAACACCAACCCGCACAGCACGCGCAAATCGCCCTCCTCGCCCCTGGCGGCATCGAACAGCATCAGGCCATCGCGCGTCATCCGGCAATTGTCGGCGGCCCCGACATCGCGCGCGGGCTGCGGATCGGCGGCGATCCCTTGCGCGACGCCGGGCTGGACGATCACGATGCTGCCGGGCGGACAAATCATGACGGGCTGGCCCGGTACGGTTAGATACATCGTTCCCGACAGCACATAATGGACTTCGATCGTCTTGCTCGCGCCGCCGACCAGCCGGAGACCCTTGCGCACCTCGCATACCGCAAAAGCCTCGACGGCAACGTCCATCGTCGCCAGCAAGTGATCAAGAAGAGGTTCGGACATGCGGCGCTCCAGCAAGGGGAATGCGCGCTATACGCCGAGTATCGTCCGATCGTTACGCGACCGGACCTACGGCCCCCAACCATACGACCGCTGGACGATCCGGCACCGCCGCTTGCGCTCAGCCGATCATCCCGTCCCCGGTGCCCTTGGCGAGCATCCGCCCGATCGCATCGAACAGCGAATCCATCGCCACCGGCTTGAACAGCACCTCATCCGCGCCATCGGCAAGGCAGCGCTCGCGCAGATCGACAGCGGTGTCAGCGGTAAGGATGATGACGGGCAGGTTCGCTTTGGCATCGCTGCGGAGGCGAATGTGGCGCAACGCCTCAAAGCCATCCATGCCGGGCATCCGCAAATCGAGCAGCACCATCTCGAAATCGTACCGGTCGATCAAATCGAGCCCGATCTCGGCACTTTCGGCCCCGGTCATGGTCGCGCCCGCGACGTCAAGCATGTCCTTTACGACCCGGCGGTTCATCGGGTCGTCTTCGATGAACAGGATGTTCATTGCCCGCGCCCCGAGCGGCGATCGAAGGGAGAGTGTGCGGACATCGGTGCCCTCTATCGGGTCACGCAGCTTGCGATACAAGCCGGTTAAGCACCGGTTGGCCACAATCGGGCGCATCGAACAGGATCGCGGCAAGCGCGACCCCCGCAATCGGCTTGGCGATGACGTGGTCGATCCCGATCGCGGCAAACCGCTCGCGCTCGGCCGGATCCGGCGCCGGCCACAGCAAGGCGGTGACGACGTCGTGCGCGGCGAGCGCCGTCAGCGCCGCGTCCACATCATCCGCCGCCGTGATCGTCGCGTCGTCGATCAGCACGCGCGACACGTGGCCCGCTTTGATCTGTGCCAACGCCTCCGCTGTATTCGACGCGAAAAGCACGGTTCGCGCGCGCGCCTGCAACACGGCGCGCAACATTGCGCGGGAGATCGGATTACGGTCGAGGATCAGCAGCGCATCAGAACCCGGAGCATCCGCGCTCGCCGTAACGTGCGGCGCTGAAGCGAGCAGCAGCGGAATCTCGAGCGTGAAAATCGTCCCCGCATCGGGCGTGCTCACCACGCGAACGTCGCCGTCCATCGCGCGCGCAAGGTTGCGGCAAATCGCCAGCCCCAGCCCGGTCCCGCCGAACTTCCGCGTCGTTCCGGCGTCGACCTGACGGAACGATTCGAAAATGATGTCGAGCTTGTCGGCCGGAATGCCAAGTCCGGTATCGGCCACCGCGAGCGACAGCGTCGTGTCGCTCGCCGTCGCGCGCAGCGTTACGCCGCCGCTGGCGGTAAATTTCAGCGCGTTGGACAAAAGGTTGAACACGATCTGACGGATCCGCGCGGGGTCGCCTTCGATCATTTCCGGTGCCCCCTCCAGATCGAGCGTAAAGGTCAGCCCCTTGCCCTTGGCTTGCTCCTCCCACATCCGGCAGACATCGCGCAATGTCGCCTTCAGGTCGAATGGCACGCGTTCGATCGTCAGGTTGCCGGTCTCCATCTTGGCAACATCGAGAATATCGTCGACCAGCGCACGCATCGTGATCCCGGCACCGTGCACAACGCCGATCCGGTCGCGCAGGGCTGCGCTGAGCGTCGCGTCGGCGAGCATGACCTGCGTCATGCCGAGGATCCCGTTGAGCGGTGTGCGGATTTCATGGCTGGTCGTGGCGAGGAACTCGGTCTTGGCGGCCAGTGCCTTGCCGAGCGCGGCGTTGGTCAAACCGAGATCGACGTTGGCGGCACGCACTTCGTTGCGGCTGCGGCGGATCGTGATCAATCCGAAGGCGAGCATGGCGACAATGATCAGCGCGATGACCGCAAGCCCGATGAAAATCTGCTGCTGCGTACGGGTGCGCTGTTTGGCGTCATCAATGTTGCGCTGCAATTGCGCGCGTTTCAGTTTTTCGATGTTCAATTCTTGATTGGCGAAATCAAAACGCGCGGCAGCAAGCGCGGTGTTGGCCGAGGCCGCCAGCGTCGACGTCTTGTCATCGAATTGCTTGATCGCCTCGAGATGAATCAGCGCCTGCCCCTGATTGCCGGCCTGTTTGAAAATGTCGTACGCGGTCTGGTGCCCCTCGCGCAGGTCTAGCGTCGAACTTTCCGTGCTGGCGTTGCTGAACGCGCGGCGAATCAAGCGCTCCGCTTCGGGCAATCGCCCGTGCAGACGGGCAGACCAAGCGGACAGAACGAGGAAATGCGCGCGCGATGATCCGGCATCGTCGCCGCGCGAAGCGCCGAACCCCATCGCGATGGTACGGTCTGCAGCGTCGATTTGCCCCGCGACAAGTTGCGCGCGCGCGATGTTCCGCAACGTACGAGCTTCGAGCACAGGACTCTTTAACGTGCGGGCGATGTCGAGCGCGGTGCGAAATTCGGCTTGCGCCTCGGGCATCCGATCAAGACCCATAAAGGATATCCCGCGATTACTAAATATAGAGAACAAAGTCTGTGAATCGCCTTGACATATATCCAGAGATTGCTTGAAGTATTTTAAGGCGCTCCTGTAATCACCCGCTTCCTGATATAGTATTCCTATCAAAACAACTGATATCGCTCGGCTACGGGTTTCTCCGAGATCTCGGAAAACGTCATGTGCCTGTTGATAGGCCGCCAGCGCACCAGCCACGTCTGCATTCGCTGTCAGCAGACCGCCGCGAGAAAGCAGAAGGTCACCGTTCAACTTGGTGGGTGGTGCGCCGGTCGCAACCAGCCCGATCGCCTGATCTATCAGCGGCGCAGCGGCGGCGGAGTTATTCAGCCTTACGTACGCTTCCCCCTGCAGCCATTTCGCCGTTGCAACTGCAAGCGTTCGTTGTTGCCCTGCGAAGCGCGATGCATATGCCTCAGCCGCCTTCGCACGGTTGATTGCCTTGTCAGGATCACCAAGCATTGCGCCCTTGGCGTCGACGATGAGCGAGTCGAACTGAGCGCCTTCGGACCGCACCGCTTGCGCATGTAACGGAGCCGGATGGAATCCAGCGCCAACGATGCACAGACACAGGATCGCAAACGCGCGAAGGGCTATGACTCTCATCGTCAAACTATATGATCGAACACGTTAAGGCGGCGCTAAACTAGTGCGCCCGCTCAGGCGCTCTTCCAGAACGTCGCCGGACGCGTGAACATCGCTTGCCGCGCATCCTCGACCGGGCGCAACAGATCGTCGCGCAGGAATTGACGGAACGCATCGATCGAGACCGGGCGGCTGATCAGATAGCCCTGGATCATGTCGCAGCCCATCACCGACAGCAAGGCCATCGCGGCTTGCGTCTCCACGCCCTCGGCCGTCACTTCCATGTCGAGGGCATGGGCCAAATCAATCGTCGAGCGGACGATCAGCGGATCACGATTGCTGCTGGTCAATTGCAGCACGAACATCTTGTCGATCTTCAGCTCGCGCGCGGGGAGCTGCTTCAAATAGGCCAGCGACGACAGTCCCGCGCCATAATCGTCGATCGCGATGGTGATGCCCTGATCGGCGAAGATCTGCAGGTTCGCGATCGCGCACGCCGGATCCCGGATAACCGCCGTTTCGGTGATCTCGAAGCCGATCTTCGCGCTGCCCGTGCGCACCTTTTCGCAGGCAGCATCGACAAACGCCTTGTCGCCCAGCAACTGACCGGAAATGTTGACGAAAATCGTCAGATCGTGGCCGTCTGCGGCAAGCGTCCGCTGGTCACGGATTACCTCATCGAGCGTCCAGAGCGTCAACGCCGAAATCTGCCGCGCTTCTTCGGCCACCGTGATGAAATCTCCCGGCAGGATAAGGCCGCGGCGCGGATGCTGCCAGCGGACCAGCGCCTCGGCACTCGCAATCGCCTGTTTGCGGACGTGCAGTTTGGGCTGATATTGCAGGAACATCTCGCCATTTACGATCGCCAGCGGCAATTCGCGCGTAAGGGTAAGCCGATCGAAGGCGGGGGTGCCGATCGACAAGTCGCGCAAGACGCTGCGCAGATCGTGGCGCGCTTCCTCCAACGCGCCTTCCGCTTCCTCGATCAACCGTACATCCTCGGCCAGACCGAGCGGTGCGCCAACGCCGCCAATCGCAATCTCCATCGCAGGAACCGCGTTGTCGAGATCAAAGGGCGCTAGAATCGCCGCACGAAGCGCTGCATGCGCAGCCTCAAGATCGGCAAAGGACGCGCCGTCAAACGACACTTCGATCGTCGCGCGCCCGACGACCATCGTTGCCGCAGCAGGCAGCGTGGCTGCGATCCGCTGTTCCAGATCGAGCACGAGCGCATCGCCACGCGATCGACCAAGATATTGGCGCAATCCAGCAAAATTCACAACTTCGACGAGCGCGACAAAGTGCCACGTCAAATCATGCCCTGTCCCACCCGGTTCGGACGCCGCACCGGCCATTTGCGCGCGACGGTCCTGTCCGCGACGTCGCGCGATCGGACTAACGAACCGCAACCCGCCCAGATCGGCATCGGGTGTAGCCGGACGTGCTTTCGCCGGTCGGCGCGATGCCGTTCGTGGATGCGGGGCCGGTGCCATGAGACCCGCGATACGCCGCAAGGCTTCAACGAAGCGTTAAATCCGAAACCGCCGTCGGCGGAAGTCCCGGATATCCGGTTGCTTTGTCCTTAAGATTCCATTAAGAATCTTGCGCACCCGCCTGAGTGCATAAGGGAGAAACCGTGATGTTGAAGTTCATCCTGAATCTGGTTTACGGCGAGAGCACCCGCCCCTGGTAAACCGTTCTTCGATCCGATGCGGGATTAATTTGGTCGAAATTCGAGCGAGTTACCTCCGTATCGGGTCGAAATTTTTCTGAAATTCAAGTAGGCGCTCGTTATAGCTTACGGGTCTGTGGTATGATTAGGGTCCTGATTCGGGACTGTTGCTTTTTTCCAGTCTAAATTGCCGGACCAGCGTTAAATTTGCAGCGCAAACGTGCGACCCGGCCGCGTTAATTTTCAGCCGTACATCACGCCAGCGCCTCATAGAGCCGCGTCATGAACGCCGCGCCGCGCTCGAACTGCGTAATTTCCATATATTCGTCGGCTTGGTGCGCCTGCTCGATCGACCCTGGCCCACAGATGATCGTCGAGAAACCGGCCCCCTGAAATTGGCCTGCTTCGGCAGCATAAGCCGCCGCGCGGGCGGGTCCGTTATCGCCGGTTAGCCGTCGTGCGAGTTGCTCCGCTGCCCCGCCGGGTTCGGGCGCGAAGGACGGGGTGGCCGAACGGCGCACCACCTCGACCCCGGCATCGGCGAAGTGCCGTTTCAGCGCCGCATCCTCGGCAGCACACGCAACGAGAAACGGGGCGATGATCGCATCGGGATCCTGCCCCGGCGGGGTGCGCAAATCGAACACGAAGCTGCACTCGCGCGCCAGGATGTTGACGGCAGTACCACCTTGCACCAGCCCGATCGTCAGCGTGGCGTGCGGCGGATGGTAGAGCGATGTGGGATCGCCATGATCCGCCAGCGCGCGCGCAAGGTCGCGCAGCTGCGCCATCAGCCCGACCGCGACCATATTGGCGGAAACGCCGAGGTGCGTGAGGCTCGAATGCGCCTCATGCCCCGTCACGGTTACGCGCCACGTCGAGATCCCCTTGTGCCCGCTGACCACCTCCATATCGGTCGGCTCCCCGACAATCACAGCGCGCGGCGCGGGGAGCGCGGTGACCAATTCGCGGATCATCGTCGGCGCGCCGAGACAGCCGACTTCCTCATCATATGAAAATGCCAGATGCAGCGGTCGCGCGGTTGTCCCCCGCGCAAAGCCCGGAACTGCCGCGAGGGCGAGCGCGAGAAACCCCTTCATGTCGCACGTGCCGCGCCCGTACAGCCGTTCGCCCCGCCGGGTCAGCGCGAAAGGGTCGCTGCTCCACGCCTGCCCATCGACCGGCACGACATCGGTATGCCCGGACAACACCACCCCGCCCGGCACCGCTGGCCCGATCGTCGCGTACAGATTGGCCTTGGTCCCCTCGGCATTCGTGACGCGCCGGGCGGAAACACCGTGTCGGCCGAGGAAGGCCTCGACATACGCGATCAGCGTGAGGTTCGAATCGCGGGATGTCGTATCGAACGCGATCAGCGCCTCGAGGTGCGTCAGCGCGGCGGCGCGCAAGGCGGTGGTCTCCATCGCTTCGCCCTTTATGCTCTCACCACGCCGCACGCCAGTCACCCCGCCGCGGCCTCGTCCCAACCGCCGCCGATCGCCTTGAACAAAGCGGCGGTGTCCTGCCGCAATTGCGCATCGCTTGCGACGAGCTGTTCGCGCGCGGTCAGCACCGTGATCTGCGCATCGATCAGCGTATTTTGCGCGACGAAGCCGGTGCGATATTGCGCGTCGACCGCATGTGCCGTTGCCTCGGCATCGGCGACCGCGCGCTTCAGCGCCGCATTGCGCCGCCGCTCGGCATCGATCCGCGCGAGCGGGTCTTCGACATCGCGCAGCGCTCCGAGCACGGTCGCCTTGTAGCGCAGATAGGTCTGTTCGCGATCTTCCTTGCGCAGGCCGACCGTGGCCTTGCGCCGCCCCCAGTCGAGCAATGGGAAGCTGACCCCGGCAACGCCGCTCGCCTGAAGGCTGTCCCGCGCCAATAACGACGCGAGCGAGGTCGAGAGGAATTCCGCCATCCCGGTCAGTTTGAACTTCGGATACAGGTCGGCGACGGCTACGCCGATGTCCGCAGTGGCGGCCGCCAATTGCCGCTCCGCCGCGCGAATATCGGGGCGGCGACGCAGCAAATCGGACGGCAGACCGGCTGGCACGACCGGAACCGACGCCAGGGTCGGCAGCGGCGCGGTCAATTCCGCCGTCAGGCTTTCGGGCTCGGCCCCGAGCAGGATCCCAAGCGCATGAATCCGCACGCGCGTATCGGCGCGCAGCGGTTCGAGCCTTGCCTCAAGGCTGGTAATCGACTGACGTTGCCGCGTTACGTCGATTTGCGGGCTTAAACCGACTTTGGCGACATTGCCGGCGATCTCGAGCGCCCGGCGCTGGCGACCGAGCTCGTCCTCGACCACCGCGATCTGCGCTTGATCCAGCCGCAGCGCGAAATACGCCTGCGCCACTTCGGCCCCCAGCGTTACCGCGGCGTCGCGCTGCGACCACACCGCCGCATCGCTCCGCGCGAGCGCGCCTTCGACACCGCGCCGCCCGCCGCCGAACAGATCGATCTCCCAGCTCGCGTCAAAACCGGCGGCATAGGTGGTGATGCCACTGCCCGGCAGCGCGATGCCACCGCCCGAGGGACTTCCGCCCCCGCCGCTCCCGCCCGAAAACAGGCTGGCGAGCGAGGAGAAGCCCGCATTCTTGCTGAATTCGACGTGGCTGACATTGCCGAGCGCATCGACCGTTGGCCGGCCGACCGCATAAGCCGCGATTTCCTGCAACCGCGCCTGCCGCACGCGCGACGCCGCGATCGCGATGGTCGGGCTGTCTGTCAAAGCACGCTCGACCAATGACGTCAGCGTCGAATCCCCAAACGCCGTCCACCACCGCGCCGGATCGACACGCGTGCCCGCTGCGCTGCCCTGCGGCTCGGCAAAGCTCGGTGGCACCGCCAGTGTCGGTGCCTGATATTTCGGTCCAACGGTGCAGCCGGCCAGCAGCGTCGCCCCGATGAACGCGGTTGCCACAAACGAACGGGTCAATGTCCCACGCCTCCACCACTGCCGCCGGCCTTGCCGGGACGCATCAAGAATACGAGCGGTGCCACGCACAACACCACAATCATCAAGGCGTGAAACACGTCGAGGAACGCGAGCATCGCGGCCTGACGCTGCACCGTCTGGTACAAAATGGCGAGCGGCGTCGTGGCATCGCCGAACACACCCTCAGCCTTTCCGATCCAATCAGTATAATTCGGGTTCAACGGATTGAGCGGCGCGACGAGGTTGGACTGATGCCGCTGCAAGCCATGCGACAACAGCGTCTGCGAGATCGAAATCCCGATCGATCCGCCCAGATTGCGTGCGATGTTGAGCAAGCTCGATGCCTGCGCCGTCTTGTTTTGCGGCAGCCCGACATAGGCCACCGCGTTGATCGGCACGAACAGGAAGGGCAGCGCCATCGCCTGAAACAGCCGCGCGATCGCCGCGTGGTGGAAGGTGATCTCGGCGTTGAGATGCGTCATGTTCCACAGCGCGAACGCCTGAACCAGCAACGCCGGGAACAACAGCAACCGCACATCGACCTTGCCCGACAGACGCCCCGCAAACGGCACCGCAACCAGCGTCGCAAGCCCGCCCAGCGTCAGCGCCAACCCAGCCTGGAACGACGTATAGCCCAGCACTTGCTGGAGCATTTGCGGGATCAGCTGAGTCGTGCCGAACAGGATCATGCCCGTCACCGCCATCATCAGCAGCGTGAGCGAAAGATTGCGGCTCTTGAGCAATTTCAGATCGATCACCGGATCGTCATTGTTGAGCTCCCACAGCACCAGCGCAATCAGCGACACGGCTGAAATCGTCGCCGTCATAATGATGAAGCTGCTCGCGAACCAATCCTCGCGCAGACCGCGGTCGAGCGTATATTCGAAAAAGCCGAGCCCGAGCACGATCAGGATGATCCCGATATAATCGACGCGGATGCCGCGTTTCAGCAGCTTGGCGCGGTCGTCGGTGACGGCTTTGGGCTCGTCGACGAACAGATTGACGAGAAACAGCGACGCGATCCCGATCGGCACGTTGATCAGGAACACCCAGTGCCAGCTCGAATTTTCGGTAATATACCCGCCAAGCGTTGGCCCGAGCACCGGGCCGACGACGACGACGATCGCGAACGCCGCAAACGCCATCCCGCGCTGGCGCGGCGGAAAGGTGTCGGCGAGGATCGATTGTTCGACCGGGGCGAGCCCGCCGCCGCCAATCCCCTGCAGCACGCGCGCGATGACCAGCGTCGTCAGATCGGGCGCAAGCCCGCACAGCAGCGACGCCAGCGTGAACAGCGCAATCGAGATCATGAAGTAACGCTTCCGCCCGATTACGTCGGACAGCCAGCCGCTGATCGGGATGATGATCGCATTGGCGACGAGATAACTCGTCAGCACCCACGTCGCCTGATCGTTCGAAATCGACAGACCACCGGCGATATGATCGAGCGCGACGTTGGCGATCGAGGTGTCGAGCACTTCCATAAAGGTCGGGATCGAAATGACCGCCACGATCAGCCACGGGCTATACTTGCCCGCCGCCGATCGCGAAGGACTCCAGCCGTCCTGCGCGACCGCAGATGCCACCTTAGCGGACCTTGACCGTCGGCACGACCGACATGCCCGGCCCGATCGAATATTTGCGCGGATCGGGGCTGCCCGGCTTCACGTCGAATTCGATCCGCACCGGCACGCGCTGCACGACCTTGACGTAATTGCCGGTCGCATTTTGCGGCGGCAGCAGCGCGAACGCTTGCCCTGCCCCGCGCTGGACCGAGTCAATATGGCCGGCAAATTCCACGTCGGGATAGGCATCGACCTTGATCTTGACGAGCTGGCCGATTGTCATCCGCTGGAGCTGGGTTTCCTTGAAATTCGCGGTGACCCAGATGTGATCGGGGATGATCGCCATCAACTGCGTGCCCGGCCCGACATAGGAACCGAGGTTAACCTGTCGATTGACCACCTGGCCCGAGACGGGCGCGGTCAGTCGGTTGTCGCCAAGCGTCACATTGGCCTGCCGCACCGAAGCTTGTCGCGCTTCGATCACCGCGCGCGCGGCGGCGACCTGACGCCGCGCGACCGCAATATTGGCAGCCGCGCTGTCGATTTGCTGGCGCGCGGCCAGCGCCTCGGCCGCGGTCGAACGCGCGGTCGCCCGCGCCGCATCGAGCTGTTGCCCGGCGACAGCGGCGGGATCGATCTGGCGCAGCGCCTCATAGCGCGCAAGGTCCTGTTGCGCCTTGGCGGCGGTGGCGAGCGGGGCGCGGGCTTGCGCCGCCGCCTGGTCCCGCGTCGCTTGCGCTGCCGCGACTTGCGCGCGCGCTTGCTCGAATTGCGCTTCTGCCTGTTTCACATTGGCGCTCGCTTCGGACATCCGTGCTTCCGGCCCCGACGCGCTGATCACCGCGAGCAGCCGTCCCGCCTCGACATGGCGATTGTCGACATCGGCGACCGCCTTCAGCGTCCCCGCCACGGTCGGCGCAATCCGCACGATGTGCGCGTCGATGAACGCATCGTCGGTCGACTCATATTGCCGCGCGTCGAGATAATAGAGCACCGACCCGATGACGATCGCACCGACGACCAGCACGAACACGATCCAGAACAGCGGCTTGGTGAAGATCGACGGCTTTTTGGGCGTATCATCCGGGGCCACATCCCCACTCTTCGCCGGGTTCGTCTGGTCGTCGCTCATGAAATTTCCTGGCATTCGGCGATCAGCCGGTCAAGAATGGCGTCGGTATTGGCCGCGATCCGCGCGGCGAGCGTCGCGGTCGCAGCGGCATCGATCGTGCCGCGTCGCATCAGCTTGAGCACCGTCGCCCGCGACGCGCGCAGCACGATCACTTGACCGATCAGCGTGATGACCACGATCCGCGCCGTATCGCGATCATCGCGTCCGGTCGCGGTGCAGACCAGCTCACACAAGGTTTCGAGCATCTTGCCCATCAGGCCGCCATAAATGCGCTCAAACGCTTCGGTCGGGGCCATTTGCTCGCGCATGATGAACAGCGACCATGCCGCGCTGCGCTCGCCCGCCATCGTCTCGATAAACTGGCGGACGATGCCGTGGATGCGCGACCGCGCTTCGCCCGGTGCCAGGGCCGCTGGAAGATCGCCATGGTCGAATGCGGGGGCCATCTCCTCGCCGGCTTGCGCCGCGATATAGTCCGCCGCCGCGAGATATAGCCCTTCCTTGCCACCATAATGATAGGTGATCGAGGACATGGCGGTTCCTGCCGCCGCAGCGATTCCGCGCGTGCTTGCGCCTTCAAGCCCTTTCGCGGCGAATTCCGCGATGGCGATCTCGAGAAGGCGGTGTTGCAACATCGTCAGCGCTGCTAGTTCGTTCGAACGAACACAGCAAGACAAAATACCGTTATTGCAGAGAAACGACCGCGGCGCCGCCCAGTGGCGTGTCGCTTATGCCGAAACCGCCTCGCGCTTTGGCGCAACCGCCACCGGGTTGGAAAACTCCATCCCGTCATCGACCGAGCCATAGCGTAGCGCCAGCAGATCGAGCGCATAATTCTGATGCACGCGCCACGGCGACTTGCTCCCCTGTTTGGGGAATTTTTCCATCGCGCGCGTGACATAGCCCGAGCTGAAATCGAGGAACGGTGCCGGCACCAGCATCGTGTCGCCGACGCGCGGTGTTGCCTGACGCAAGCCGCGCGCCTTCATCGTGTTGAGCAAGCGACAGACATAGGCGCAGGTCAAGTCCGCCTTGAGCGTCCACGACGCATTGGTATAGCCGAACGAAGACGCCATGTTCGGCACGTCCGAGAACATCATGCCCTTGTAATTGAAGGTCTTGGACAGATCGACCGGGGCACCGTCGACGCTGAAGACGACGTCGCTGAGCAACTGTAGCTCCAGCCCGGTTGCCGTCACCACGACGTCGGCGTCAAGCGTCTCGCCCGAGGACAGCGCAATGCCGGTCGGGGTAAAATGGTCGATCGTATCGGTCACGACCGATGCCTTGCCGCTGCGCAAAACGCCGAACAGATCGGAATCGGGGACGAGGCACAGCCGCTGATCCCATGGATTATACTTCGGCGTGAAGTGCCGCTCGATGTCATAATCCGGGCCCAACTCGTCGCGGACCATGCCGATCAGGCGGTCCTTGACCTTGGCCGGCCGTTTGCGCGCCATGTTGAAGAAGAACATCCCGAACAGCACGTTGCGCCAGCGTACCAGACTATAAGCGAGCTTCGCGGGGAGCCTGGCGCGCAGCCAGTTGGCCGCGGCATCCTCGGCCGGGCGCGACACGACATAGGTTGGGGAGCGCTGCAGCATCGTGACGTGGGCCGCCGTCTCCGCCATCGCCGGGATCAAGGTGACGGCGGTCGCGCCGCTGCCGATCACCACGACCTTCTTGCCCGCATAATCGAGATCGCTCGGCCAGAATTGCGGATGGACGATGCGCCCGGCGAAGGACTCCGCGCCCTTCCACTCGGGCGTGTGGCCGCGCGCGTAATTGTAATAGCCGCTGCACATGAAGAGGAAATTGCAGGTGTACGTCACCGGACCATCCGGCCCCTCGGAATCGACGGTCCAGCGCGCGTCGGCGGTCGACCAGGCGGCGCGCTTCACATGGTGTTTGAAGCGAATATGCTGGTCAATCCCGAAGTCGCGCGCGGTCTCGCTAACATACTTTAAGATCGAGGGACCGTCGGCAATCGCCTTCGCCTCGGTCCACGGCTTGAACGAATAGCCGAGCGTATACATGTCCGAATCCGAACGGATGCCGGGATAGCGGAACAGGTCCCACGTGCCGCCAAGCGCGGGACGCCCTTCGAGAATGACGTAGGAGCGGTCCGGACTCATCGTCTGCAGATGATAGCCGGCCCCGATTCCGGAGATCCCGGCTCCCACCACCACAACGTCGAAATGTTCGATTGTCATATTCGGCCCGTCCTCGTTCGAGGATACCCGATATTCGATTTTTCCGCCGACGGGAAGAGATCAGTTGCGATTAGAAATCTTTTCGATAGCGCACCGTGACGTTCGATCCGCCGAACGACCCGGCCTGCGACAGCACGCTGAGCGCCTTGGTCAGCGAGACCTCCAACTGCGTCGCGGTGAAGCCGCGCGAATCGGTGATCACTTCGACATAGATATTGTTGGTGATATACTTGCCCGCGGCGAGCGCGGTGCCGCGCCCGGTCGCCTCATCCGCGCCCAGAATACGCAGCTGATCAATCCCCGCGACCGAGCGCAATTTGCCCAGCGGATTGAGCCCGCCGCCCGATCCGCGCAGCGAATTGAGCGCCGCGGCGAGCTGGATCGCCTGGATTGCCGACAGGTTTGTTACCGAACTGCCGAACAGCAAACGGCTGAGCACTTCGTCCTGCGGCAGCGCAGGCGTCGAATTAAACGCGATTTGCGGTTTCTGGCCGGTGCCCGTAACATCGATCACGACGGTGATGTCGTTGGTGGTCGTGGTGGCACTTAGCGCAATTTGCGGATCGGCCAGCGCGCCGCCATCTAAGCGGACATCGCCCTTGGTCACGTCGAAACGCTTGCCCGCGAACGAATAGGTCCCGCGCACGATTTGCAGCCGCCCGATGATGCGCGGCGCGGCCGACGTGCCAGCCACGCGCACGTCCATCTCCCATTCGGATTCGAGCCCCATGCCCGAGACGAATAGCTGATTGTCGGCGCGCACGCGCAAATCGAGTTTGAACAGCCCGACTGGCGGCTCGGCCGGACCGGCGGCCGCAGCCTTGACCACATCGCTCTTGCGGCGGACGCCGGTCAATTCGGCGACATCGGCCTGGCCCTGGCGGATGATTTCATAGCGCGCTTCAGGAATGCGCAGATCGCCCGTGATCAGCCCGCCATTGGCGTTGCTGTTGGTCACCGCGATCGTACCCGTCACCGTCGCGCCAAGCGCATCGCTGCGCGCAAGCCGGGCATTGTTGAGCGTCGCGCGGAAAGCGATCGGGAACCCTGCTGCCGAGGAGAAGCCGACCGACCCCTGCGCCTGCACCGTCCCCTCGCCGGCCCGCGCTGACAGCTGCGTAATCTCGAGCCGGTCGCTGGTGAAACGCCCGGCCAGCTTCATCTGGCTCAGCCGCGTGCCATAGACTTCATTGTCATAGGTCAGCGCATCCGCGCGGATCAGCCCGGTCAGTTGCGGCGCATCGACCCGCCCGCCAAAATCGGCGGCCAGCGCGATCGGACCGGAGAGCTGCTGCTTCGACAGCCCCGCGAACGAGAACAACACGCCCGCCGGCCCGTTATAGCGAATCCCGCCCGACAGCGGCGCCGATAGCAGCCGCTCGGTCCAGTTCGCGCCGCCGCCCAGCGGGCGCAACGCCGCGACCAGCCGCCCGACCGTCGTCCCGCCACGCTGGATCAGCGCGCGCGCCTCACCGCCAGCATTGCTCAGGCTGACCTGCGCGATCAGATCGACCGGTTCGGACACGCTGGCAAGGCTGGAACGCGTGAAGTTACGCACACGGAATTGCCCGGCGATCTGCGGGACCGACGCGCCGCGCGGCTGCGTATAATCGAGCGCACCCGTCGCCGATCCGCCCAGCCCGAGATCGGGGATCACCGCATTCGCCACCGACAGATCGAGCGCGTCGAGCCGCAGCTTCGCCGACACGCCATTGCCGTAATCCGCCGCGATCCGGGCCGAGCCGGCGCTCTTGCCCGCGCCAAAATCGATCCGCGTTGGCTCGAGCCGATACGCACCCCGATCGATCGCGATCCGCGCCGGGTTGGTCGTCTTGAAATCGATCCCGTTCGCCTGCCCCTGCGTCGCGACCAGCCACAGAGTGGGACTCAGCCGCGCATTGGCGGCGACGCGGAACGGCGCGCCGTTCGATCCTTGCGCCACCACCTGCGCGGTGCCGCTGCCGCCGGTATAAGCGATCTTCGCGCGCGCGCTGGCGAGGACGGTCGGGCCGTAGCGCAAGTCGGCGACCTGCGCGTCGGCGACGATCTGCGGCGCATTGGCATACAGCACGGCGCGCGCATTGATGATCGCGCGCCCGATCGTGAAATCGACCGCATCGGGAATCTTGGCATTGTTCGCCCGCGCCGCGACATCGACGCGCTGCACCGACCCCTGCGCGCCAAGCAATGCGGCACCGCTGACGCCCGATCCGGCAAAGCTCACCCGCCCGCCGAACGGCCCCGCCGCAAGCTGTTGCACCCGCCCCTTGAAATCGACCCCGGCAAAGCGCGCCGTGCGGATGTCGACCGTCAATTGCCTGGCCGGACTCACCAGCAGATCAGCGCTGAACGGTCCATATTGCGTGCCGCCTGTCGCGTTCACCGCATAAGCCGAACCCGTCCCGCGCACGCGTGCCTCAAGATTGACCAGGCCAACCCCAACACCCGGCCGTGGCGCGCGCAACAGCGCGATCGGCTGCGTCGCCGTGCCCGACACGCGCGCGAAGATTGGCCCGTAAGCAGTCGAATAGCCATCGGCCTCGACCAGCAACGGACCCTTGGGATCATACCGCGCCTGCCCGCGCGTCACGCGGAAGTGCGGGGCGTTGAGGCGCAGATTGCGGAAGGTGACGATGCCGTTGGGATCATAGCCCACATCCGCCGTCGCTACCGCATTGCCGCCGAGGAAGCTGCGCGCGCCGTCGTTGAAGATTTGCGCGGTCCGCGCCGCAACATGGCCGGTGATCCCGAACCCGCCGCTCGGCACCGTCACCAGCTTGGCATCGGTCCGCAGTGAGACGATCCCGACCCCGTCGATCCGGTAATCATTGACGCGCCCGTTGAGCGCGCCGCGATACAACCCCGTCGACAGGTCCGCGACGACCAAGGCTGTTGCGTCAATCTTGCGCGATCGGATCTTCAGATTGTCCGAGAGGATTTTGTCGCCCGCAATCGCAAAATCGCCGTTGATCGTCACCGCATCGAGCAACCCGCCCGCCGCCGCATTCAGCCCCGTCACCCGCGCCGCCCGCGCCGCGAGCGGCACGATGATATGATCGGCATTCACCCGCGCCAGACCCGAGGCATAAAGCTGCTCGACTTGCGTCTCGCCAAAACCGAGCACGCCCGCCGTCACGACATAATTGACCGTCGGCGTCGCGAACTTGCCGTCGAGCACCACGCGCGCCGCAACATCGCGCCCGCGCAAATTGGGCGCGATCGCCCCGGGCGTCAGCAGCCGCGCATTGACCGCGAACTGCCCGAAGCTGCTCGCCGCGAAATCGAGCAACCCCTTGGCGTCCAACGCCAAAGCATCCGAGCGCGCGGTCGCCGACAGCGTCATCTTGCGCTGATCGAGCGTCGCATTCGCCGCGATCTCAAGCCGTGGCGCGGTCAGCCGCGCGAGCGGGTTGCTCGGGGTCGCCGTGTCCTTTGGCGCGCCGCCGGGATAGAGACCGGGATTGGCGCTGCCACGCACCGTGAAACGCCCGCTCTTCGCGGTCAGCGCAAGATCGGCAAACGATGCCCCGCCAAGCGTGCCCGACGCCGTGCCGCTCCACGCCGTCCAGCTCCCCTTGCCGCCAATAGTGAAATCGACTGGTGCCTTGATCCCGCTCATCGCCGCAACCACGCCATTGGCGGGTGCGATCAACCGCGTATCGATATCGAGCAGATCGCGATCGGGTACCGCGTCGAGCTTGAAGCGCAGCCGGTCGCCCCCGGCGACGCCCGCGCCGGTCAGCGCCGCAACATCGGCGGTCACTTGCGCGCGGCGATCGGCGATGTGGGTCTGCCCATCGATCTTGAGGATATGCACCGCCCCCGTCACCGGCTTGGCGAGGATCATCCGCGCGATCGTCAGCCGCCCGATATCGATGTCGAGATCGGGCAGGATCGGCGCATTGGGGTCGCTCGGCACCGGCTTGAACACCGGCGAGCGCGTCATCGTCACCCGCGCCGCTTGCGCTGACCGCACATCGATATGGTTGCTGGCATAAGCAAACGGTCGCCAATCGACCGCGATCCGCGGCGCGGTCAGGAACACGCCTTGCGGATCGCGCACGCGCACATCGATGAGCACCATCTTGCCGTAGAGCGATCCCTCGATCCGCCCGACCGTGATGTTAAGGCCCGAAGCCGTGGTATAATCACCCACATAATTGGCGATCACCCGCCGCCCGGGCGCGGTATCGAGGCCAAGCACGAACGCCCCCGCCAGCACGGCGAGGCCGACCAGCGCGATCCCCGCCCCTTTCAGCACGCGCTGCCACACAGGCGGGCGGACCACGATCACCGCGTCTTCGGCCATCAGAACGCTTGTCCGATCGAGATGTAGAGCGCGACCTTGCCGTCCCCCTTGCGCGGGTTGAGCGGCGTCGCGACATCGACGCGCACCGGCCCGAAATTGGTATAGAAACGTCCGCCAATGCCCGCGCCCAGCCGCAAATCACCGCCCTTGGGCAGCGAACTTTCATAAGCATTGCCGCCATCGATAAACGGCACGATCCCGTAATTGCCGAAGCGGTAGCGCGCCTCGAGCGCGAATTCGTTGATCGAGCGTCCGCCGACCGGATTGCCTTGCGTGTCGAGCGGCCCCAGGCGCTGATAGCCATAGCCGCGCACCGATCCGCCGCCGCCGCCATAATAGCGCCGCGACGGTGCCAGATCGTCCCGGCCGGTCCCGGCGATCGACCCGGCGCGCACGCGCCCCGCCAGCACGATGCTGTCGCCGATCGGATAATAGCCGCTCGCCTCGATCAGGACGCGCGCATAGGGCCGCACCGCGCCGCGCACCGATGTTTCCGGGCTCAGGCTCAGTTTCAGGCGATAGCCCTTGGACGGGTTGAGCAAACTGTCCGACCGGTCGAACCCGATTTGCCCTGGCAGCGCAGCGATGAAATACGAGCCGCGCTTGCGCAGCCCGAGGCCAAAATCGAACACGCTTTCGTTCGTGCCGGTCAGCTCGAAGCCATAGGCATAGGTAAACGTCTTCTGCCAGATCGGGGTCGAATCATACGAAATCCGGCCTGACACCGTCGTCGTGAAGGCATCGAACGCGTCATAGTTCGAATGGTTCGCCCCC
>NZ_JBBATX010000041.1:19226-22064 GCF_040398505.1 Sphingomonas sp. | reverse complement strand
TTACGCGACGATCGACAATAGCGATCCGGTGTCGTTCACCTATCAGGGGTTTGGCAGCTACGTCGTCGCCGATCTGCGCGCCAATTTCCGTGTGACGCCGCATTGGCAAATGGCGGTCGGTCTGGACAATGTCGCCAACCGCAAATACTTCCTCTTCCACCCCTTTCCGCAGCGCACGGTGAGCGCGGAGCTGACGTACAGGTTGTAATATGCCCCACCCGCTCATCGCTTCGCTGAACCTGTCGCCGCACCCAGAGGGCGGCTGGTACCGCGAGACGATGCGCCAGCCCGCGCCGGATCCTGCCAGCGGGCGCAAGCCCGACACACAGGAGCCGCGCGGGCTGGCGACGGCGATCCTGTTCCTGCTCGAAGATGGGCGGCGCTCGCACTGGCACCGCGTCGATGCCGCGGAATTGTGGCTGTGGCACGCCGGGTCGCCGCTCACCGTGCGGATCGGGCAAGAGGAGCATCTGCTAAGCGGCGAAACCCCGCAGGCGCTCGTCCCGCCCGGCGCGTGGCAATCGGCCGAGGCGCGCCTCGGTTGGGCGCTGGTCAGTTGCGTCGTGACGCCCGCGTTCGATTTCGGCGGTTTCGAACTCGCGCCGCCGGGGTGGTCGCCCGCCTGACAAAGCTGGCTGACGGAACCGTGCGCCGCTTTGCCCGTTCGGTCAGGCAAGGAGAGCGACGATGTCCAATCAAGCTGAAATCGAACATAAATTCTGGAAAGCCCTGCGTTCGGATATGACCGTGATGCTCGGCCTCGCCGGGGTCGATGAAGGCCATACCCGCCCGATGACCGCGCAACTCGACGGTGACGAGGATCGCGGGCCAATCTATTTCTTCACCTCGACCGAGACCGAACTCGTCTCGGAACTCACGCCGGGCAGCCGCGCGGTCGCGACCTTCGCGTCCAAGGGCAATGACCTGTTCGCGACGATCCACGGCACGCTCAGCGCCGATAATGATCGCGCCGTGATCGACCGGCTGTGGAACAGCTATGTCGCGGCGTGGTATGAAGGCGGCAAGGACGATCCCAAGCTGCAATTGCTCCGCCTCGATGCCGAGCGCGCGCAAGTCTGGGTCGATGCCTCCAGCCTGCTGGCCGGCGTGAAGGTCATGCTCGGGATCGATCCGAAGCAGGCTTACACGGATAAGGTCGCCGAGGTCTCGCTGGCGTAACGCCATCCTCAACGTCCTGTGCCGTCATCCCCGCGAAAGCGGGGACCCAGCTCCTGCCGTGCGAGATGGGTCCCCGCCTTTGCGGGGATGACTTTGCGGGGATGACAATGTCGGCTCCGATAGGCAAAGCCAGCACGTGACCGCTTCCCATCCGTCCGACGGCCTGCCCCTCCCCCGCCGCTATGCCGCGATCGGTGCCTTGTGCCTTGGCACCGCGCTCATCATCATCGATGGCGGCGTCGCCAACATCGCGCTCCCGACAATTGCGCGCGAACTCCATATCGATCGATCGTCGGTGGTGTCGGTCGTCACCGTCTATCAGCTGATGCTCGTGATGCTCCTGCTCCCCTTCGCCGGGCTCGGCGAACGCATCGGGCTCAAGCGTTTGTATCAATGGGGCCAATTGCTGTTCGCGGTCGCGACGTTGTTGTGCTTCTTCGCCAAGAGCTTGCCCTTTCTGCTGATCGTCCGCGGTGCGCAGGCGATCGGCGCGGCGGCGGCGCTCTCCGTCTCCGCCGCGCTGATCCGCGCGACCTATCCCACCAAGCAGCTCGGCAGCGGCCTCGGCATCAATTCTGCGATCGTCTCGGCCGGGGCCGCGCTCGCGCCGACGCTCGGCGGCCTGATCCTCGGCATCGCGCCGTGGCCATGGGTGTTCGCCAGCGCGGTGCCATTTGCGATCGGCTCGCTGATCCTCGGCCGTGCGCTGCCCGATACGCCGCCGCGCGATACGCCGTTCGACGTGATCGGCGCGGTGATGTGCGCGGGGATGTTCGGCCTGATCATCGGCGGGCTGGAGAGCGGCGTGCATGGCGACAGTCCGGTCGTCTCCGCCGCGATCGTATTGTGCGGAGCGTTGCTCGGCGTCTATTTCGTCCGGCGCCAACGGCGCGAGCGCGATCCGATCCTGCCGATCGACTTGCTGATGCAGCCGGTGCTGCGGCTGTCGGTGATCGGGGCCTATACCGCGTTCATCGCGTCGATGACGCTGATCATCTCGATGCCGTTTCGGCTGCAAAGCGAGTTCGGCTTCTCGCCGGTCGAGATGGGGCTGCTGATGGCACCGTGGCCGCTGACCAACATCGTCGTTGCGCCGCTGTCGGGCTGGCTCTCGAACAAGATTCCGGCGGGCGTGCTCGGCGGGGTCGGCATGGCGATCTCGATCGTCGCCTTGGTGCTGATCGGGTATCTGCCACCGCATCCCAGCCATTTCGACGTGATCTGGCGCATGGCGCTGTGCGGTGGCGGGTTCGGGACCTTCCTGCCGCCCAATGCGCGCCTCATCATCGGCAGCGCGCCGCGCGAACGCGCCGCGGCGGCGGGCGGGCTGGTCTCGACGACGCGGCTGCTCGGCCAGACCACTGGCGCGACGCTGGTGGCGGCGCTGCTGGCCTTCGGCATCGGCAACGGCGCGACCCCGCCGCTGGTGGCAGCGGGGCTCGCGTTCGTGGCCGGCCTGTGCAGCATCGCGCGGCTCCGCCCGTCAATCCGCATGCCGCCATCCGAGGAAGTTGCGGAGACGGTGGCGACGCTCAAGCAGTCGCGGTAGGTTTCCCTTCCCCGGCGAAGGCCGGGGCCCAGGAGTGGGGCAGTTAGCAATTGACGCTGTGCTCTCTGCATCCGCCATCGCAACTGGGCCCCGGCCTTCGCCGGGGAAGC
>NZ_JBBATX010000041.1:12589-19126 GCF_040398505.1 Sphingomonas sp. | reverse complement strand
CTCAGAACACCGCTTTCCCGTCCCCGCCCAGCATGGCTTTTCGCACCAGCGGGATCGGCGGCCCGCCATAACGCAGGAATTCGTCGTGGAACGCCTTCCACGAGCCGCGCCCGCCATGCGTCGCGGTCCAATCCTCGCGCAGCTTGCGGATCATCAATTTGCCCATCGTATAGTTGAGATAGGCCGGATCGTACGTCCCGCGCGCCGATTGCTGCTTGGCGTTGCCCTCGTCCTGATAGCATTGCTCGACGAACATTTTCCGCGATTGCTCCTGCGTCATCGTGCCGCTGTGCAGCCCGATCGCCGACAGATAGCGGCAATTGCGCAGCAGCGCGTTCGACAGCTGCCCGACATGCGTTTCCGCATCCCCCTTATGCAGCCCGGCTTCCCACATCATTTCCTCGGCATAATGCGCCCACCCCTCTGCAAAGGCATAGCCGACGAACAATCGCCCGAAGAGCGAGGGCGAGGCATTGGCGTGGCGGAATTGCAGGAAATGTCCCGGCATCACTTCGTGGACCGAGGTGAACAGCAAATCCATCTTGCCGGGGATGAACCCGTCCTGCTCGGCCTTGCTCCACGATGGGTCCGGCGGCGAGATGTAATAGACCGACGGAATGCCCTTCTCGAACGGCCCGGGCGGATCGATATAGGCGCTGTTCTGCCGGTTATAGGGCGGGCTTTCCTCGACCAAAGCTTGCTCCTGATCGGGGATCGTCACGACGTCGTTGGCGAGCACGAACGCCCGCAGTTCGGGGATTTGCTTGCGCGCCTCGGCGACCGGATCGTTATTGGCGGGCTTATTGGCGTTCATCTTGGCCATGCACGCCGGGACCGTCGCGCCCGGCGCGAACTGCCCGCACGCCTCGGCCAGCGCCTTCTGGTTGCGGAGCAAATCGGCCTTCCCCGCCGCCTCGAGCGTGGCGAGTGGCACATCAACGCCCTCGGTCAGCTTGACCATCCGCGCGAAACGCTCTGCCCCCAGCGCGAAGTCCTGCGTCGCGCTCGGGCGCTGCTTCTCCAGATGCGCCGCCAGATCGTGCATTGCCTGCGACGCGACAATCGCGGCCTTGTCGAACTCCTCCTGCAAGGCGGGGCTCTTCACCGTGGCAAACGCCTTTTTCGCGTCGCCGGTATAATAATCGCCGAAGCCGTTAAACGCGGCGACGCCGAAATTGATGTAGCTGAGCGGCATCGGCGTCTTGAGGTTCGCCTTGATCTGCGCGGCGGCAACGGGAATCTTGCGCATGAAGGTGACGATCGCGCGCATCCGCGTCGGCGTATCGGCATAGTTGCGCGCGATATAGACGTTGGGATCAAGCCCGGCATTCACATACCAGGCCGGATTCTTGTGCGGGAAATCGGCATCCTCAAGCCAGAACAATTTGCCCGACGCGACCGTCACCAGATAATCGCGCTCGAAAGCTTCGTCCTTGCTCAGCTTGGCCGCATCGAATGCCTTGGCCTTGTCGATCGCCTCGCGCAGGAAGGCACCTTGCCGCTTGAGCCCGCCCGGCGTCCAGTCACCCAGCCCGCCATCGAAATCGTGCCGGCCCTGATACACCGCATCGGCGGGCGACACCTTGAACCAATCCTCGATGAAGGTATCGCGGAAGCTCTTCCAGTCGGTCGTTGGCAGAACGGCGAGCGGGGCCATCGAGCCCTTCGGTTCGGGCGGGGCGGACGCGCATGACGCCAGCGCCAGAGCGGCGATCCCGGCCAACAAAACTGAACGCATACCTGCTCCCTCGATTCGTTATGGCGCGACGCTGGCAGTTTGCGACGGATCGCGCCAGCCCAGCGGGCGGGCGTTGCGCGCCAACTGGCGGGAACGCGGCGGCGACCGTATCGTTGAGCCGGAACGATCCCGCCAATACGGAGCACTCCCATGCCCTACATCAAAACTCGCGACGGTACCGATCTCTACGTCAAGGATTGGGGCGAAGGTCGCCCGGTCGTCCTGATCCATGGCTGGCCGCTCAGCGCCGACAGCTGGGATGCGCAGGCGCTGGCGCTGGCCAACGCCGGCTTCCGCGCGATCGCTTATGATCGTCGCGGCTTCGGGCGCTCGGGTCAGCCGTGGAACGGCTATGATTACGATACGCTGTCGGACGATCTCGCCGACGTGCTGGAGCAGACCGGCGCAACGTCGGACGCGACCATCGTCGGCTTCTCGATGGGCGGCGGCGAAGTCGCGCGCTACATGAGCCGCCACGCCGGCAAGGGCCTGGTCGCGGCCGGGCTGATCGGGTCGGTCGTGCCGTATCTATCGAAGGCCGACGACAACCCCAACGGCGCGCCGCCCGAAGTGTTCGAGGGGATGCTCGCCGGCATTGCGGCTGATCGCCCCGGCTTTTTCGCGGGCTTCCTCAAGACCTTTTTCGGCATTGGCGGCACCGGGCCACAGGTTGGGCCGGAAACGGTGCAATGGGCATGGAACATCGCGATGCAGGCCGGGCTGCGCGGTACACTCGAATGCGTCAAATCCCTCGGTCACACCGATTTTCGCGGCGATCTGCCCGCCTTCGGCGTGCCCACGCTGATCGTTCACGGCACTGCCGATGACATCGTCCCGATCGACCTGAGCGGTCGCGTCGCCGCCCGCGGGATCGGGCAAGCGCAACTCGTCGAATATGACGGCGCGCCGCACGGTTTCACCGTGACCGAGCGCGACCGCTTCACGAAGGATTTACTGACGTTCCTGGGACGGTAGGAGCCGAAACCGACTTTTGGCGTCCCCGCGGAAGCGGGGACGCCCAATCTAGATTTGCGCGGCTATTTCTTGTCGGTCAGCGGGACGATCATATCGTCTTTATGCACCACGCCGAGGTTCTTGAGCGCAAGTTCCTCGACCATGTCCGGGTCGGCATGGCGTGGGTCGAGCAAGGCCACGCGGTTCTTCAAATCCGCCCGGCTCTTGTCGAGCATCGCAAGCTCACGCTGCTTCACCGTCAATTGCCGCTCGATATCGCCGTAGGCCAGCGCGCCGTTCGGCCCGAAAATCGCATAGCCGCCGAAGAACACGCCAACGATCAACAATGCCGCCGGCGCGATCGCGCGGCGGAGCATCGTGCGGAGAGTTGAGCGTTTCTTGGCCACGGATGCGACTTTCGCGCATCGCGACTCGCGGATCAAGCCCGTATTTCTACGTTGGTTAAATTCTCATGACAGAGCGTCCGGCATAAACCGCAGCACCCTCCAGTTCCTCCTCGATCCGGATCAGCTGGTTGTATTTGGCGAGCCGGTCGGAGCGCGCGAGGCTGCCCGTCTTGATCTGCCCGCAATTGGTCGCAACCGCCAGATCGGCGATGGTCGAGTCCTCAGTCTCGCCCGAGCGATGCGACATCACCGCAGTATAGCCCGCCCGTTGCGCCATCGAAACGGCTTCGAGCGTTTCGGTGAGCGTACCGATCTGGTTAACCTTGACCAGCAACGAATTGGCATAGCCGCCCTCAATCCCGCGCTTCAGCCGCTTGGGATTGGTCACGAACAAATCGTCGCCAACGAGCTGGACCTTGTCGCCGACCATGTCGGTCAGCGCCTTCCAGCCCTCCCAATCGTCCTCGCTCATGCCGTCCTCGATCGAAAAGATCGGATAACGCCGAGTCAGGTCGGCGAGATATTCGGCCATTTCGTGGCTCGACAGGCTCTTGCCCTCGCCCGAGATTTCGTAACGTCCCTTCTTGTAGAATTCGGTCGCGGCGCAATCGAGCGCGAGCATCACGTCGTCACCGGGGGTGTAGCCCGCCGTTTCGATCGAGCGCAGGATGAATTCGATCGCTTCGTTGGTCGAGGCGATGTTCGGCGCGAAGCCGCCTTCGTCACCGACCGAGGTCGCCAGGCCCTTGTCGTGCAACGCCTTTTTCAGCGTGTGGAAAATTTCCGACCCGCAACGCACCGCTTCAATCATCGAGCTTGCGCCGACCGGCACGATCATGAATTCCTGAAAATCGATCGGATTGTCGGCATGTTCACCGCCATTGATGATGTTCATCATCGGCACCGGCAGCACATGCGCCGAAACGCCACCGACATAGCGGTAGAGCGGCAGCGTGCGCGCATCCGCCGCCGCCTTTGCGACCGCAAGGCTGACCCCGAGGATCGCATTCGCGCCGAGTCGGCTCTTATTCTCAGTCCCATCGAGCTCGATCATCGTCGCATCGATTTCGCGCTGATCCTCGGCTTCGAGGCCCGCGATCGCATCGGCAATCTCGCCATTGACCGCATCGACCGCGCTTTGCACGCCCTTGCCACCCCAGCGGCTCTTGTCACCGTCGCGCTTTTCGACCGCTTCATGCGCCCCGGTCGACGCCCCCGAAGGCACGGCTGCGCGGCCGAAACTGCCGTCTTCGAGCATCACCTCGACCTCGACCGTCGGGTTGCCGCGGCTGTCGAGGATCGTACGCGCGTGAATGTCGATGATTGCGGTCATGGAACGATCCTTCTAACTGTCCGACACAGGTCTGCGCGTGCCTCTATCGGCTAAGTCCCGTGCCCGCAATTCGTTGGGACATGGGAACTAGGGCAGGCGCTTACCGGTTACGTGTTTTGGATCATCAACGAAGGGCGCTTGTCATGGCTACCACCCCCGAATCCGCGAACGCATCGACCACGACCGAACATCTCGACGCTGCCGCCGACGCCGCACGCACCGCTGCAGACGAAACCGTCAAAGCCGGCGTCACTGCCTCGCAGCTGTTCAAGGATAGCGCGGCCAAGATCGGCAAGGACGCGGTTGAACGCGCCAAGACCTATGCCGAGGACGGCAAGGCCCGTGCCGGCGGCGCGCTCGACGAGATCGTTAAGATGATCAACGACGCCGCGGGCACCGTCGATGAAAAACTCGGCGAGCAATACGGCCAATATGCGCGCACCGCCGCCGACAAGGTCGCGGGCTTCTCCGAAGGACTGAAGGCCAAGGAACTCGACGATCTGATCGAAGACGCACGCGGCTTCGTCCAGAAGAGCCCGGCGATTGCGATTGGCACGGCAGCCGCGATTGGCTTCGTGCTGGTGCGGCTGATCCAGTCGGGCTTGGCGGCCGACACCGACGACAAGTCCTGAGCCGGATCGCCGGGGGGTAGTGATGGACGACGCGGCGCGCGACACACCGGGCGATGACGAGAATATCGCGTCGCTGCTTTCGCGCGCGCTGGCCGATGCCGAGCACCTCGCCCGTGCCGAGATCGAGTTGCAGAAGGCGAAGGTTGTCGCGCGGATCGATGAGGCGCGTAATGGCGTCCTGTTGTTGCTTGCCGCTGTGGCGACCGGGTCGGTCGCGATAACGGCGCTGGTCGTTGGCGTGCTGATGGTGCTCGCGCCCTTGGTCGGTCCGGCGGGGGCAACCGCGATCGTGGCGGGGACGCTCATACTGGTTTCGACACTGCTCGGATGGCTGGCGATGCGGCATTTCAAATTGCTGTTCGGTGTATCGGAGGAAGCACCGTGACCGGACGCGCGATCGGAACGCGGCTCGCGCTGGCGCAGGCGCGGTCCGACGCTGCCCGCGCGCGCCTTTCGACGACGATCGGCGCGTTGCAACGCCGCGCCACGCCGCAGGCCTTGGCACAGGACGTCGCAAAAACCCTCAAAGTGCGGGGGATCGACGCCCTGAACGGCCTTGCCGACACCGCCAGACGCAAACCGCTGCACGTCGGGCTCGCCGTGACGCTGCTCGGCCTGTTCCTGGCGCGACATCAGATCGCGCGCCTGTTGCGGCGACGTGGCCCTACCCCGGCGCGCGCACGCACCCCTTCCCCCCAACGAGGATCCTCGAAATGACCGAAGCGAAACCTGCCACGACGCGCATCTCTGCTTCCAAGGCGATCGCAGCGACGTCGGACACGGCGCGCGATCTCGCGCGCAAGACCGCCGAAGGCATCGAGGCCAATCCGGTCGGCGTGCTCGCAGGCGGCGTCGCGCTTGGCGTGTTGCTCGGCGCGTTCCTGCCGCGCAGCGAGCATGAAGCGAAGTTGCTCGCACCAGTCGGAAAACGGATCAGCGATACGACGCGCGGCGCGTTCGATGCGGCGAAGGACACCGCCAAGGCCGAACTCGACGTGCTGGGCTTCACGCGCACTGCGGCGCGCGATCAGGTCGGCAAGATGCTCGGTGGCGTGGTGCGGACGCTTGCCACCGCAGGGACCGCCGCTGTCGCCGCTGCGAAGGCGCAACCCGCTGCGCCCGAGGCTGCGCCCGCCACGAAAAAGCCTGCTGCGAAAAAAGCGAAACCCAAAGCCTAATCTTTTCGGGAAAGGTTCCCGAACGCGCGTGCCGCCCCTATGAAGGGATGGACCGTCATGCCTATCGGGACCAGAATTTCATGAGCAAGCTTCACCTCGTCTTCGGCGGTCGCGTATCCGACCCGCGCGGCCTCGACTTTGACGATCTCGATTCGATCGAGATGGTCGGCGTGTTTCCGAATTATGCCAGCGCCGAAAAGGCATGGCGCGCCGCCGCACAGCGCACCGTCGATGATGCCGAGATGAAGTTTGTGGTGGTGCATTTGCACCGGCTCTTGCAGCCGGATCTGCTGGC
>NZ_JBBATX010000041.1:6238-12489 GCF_040398505.1 Sphingomonas sp. | reverse complement strand
AGATGAAGTTTGTGGTGGTGCATTTGCACCGGCTCTTGCAGCCGGATCTGCTGGCGCCGGGGGCCGCATAACGTCACACGACGTCACCCCGACTTTGTGCCGGGGTGACGGGGGTTAAACCGCGGCGCGGCCGACTGGCCGCGTCGCCGCTCAGATAAATTCGATCTTCGACACGACATAATAGCGGTCGCCCGACGGAACGGTTACTTCGACCTCGTCCTCCAGCCGGCGCCCGATCAGCGCGCGACCGAGCGGCGAATTATATGAGATGCGGCCACCCCTGGCATCCGCCTCGGTCTGACCGACGATCTGATACTTGATTGGCTTGTCGTCCTCGTCGAGCAGCGTCACCGTCGCGCCGAACACGACCTTGTCGCCCGACAATTCGGTCGGGTCGATGATCTGCGCGCGCGACAGCTTATCCTCAATATCGCTGATCGACGCTTCGATCTGGCCCTGCCGCTCCTTGGCGGCATGATATTCGGCATTCTCCGAAAGATCCCCGTGCGCGCGTGCTTCCTCGATCGCGTCGACGATCGTCGGGCGCTCGGCTTTCAGGCGCTTCAGGTCCGCATTGAGCCTGTCATGGCCCTCTTGCAGCATCGGCATCTTCTCAACGGTAGCCATCCCTGTCGTCCTTCGTCTTCAAAATCACCCGGTTGGCCGGTCCGTTCTGGACCTGCCCGCACGCTGTTCTCATGTGGGGGATTGGGTGTGCGAGTGCGAATAATAGGATTGCAACGGCTTTACTTCAAGACTGCGTGTCGAAAGCGCGACAATCGCCTGTGCCGCTTCGACGCTGGCGGGGGCGGTCGTGAAGTACGGAATCTTCAACGACAGCGCCGAACCGCGGATCGGCGAGGAGTCCTTCAGGCTCTGCCAGCCCTCGGTCGTGTTGAAAATCAAGTCGATCGCGCGATCCTTGATCCGGTCGACGATGTGCGGCCGGCCTTGCGCAACCTTATTGACGCGCTCCACCGTCACGCCGTGCGCGGTCAGGTAATCCGCCGTGCCCGAGGTCGCGACGATCGTGAAGCCGTGGTCGGCGAGCGCACGCACCGCGGGGAGGATCACCGGCTTGTCGCCATCCTTGACGCTCACGAACACCGCGCCGCCCTTGGGCAGCACCGTGCCCGCGCCCAATTGCGATTTGGCGAAGGCGAGCGTGAAATCCTGATCGATCCCCATCACTTCGCCCGTGCTTTTCATCTCGGGCGACAACACCGGATCGACCCCGGGGAATTTGTTGAACGGGAACACCGCTTCCTTGACCGCATAATAATCGATGTGGCGATCGATCTTCGGGAGATCGGCGAGCTTCTCCCCCGCCATCACGCGCGCGGCGATCTTGGCGATCGGTGCGCCGATCGCCTTGGCGACGAATGGCACGGTGCGCGAGGCGCGCGGATTGACCTCGATCAGATAGACGAGGCCCTCCTTCACCGCGAACTGGATGTTCATCAGCCCGACGACCGACAGCGCATGCGCCAGCGCGACGGTCTGCCGCTCGATCTCGGCGATGATCTCGGCCGACAGTGAATAAGGCGGGATCGAACACGCCGAGTCGCCGGAATGGACCCCGGCTTCCTCGATATGCTGCAGCACGCCCGCGACCGTGACATCCGTCCCATCGCAGATCGCGTCGACGTCGACTTCGATCGCATCGCGCAGATATTGGTCGATCAGCACGGGGGAATCGCCCGACACTTGTACCGCGGTCTGGATATATTCCTCGAGCTGCGGGCGTCCGTCGACGATCTCCATCGCGCGCCCGCCGAGCACATAACTCGGTCGCATCAGCACCGGATAGCCAATCCGCTCAGCCACCGCGACCGCTTCGTCGCGGCTGCGTGCGATGCCGTTGGCGGGCTGGCGCAAACCCAGCTGGTCGATCAGCGCGGCGAAGCGTTCGCGATCTTCGGCCAGATCGATCGCATCGGGCGACGTGCCAAGGATCGGGATGCCCGCATCCTGCAACGCCTGCGCGAGGTTGAGCGGGGTCTGCCCGCCGAACTGCACGATCACGCCATGCAAGCTGCCGTTGGACATCTCGACATGCAGAATTTCGAGCACGTCTTCGGCGGTCAGCGGTTCGAAATAGAGCCGATCGCTGGTGTCGTAATCGGTCGATACCGTCTCCGGATTGCAATTGACCATGATCGTCTCATAGCCCTCATCGGCGAGCGCGAAGCACGCATGGCAGCAGCAATAATCGAACTCGATCCCCTGCCCGATCCGATTCGGCCCGCCGCCAAGGATCACGACCTTCTTGCGGTCGGTCGGCATGCTCTCGCATTCGGGCTCGCCGAAGCTCGGCGCTTCGTAGGTCGAATACATGTACGGCGTCTTGGCATCGAATTCGGCGGCGCAGGTGTCGATCCGCTTGAACACCGGACGCACGCCGAGCTTATGCCGCAGCGCGCGCACCTCGGCCTCGGTCGTGCCCCCAGTCATCGCCTGGACGACATCGTGGATCAGCCCGCCGCGCGCCATCGGCCGCTCGCGCAGGTTCGCCGAATTGAGCGCGAGGAAGGCAAGCCGCTTGTCGCTGAACCCCATCGCTTTCAGCCGCCGCATGCCGCCCGCATCGCGCGGCAGGCCGTCGGTCGCGACTTCGTTCTCGGCCGCGACGATCTCGGCGATGCGTTCGATGAACCACGGGTCGAACTTCGCCAGCGCATGCACCTCGGCAACGGTGAAGCCCTCGCGCAGCGCTTGCGCCGCGACCAGCAGCCGGTCGGGCGTCGCCACCGCCAGCGCCGCCTCGATCTCGGCGCGTGGTGCGCCGACGAGCCGGTCGACCATGTTGAAGCCCGACAGCCCGGTCTCGAGCCCGCGCAACGCCTTCTGCATCGATTCGTGGATATTGCGGCCGATTGCCATCACTTCGCCGACCGACTTCATCGCGGTCGACAGCACGGCTTCCGCCCCCTTGAACTTCTCGAACGCGAAGCGCGGGATTTTGGTGACGACATAGTCGATCGTCGGTTCGAACGCCGCCGGCGTCGCGCCGGTAATGTCGTTGGTGATCTCGTCGAGCGTATAGCCGACCGCCAGCTTGGCCGCGACCTTGGCGATCGGGAAGCCGGTCGCCTTCGACGCCAGCGCCGAGGAGCGCGAGACGCGCGGGTTCATCTCGATCACGATCAGGCGGCCATCCTTGGGATTGACCGCGAACTGCACGTTCGAACCGCCCGTCTCGACGCCGATTTCGCGCAGGCACGCGATGCTCGCGTTGCGCATGATCTGATATTCCTTGTCGGTCAGCGTGAGCGCTGGCGCGACGGTGATGCTGTCCCCGGTGTGGACGCCCATCGGATCGACATTTTCGATCGAGCAAATAATGATGGCATTGTCGTTCCGGTCGCGCACGACCTCCATCTCATATTCTTTCCACCCGATCAGCGATTCCTCGATCAGCACTTCGGATGTCGGCGACAGATCGAGCCCGTTGCGGACGATGGTCAGAAACTCCTCGCGATTATAGGCGATGCCGCCGCCCGAGCCGCCCATCGTGAAGCTCGGCCGGATGATCGCAGGCAGCCCGGTCTTCTCCAACCCGGCGAGCGCCTCCTCGACCGAATGCGCGATCGCCGAGCGCGCGCTTTCCAGCCCGATCTTGGTCATCGCGTCCTTGAACTTGAGCCGGTCCTCGGCCTTGTCGATCGCCTCGGCATCGGCGCCGATCATCTCGACCCCGAATTCCGCGAGCGTCCCGTCGTTGAACAGCGCCAGCGCGGTGTTGAGCGCGGTCTGCCCGCCCATCGTGGGGAGCACCGCATCGGGCCGCTCCTTCTCGATGATTTTCCGCACGATCTCCGGGGTAATCGGCTCGATATAGGTCGCATCGGCCAGCTCGGGATCGGTCATGATCGTCGCCGGGTTCGAATTGACCAGCACGATGCGATAGCCATCCTCCTTCAACGCCTTGATCGCCTGCGTGCCCGAATAATCGAACTCGCACGCCTGACCGATGACGATCGGCCCCGCGCCGATGACGAGGATGGTGGAGATGTCGGTGCGTTTCGGCATTGGCGTCAGTCGGCTTTCGGGTTAAATGATTGCATTGCAAGCACTGGAGACGCGACATGGGCAGCATCACCATTCGCAATGTCGATGACGAGATCAAGCGCGGCGCGCGGTTGGCTGGCGTGCGGCACGGACGATCCATGGAAGCGGAGATCAAGGCTCTCCTCGAACGAACCTACCGTTCGCCCGAAGACGCGCGTGCTGAACGGATCAGAGCAATGTCCGGTGCCGAGTTTGTGGCGCATCTGGTGGCCGCTGCGAATGGCGCGACCCTGGACATCCCGGACCGGGAGCATGAAGAAATCGAGTTTCCCGATCTGTAATTCTAGTCGATACAAATGTCTGGAGCGCGCTGAATCGCCCTGCATTGCATCCAAACGTATCGATCTGGTTTGCGGCAAACGCGCAGCAGATTTGGTTGTCGACGATCGTGATTGCCGAGATACGTTTTGGCATAGAAAACCCGAAAGCCGCCGCGCGAAGACCAGCCTTGGAGCGCTGGCTGGCCGATATCGAATTGGCGCACGCAGATCGCACGCTATCGTTCGATTCGGCAGCGGCGCATATTTTTGGGACGCTGGTCGCTCAGCGCAAATTGCAGAAACAGGAAACGGAGCTGCTCGACCTTCAATTGGCCGCACAGGCGTTGGGGCGGGGTTGCCCGGTGGCGACGCGCAACGTGAAGGATTTCGCCTGGACGAGTGTGGAGCTAATAAACCCGTGGGAGGCGTAACCGCCGTCACTCCGCGCCGTCCTCAGCCGTGCAGCCCCAGCCGTCATATTCGACCTCATACGCCTGCTCGATCTGCAGGCAGAGCGTGGTCAGCGCCTTGATCGCGGCGTCGTCGGTGGTCTGCTCGCGCATCAGGAACAGGCAGACCTCACCATCCTCATCCTCCTCGCGCTCGATCACTTCGAAGCCGAGTTCGGCGGCTTCTTCCTCAAGCTTGTCGAGCGCCTCATCGTCGCCACGGAACGAGACATCGACCGGGCGCACGATCTCGGAACGATCGCCATTCTCGCGCAGCGACGCGAGCACATCCTTATCGGCGGCCCATTCCTCTTCGAGGCGTGCGGGGGAGACTTCGGGGAGGGTCATTTGGGGGCTTTCGGCATAGGTTGAATCAGCAGGGACAAAGCGGGCGTCATTTCCCGAAAATATGTTCTATCAGCAGGTCCAAGAGCTTTTTTGCAGTTTGTGCGATCGCTTGCCCTTTGTATCGTTCGATCAGAGAGCCAAGCACCTGAAAGAGCGTCTGATACAGCAGATAGGCCTTGAACGATTGAGCTCTTATGAGCTCCCGGCCCGCTCTGAGCTGCCCAAGAACGATTTGCCTAAGTTCGCCGTCGCCTCCGACAGAGTTTTCCTTAGACACATCAGAAATAAGCGCGTCCGCGGAAGCCTCAATCTCAATTTGTTGATTGTGAGATAGAGTAACAATTCTATCGGAAGCAGGAATTTCGCTCGTTTCAGCTCGGCCCTCATCAATTATGCTGTCTGGGCGACCTAATTCACCGCGAAAATATTCCCAAAATTTTGGGTTAGCGAATACTCTGTTTAAAAGACGCCCTCCACCCTTCAACCCTTTCGCTAACTGACTTTCGGGTTCATTAGTTGCGATCGTGGATGTTTTCATTAAAATATTTAAAGACGATACGGGTATGAAGTAAGTACCAGCATACTCATCATTCACACGTTCAAGAAAGCCAAGCTGTTCGAGCCGCCGAGCAACAATGTCGGCATGTTCCTCTGTAAGATCGCGCTGATAGGCAGCGCCGAACATTTCACGCATCACTTGGAGGGATGTCAGCTCCGTCAACGGCTGCTGACGCATTTGATTAACTACAGCAGCAGCCACATAATCAAGCGTATTAGCCATCGCTCAACATCCCCACAAACCGCTCGAACAGATACAGGCTGTCCTGCGGCCCCGGGCTCGCCTCGGGGTGATATTGCACGCTGAACGCCGGGCGGTCGGTCAGTTCGATGCCTGCGTTCGAGCCGTCGAACAGCGACACATGCGTCTCGCGCGCGGTGGCGGGCAGGCTTTCGCGTTCGACCGCGAAGCCGTGATTCATGCTGGTGATCTCGACCGCGCCATCCGACAACCGCTTGACCGGGTGGTTGGCGCCGCGATGGCCCTGGAACATCTTGGTCGTGCTGCCCCCGACCGCGAGCGCGAGCAATTGGTGGCCGAGGCAAATGCCGAACAGCGGCTTGC
>NZ_JBBATX010000041.1:0-6138 GCF_040398505.1 Sphingomonas sp. | reverse complement strand
CCGACCGCGAGCGCGAGCAATTGGTGGCCGAGGCAAATGCCGAACAGCGGCTTGCCCGTCTCCAGCAGCTGCTGGATCACCGGAACGGCGTAGACGCCGGTCGCGGCGGGGTCGCCCGGGCCGTTCGACAGGAAAATGCCGTCGGGGGCGAGCTTGATGATCTGTTCGAAGCTGGCGGTGGCGGGGACGACCGAGACGTCCGCGCCTGCCGCGACGAGATTGCGGAAGATGTTGCGTTTGGAGCCGTAGTCGATCGCGACGACGTGGGGTCTTGCCTTCTTGCCCCCCTTCCCGCTTGCGGGAGGGGGTTGGGGGGTGGGCATATCCTCAAGCGGAGCGTCGGCGGCCAGATCAGTCCCACCCCCGACCCCTCCCGCAAGCGGGAGGGGGGAAGAAAGGAGGGGGACAGAAGAGTCATACCCCTTGCCCAATCGCCAAACGCCGCCGTCCCAGCCATAATCCATCTGCGTCGTCACCGCGATCGCGAGGTCCATGCCTTCCAGCCCAGGCCACGCCTGCGCCTGTGCCAAGAGCGCCGGTACATCGAACGTCCCCGCCGCCGAATGCGCGATCACCCCGTTGGGCGCGCCACCACCGCGAATCCGCCGCGTCAGCGCGCGGGTATCGACGCCCGACAGCCCGATCCGCCCGTGCTTCGCCATCCACGCGTCGAGCCGCTCGGTCGAGCGGAAATTGCTTGGCCCCGTCACCTCCTCGCGCACGATGATGCCCACCGCGTGCGGGTCGTCCGCCTCGAGATCGTCGGGATTCGCGCCGACATTGCCGATATGCGGAAAGGTGAAGGTGATCATTTGCCCGGCAAAGCTCGGGTCGGTCATGATCTCCTGATAACCCGTCATCGCGGTGTGGAAACACACTTCGCCGACCGCAGCACCTTCCGCGCCGAAGCCATGCCCCCAAATCACGTCGCCCGTGGAGAGCACCAAAACGCCGGTGGCACCCTCCGGAGCTTTGGCAGGCGCGGTAATGGGCTTGGCGTCGGCCATTGCGGCGGGCACTCCTCAGGTTCATCGATGTCGCTAAGCGACGGGAACTAGAAGCGCATGCAGCCAAGGTCAATCTGAAAGGGGGCGTCAATCGGATAAACCCGCTAGAGTCGCCCACCACCGAAAAGGACCGACAATGATTCGCGACGACATCAAGGCAGCGCTCATCACCGCGATGAAGGGCGGCGACAAGGCCGGCACCGCGACGCTGCGGCTCGTGCAAAGCGCGATCAAAAATCGCGACATCGAGGCCCGCGCGCCGCAATCGCGCGACGGCGTGGCCCCCGCCGATGACGATACGCTGGTCGTCGAAGTGCTGCAGAAGATGGTCAAGCAACGCCGCGAATCGATCGAGATGTTCGTGAAAGGCGGGCGCCAGGAGCTCGCCGACACTGAAGCGGCCGAAATCGCGGTGATCGAGGCATTCCTGCCGACCCAGATGGACGAAGCCGCAACCGCGGCGGCGATCGAGGCGATCAAGGCCGAATTGGGGGCAAGTGGCATGAAGGATATGGGCCGCGTGATGGCGGAGCTGAAGGCGCGCCACGCGACCACGCTCGACATGAGCAAGGCGAGCGCGGCGGTGAAGGCGGCTTTGGCGTAATGGACGAGGCGGGGCCTCTTCTCCCCCCCTCCCGCTTGCGGGAGGGGGCTAGGGGGTGGGCATGAGCGAACCGCAGTTCCGCCGACCGACAGTGCGCGCCCAACAGCTTCGCCGCGACATGAACGAGATCGAGTTGTTATTATGGCAGCAGCTGCGCGGACGGCGCCTCGACGGGTTGAAGTTTAGCCGTCAGATGCCAGTCGGTCCCTACATTTGCGACTTCATGTGCCGCACAATCGGCCTGGTGGTTGAGCTTGACGGCGGACAACATGGCGAAGCTGCGACCTATGACGCTGCCCGAACGCGCTTTATCGAGAGTGAGGGGTTTCGGGTTCTGCGGTTTTGGAACAACGAGGTGCTGGAGAACCTGGAAGGCGTCCTGTCTCGCATTGTCGAGACAGCGCGAACCATGCCCACCCCCCAGCCCCCTCCCGCAAGCGGGAGGGGGGGTGTCCAGCCATGACCCTCTCCCCCCAATTCCTCGACGAACTGCGCAGCCGCACCCTGCTCTCCACGCTGATCGGGCGCAGCACCAAGCTGCAAAAGGCCGGGCGCGAGTGGCGTGCGTGCTGCCCGTTCCATAACGAGAAGACGCCGAGCTTTTACGTCAACGACGACAAGGGCTTTTACCACTGCTTCGGCTGTTCCGCGCATGGCGACGCGATCCGCTGGATGACCGACAGCCAAGGCCTCCCCTTCATGGATGCGGTCAAGGAACTTGCCCAGGCGGCGGGGATGGAATTGCCCGCGATGGACCCGCGCGCCGCCGAAAAAGCCGAGGCCGCGAAGGGCCTGCACGAGGCGAGCGCCGATGCCGCACAATGGTTCACCGATCAATTGAACGGCCTGACCGGTGCCACCGCACGCGACGTGCTCGCCAAGCGTGGGATCAAGCCCGAGACCGCACGCGCCTTCGGCCTCGGCTTCGCCCCCGATTCGCGCAGCGGCCTCAAGACTGCGCTGAAAGACTATGGCGATCCGCTGCTGGTCGAAGCGGGGCTGCTCATCAAGGTCGAGGAGAAAATCCCCTACGATCGGTTCCGTGGCCGCCTGATGATCCCGATCCGCGATTCGCGCGGGCGGACGATCGCGTTCGGAGGGCGCATCATCGGAGAGGGCGAGCCGAAATATCTCAATTCGCCCGAGACCCCGCTCTTCGACAAGGGCCGCACGCTCTATAATTTGGACAAGGCCGCCCCCGCCGCGCGGAAAGCCGGACGGTTGATCGTGGTCGAGGGCTATATGGACGTCATCGCGCTTACGCAGGCGGGCTTCGGCGAAGTCGTCGCCCCCAACGGCACCGCGGTGACCGAGGCGCAGCTCGAGCGCATGTGGCGGCTGAGCGACTTGCCGATCCTGTGCCTCGACGGCGACAGCGCGGGGCAAAAGGCTGCGATCCGCGCCGCGCACCGCGCGATGCCGCTGCTCGCCCCCGGGCGCAGCCTCGCCTTCGTCACGCTGCCGCAGGGGCAGGATCCCGACGATCTGGTGCGCCTGAAAGGCCCGGCAGCGTTCGAGGCGCTGCTGAACGAACCCGAACCCTTGGTCGATCGGCTGTGGGCAAGCGAACTCGCCGCCGAACCGCTCGACACGCCCGAGCAGAAAGCGGGCCTCAAGGCGCGGCTCGCCGATCTTGCCAAGACCATCGCAGACCAGAACGTCGCGCATGAATATCAGGCCGAATTCCGCCGACGGTTCGACGAGATGTTCCGGCCGCAACGCAAGGCGTTCGAACCGCGCGCGCCGTTCGTGCCGGGCAAGCGCGGCAAGTTCGGCCAGCCCTACAAGCCGCCGATCGCGCCGCCGGGGGATGGGGCCAAGGGCATCCGCGCCGGCGGGATCGACCGCATCCTCGCCAAGGCGGTGCTGGCCGGATTGATCCGCCATCCCGCGGAAATCGCACGGCATATGGAGGTGTTGGGGTCGCTCAAACTCGCCGACAATACGCTCGGCAAGCTGTTCGAGGCGGTGGTCGATGTGGCGGTCGAGGATGCCCATGAAAACATGGCGCTTGATAGTCAGCGCCTCCTTACCATATTGGCCGTATCTGGATTTGATATAATCGCGCATGAATTGCTGCGGGCCGACCAATTATCGTGCTCGTTCACGCAAAGGGATGCCGAACCGACACGGGCACGCGAGGACCTCGACGAGGCGATCGCGATCCTGGTCGCTCGGCCGGAAGTGGATGCGGCGCTGGCGGCGGCGACGGCGATGATGCAAGCGAACTATTCGGATGAAGCGTTCGAGCGGCAAGTGTCGCTCGTGAAAGAACAACAGGCCCTGGACGCGCGACTTGCAAATCTGGTGCAGGCGAACGAAGACGCCAGGGCTTTTAGTACCGAGGGCAATTAATGGCGAAGACGGATATGGCGGACGCAAGCGAAACCATCGAGGGTAGCGATGCGCCGCTGATCGATTTGAACGACGCATCGATCAAAAAGGTGATCGCCCGCGCCAAAAAGCGTGGCTACATCACCTATGAGCAGCTCAACGAAGCGCTGCCGCAGGGTGAGATGTCGTCCGACCAGATCGAGGATATCAGCTCGGCTTTGTCCGAAATGGGCATCAACATCGTCGAGAATGACGAGCAAGGCGAGGATGGCGACGAGCCCGCCAAGGCCGAAGACGACGATGATGCCGAGCCGGTCGATGCGTCCGAGGACGCTGGACCGGCGCTCGACGTCAAGAAAAAAGAGATCATCGATCGCACCGACGATCCGGTGCGGATGTACCTGCGCGAGATGGGCGCGGTCGAATTGCTCAGCCGCGAGGGCGAAATCGCCATCGCCAAGCGGATCGAGGCCGGCCGCGACACGATGATCCTGGGTTTGTGCGAATCGCCGATCACGTTCAACGCGATCATCGACTGGTCGACCGCGCTCAACGAAGGCACGATGCAGCTCCGCGAGATCATGGATCTCGATGCGATGCTGTCGAAGGACCCTGCCCCCGAAGCGCTGACCGATGACGACGCCGAAAATGGCGGCGAAATTAGCGCGAAAACCGCCGGCCCGAGCTTCAAGGAAGAGGAAGAGCCCGAAGAGGCCCCCGCCGAAGAAGAAGAGGATTCGATGACCGAGCGGCGTACGCCGCGCCCGTCCGACGATGAGGAAGAGGACAACACCCTCAGCCTCGCGCAAATGGAAGAGCAGCTCAAGCCGATCGCGCTTGAGCGCTTCGCCAGCATCACTGCGCTCTACAAGAAGTTCAGTAAGGTCCAGCAGACTCGGCTCGACGCGATGGCGGCGGGCGGCGAACTGTCCAACGCCGACGAGCGCAAGTACCAAAAGCTGCGCGAGGAATTGACCGCCGAGGTCGAAAGCGTCCAGTTTCACAACGCCAAGATCGAATATCTGGTCGATCAGCTCTATGCCTTCAACCGGCGCCTGACTGCGCTGGGCGGCCAGATGCTCCGCTTGGCCGAGCGTCACAAGGTGCCGCGTAAGGACTTCCTCGATCGCTATATCGGGCATGAGCTCGATGAGCAGTTCATTCCCTCGGTCGCGAAGATCGACAAGAAATGGACCGCCTTCGTCACCAACGAAGCCGAGGCCGCCGACCGCATCCGCGTCGAAATCAGCGAGATCAGTCAGGCCACCGGCATGGCGCTCACCGAGTTCCGCCGCATCGTCAACATGGTCCAGAAGGGTGAGCGCGAGGCGCGCATCGCCAAGAAGGAAATGGTCGAAGCGAACCTGCGCCTCGTCATCTCGATCGCCAAGAAATACACCAATCGTGGCCTGCAGTTTCTGGATCTCATCCAGGAGGGTAATATCGGGCTGATGAAGGCGGTCGATAAGTTCGAATACCGTCGCGGCTACAAGTTCAGCACCTATGCGACGTGGTGGATCCGGCAGGCGATCACGCGGTCGATCGCGGATCAGGCACGCACGATCCGCATTCCGGTGCACATGATCGAAACGATCAACAAGCTGGTCCGCACCAGCCGCCAGTTCCTGCACGAGCAGGGCCGCGAGCCAACGCCCGAGGAAATGGCCGAGCGTCTGTCGATGCCGCTCGAAAAGGTCCGCAAGGTGATGAAGATCGCCAAGGAGCCGATCAGCCTCGAAACCCCGATCGGCGACGAGGAAGATTCGCATCTTGGCGATTTTATCGAGGACAAGAACGCAGTGATCCCGGTCGATGCCGCGATTCAGGCGAACCTCAAGGAAACCGTCACGCGGGTTCTTGCCAGCCTCACCCCCCGCGAGGAGCGCGTGCTGCGGATGCGTTTCGGCATCGGCATGAACACCGATCACACGCTGGAAGAAGTCGGCCAGCAGTTTTCGGTCACGCGCGAACGTATTCGCCAGATCGAAGCCAAGGCTTTGCGCAAGCTCAAGCATCCGAGCCGCAGCCGCAAGATGCGCAGCTTCCTCGACCAATAAACGCTGCGGCGGTGGGTTGATCCCACCGCCGCAAAGGATGCGTTTTCCACAAGATTGCTCCATTTTGGAGGGATATTGTGGCGTGCGCGGCGCGGTTGCTTATCCTTGAGCGATGATATCGCCCGCCCTGCCCCCC
>NZ_JBBATX010000040.1:8977-22251 GCF_040398505.1 Sphingomonas sp. | reverse complement strand
ATCGAGGGCGGCCTTGCCTTCCTGCAAAAGCGCAAGGCGGCGTTCCGGGGGGCGTAAGTTGCATTCCCTCTCGCTTTGGGAGAGGGGGGTGTCGCCGTCAGGCGGCGGAAGGGTGAGGGGCACCCTCACCAACTTCGGCTAAGCCGCTGCGCGGCTAAGCCTTCGTATCCTCTCCCGCAGGGAGAGGAGGGAATGGACTTATGACTGACAAACCGACCCTCGAAGACTGGCAAGCCCACGCTGCGAAGGAAGTGAAGGGGCGCGACCTCACTTGGGCGACACCTGAGGGCATCGACGTCAAGCCGCTTTACACTGCTGCCGATGTCGAAGGAATCGACCCCGGCCTGCCCGGCTTCGCGCCGTTTACGCGCGGCGTGCGGGCATCGATGTATGCCGGGCGGCCGTGGACGATTCGGCAATATGCCGGTTTCTCGACCGCGGAAGCGTCGAACGCCTTCTACCGCCGCAACCTCGCCGCCGGACAGAAGGGATTGTCGGTCGCATTCGATCTGGCAACGCATCGCGGCTACGATTCCGATCACCCGCGCGTCACCGGCGATGTCGGCAAGGCCGGGGTCGCGATCGACACGATCGACGACATGAAAATCCTGTTCGACGGCATCCCGCTCGACAAGATGTCGGTGTCGATGACGATGAACGGCGCGGTGATCCCGATCCTCGCCTTTTTCATCGTGGCGGGCGAGGAACAGGGGGTTTCGCAGGATCAGCTCGACGGCACGATCCAGAACGACATCCTCAAGGAGTTCATGGTCCGCAACACCTATATCTACCCGCCTGAACCCTCGATGCGGATCATCGCGGACATCATCGCCTACACATCCGCGCACATGCCCAAGTTCAACTCGATCTCGATCTCCGGCTATCACATGCAGGAAGCCGGCGCGACGCAGCTGCAGGAACTGGCGTTCACGATCGCCGACGGGCGCGAATATGCGAAAGCCGCGATGGCGTCGGGGCTCGATCTCGATGCGTTCGCCGGGCGGCTGTCCTTCTTCTTCGCGATCGGCATGAATTTTTTCATGGAAATCGCCAAGCTGCGCGCCGCGCGCAAGCTGTGGCACCGCGTGATGACCGATCTCGGCGCGCAGGACGAACGCAGCAAGATGCTGCGCACGCATTGCCAGACATCGGGCGTGTCGCTGACCGAGCAGGACCCATATAATAACGTCGTCCGCACCACCGTTGAGGCGATGGCGGCGATGCTGGGGGGGACGCAGAGCCTCCACACCAACGCGCTCGACGAAGCGATCGCGCTGCCGACCGATTTCTCAGCGCGCATCGCACGCAACACGCAGATCGTGCTGCAGGAAGAGACGGGGATGACCAAGGTCGTCGATCCCCTCGGCGGCAGCTATTATATCGAGAGCCTGACCGAGGAGCTGGTCGACAAAGCGTGGGAGATCATCCAGCGCGTCGAGGCCGAAGGCGGGATGGCCAAGGCGGTCGCGGCAGGCTGGCCCAAGGCGATGATCGAGGAAGCCGCGGCTGGCCAGGCCGCACGGGTCGACAAGGGCGAGCAAGTGATCGTCGGCGTCAACAAGTATAAGCTGGCCGAGCAGGACCCGATCGACATTCTCGACGTCGACAATGTCGCGGTGCGCGAATCGCAGATTGCGCGGATTGCACGGTCGAAGGCGGGGCGCGATGAAGCGAAATGCATCGCTGCGCTCGACGCGTTGCGTGAGGGCGCGCGCGGAACGTCAAACCTCCTCGCGCTCGCGGTCGACGCGGCGCGGCAGCGTGCGACGCTCGGTGAGATTTCCTCGGCGATGGAAGATATCTTCGGGCGCTATGACACCGTGCCGACGCCGGTATCGGGCATTTACGGCGGCGCGCATGAATTCGATGCGGCGTGGCAGGGGCTGAAGGAAGGCGTCGTCTCGCTTGAGACGCGCAATGGCCGCCGCCCCCGGATGCTCGTCGCCAAGATGGGGCAGGACGGGCATGATCGTGGCGCGAATCTGGTATCGTCGGCGTTCGGCGATCTGGGGTTCGAAGTTGTGCCGGGGCCGCTGTTCCAGACGCCGTCCGAAGCCGCGAAACTCGCGGTCGAAAGCGATGTCGACGTGGTCGGCGCCTCCAGCCTTGCGGCGGGGCACAAGACGCTGATCCCCGAACTGATCGGCCATCTGCGCGATGCCGGGCGCGGCGACATCAAGGTGATCGCCGGCGGCGTTATCCCGGCGCAGGATTACCAATATCTGCGCGACGCCGGCGTGCAGGGGATTTTCGGGCCGGGCACCAATCTGGTCGAGGCGGCGGGCGAGGTGCTGCGCTTGCTCGGGCATAACATGCCGCCGGTTGAGGAGGCGGCAGAATGAACCGTCTTGTGAGTCTGGCGGTGCTGCTGCTGGCCGCCCCTGCTTCCGCGCAAACCCAGACCGAAATGACCATCAGCGCGGGTGCCGCTTATGCCAAGGCCGATGCGGCGATGACGGCGCAGTGGAAGGTCACGTTCGCCCGGATGAAGGCGCGCGATGCGGCGGATATTTCGCGCGGCGGCGGTTTCGGCTATGCGGCGGCATTGCTCGAAAGCCAGCGCGCGTGGCTGAAGTTTCGCGACGCACAGTGCGTCATCGAAGGCGGCGAGGTCGCGGGCGGATCGATGCAGCCAATGGTGATCGCGGCGTGCAAGGCGGACCTGACCAAGCAACGCACCACGCAGTTGCACGAATTGGAGTGGCGAAATTGACCGACGGTATCTTGGTTCCTTGCTCGGGGAAGGCCGTAAGAACAGATTGGTCACGGCAGGAAATCGCCGCCTTGTTCGATCTGCCCTTCGACGATCTGATGTTCGAAGCGCAGAGCGTCCACCGTGCGCATCATGCGGCGGGCGAAGTGCAATTGTGCACGCTCCTGTCGATCAAGACCGGCGGGTGCCCGGAGGATTGCGGCTATTGCTCCCAGTCCAAATCTGCAGACTCAGGCATGAAGGCGACCAAGCTGATGGACGCGCGCAGCGTTCTGCAAATGGCGGCGCAGGCGAAAGACAGCGGATCGCAGCGCTTCTGCATGGGCGCGGCGTGGCGCAACCCCAAGGACAAGGACATGCCCGCCATCGTCGAGATGGTGAAGGGCGTGCGCCAGATGGGCATGGAAACCTGCATGACGCTGGGGATGCTCACGCCGAAACAGGCGGCGATGCTGGCCGATGCCGGGCTCGATTATTACAACCACAATATCGATACGTCGCCCGAACGCTATGACAGCGTCATCACCACCCGGACCTTTGCCGACCGGCTGGAGACGCTCGAGCATGTGCGCGAGGCGGGGATCAACGTGTGCTGCGGCGGGATCGTCGGGATGGGTGAGACGCGGAGCGACCGCGTTGGCTTCGTCCATGCGCTCGCCACCTTGCCGCGGCACCCGGAGAGCGTGCCGGTCAACGCCCTCGTCCCGGTGAAGGGCACCGTGCTCGGCGACATGCTGGCGGACACGCCGCTCGCCAAGATCGACGATATCGAATTCGTCCGCACGGTGGCGGTCGCGCGGATCACGATGCCGCTGAGCATGGTGCGGTTGAGCGCGGGGCGTGAGAGCATGTCCGAGGCGACGCAGGCCTTGTGCTTCATGGCGGGGGCGAATTCGATCTTCACCGGGGACAAATTGCTGACGGCGGGCAATCGCGGGGACAGCGCGGACGCGGCGATGTTCGCGCGGCTGGGGCTGCGGGCAATGACGGGCGCGGAGCCGATGCGGGCGCTTGACGTAGCTGCTGTTTTGTAGTTACATCTGTGGAGTGGGTTTGGGACGAGCAGAAGGCTGCGACAAACTATCGGGATCACCGCGTTCTGTTTGGGACAGCGATGCTGGTGTTTGACGATCCGATGTTTCTGAGCGTTCCGGACCCACACCCCGATGACGATCGGTGGCGAACGATCGGCATGGTCGGCTCGGGTATCTTGTTTGTTGTCCATACCGTGATCGACGAGAACGGACTGGGCCGGATCATCAGCGCCCGTCGCGCGACACCGAGGGAAAGGAGAGTGTATGAAGCGTCACGTTTCTAAGGGCATCACCCCCGAGATCGCGGCCAACCTCGCCGAAATTGCGGCGATGGACGACGCGAGCATCGACTTGTCCGACATGCCCGAAGTCACCGATTGGTCGAACGCGGTGCGCGGCAAATTCTATCGCCCGGTCAAGCAGCAACTGACGCTGCGGCTCGATGCCGATGTGGTGCATTGGTTCAAGACGCACGCGGACGGCGAGCGCGGTTACCAGACCAAGATCAACGCGGCGCTCCGCCGGTTTGTCGAGGAAGAAATCGCGCGGGAGAAGGCGGCGTGATTTCTGCGTCCCCCATCCGTCACCCCGGACGTGTTCCGGGGGCCGCGCCTCCGCTCGACACGCCGTCGGTTGTGGCACGGTGGACCCCGGAACACGTCCGGGGTGACGGATGGGTAATGGCGTGAACGGCGAATGCAATAACTGCGGCCATCCAATCGGCTATCACCACGACTGGGTGGATTCAGAAGACGAAATGTTTTGTACCTGCCTAGGCTGCACTTGCCCGGGATTTTGTGACGAAGCAGTTTTAAGCGCGCAAACCGGACCTCGCTTGCAGGTCGCAATGTCGAAGGACGTTTAGCTTGTTCAAAAAAATCCTCGTTGCCAACCGTGGCGAAATCGCTTGCCGCGTGATGCGCACCGCCAAGAAGATGGGTATCGCGACGGTCGCGGTCTATTCCGACGCGGACGCGCGCAGCCCGCATGTGCTGATGGCGGATGAGGCGGTGCGGCTGGGGCCGCCGCCTGCCGGTGAGAGCTATTTGCTCGCCGATCTGATCCTTGCAGCCGCCAAGCAGACCGGCGCGGATTGCATCCATCCCGGCTACGGCTTCCTGTCCGAGCGCGAGAGCTTCGCGCGGGCGTGCGCCGAGGCGGGGATCGCGTTTGTTGGCCCGCCGCCGAACGCGATCGCGGCGATGGGCGACAAGATCGAATCGAAGAAGCTCGCCAAGGCGGCGGGCGTCAATGTCGTGCCGGGCTTCCTCGGCGAAATCGACAGCACCGATCACGCGGTCGAGATCGCATCGGGCATCGGTTATCCGGTGATGATGAAGGCCTCGGCCGGCGGCGGCGGCAAGGGGATGCGGCTGGCCTATTCCGAACAGGACGTGCGCGAGGGCTTCGAGGCCACGAAACGAGAAGGCTTGGCCTCGTTCGGCGATGACCGCGTGTTCATCGAGAAGTTCATCGAAAGCCCGCGCCATATCGAAATTCAGGTGATGGGCGACCAGCATGGCAACATCGTCTATCTCGGCGAGCGCGAATGCTCGATCCAGCGGCGGCACCAGAAGGTGGTCGAGGAAGCGCCGTCGCCCTTCGTCACGCCCAAGATGCGCAAGGCCATGGGCGAGCAAGCGGTCGCCCTGGCGCGGGCCGTCGGCTATTACTCTGCCGGGACGGTCGAGCTGATCGTGTCGGGCGCGGACACCACCGGCGAGGGCTTCTACTTCCTCGAAATGAACACGCGGCTGCAAGTCGAGCATCCGGTGACCGAGGCGATCACCGGGCTCGATCTGGTCGAGCTGATGATCCGCGTTGCGGCAGGGGAGCCGCTGGGCTTCACCCAGGACGATGTCGTGCTCAACGGCTGGGCCGTGGAGAATCGCGTCTATGCCGAGGACCCGTATCGCGGCTTCCTGCCGAGCATCGGGCGGTTGGTGCGGTATAATCCGCCGGAGTCGAGCGAGACGCCGTATCTGTCCCCCTCCCGCTTGCGAGTTTCAGGTCGGTCCGTCCCCTGGACGGACCTGAACGATGCGGGGCATCGTTCACCTGAAACTGGGTTAGGGGAGGGGCTGTCGTCGAGCGACGCTACGTCCGGGCATGCCCTCTCCCAACCCCTCCCGCAGGCGGGAGGGGAGCAAGAAGGCGAGTCCTACACCCGCGTCGACGACGGCGTGCGTGAGGGCGGCGAGGTCAGCATGTTCTACGACCCGATGATCGCCAAACTCATCACCTGGGCACCGACGCGCATCGAGGCGATCGATGCGCAGATCGATGCGCTCGACCGGTTCGAGATCGTGGGACCAGGCAACAATGTGGATTTCCTCTCGGCGCTGATGCAGCATCCGCGCTTCCGCAGCGGCAACATCACGACGGGCTTCATCGCCGAGGAATATCCCGACGGTTTCCACGGCGCGCCGCCGTCGGCCGAACTGGTCGAGGCGCTTGCCGCGATCGCTGCCTTTGCCGCCACCGCCGAGGCCGACCGCGCGCGGCGGACCGACGGGCAGCTCGGCAAGCGGCTGCGCCCGCCGTCGGACTGGTCGGTGAAAATCGGCGAGACCGAACATCTCGTCGCGATCTCGACGCGCGGGATCACGGTCGATGATTCGGACCTCGACATCGCGCTCGAATATACGCCGGGCGACCGCGTAGTGGAGGCCGAGCTCGACGACGCCCCGCTCACCGTCCGCATCGCGCGCACCCGCACCGGCTTCAAGCTCACCACGCGCGGCGCGACGCATGTCGCGCGCGTCCTGCCGGCGCATGTCGCGCCCTATGCGCAGCATCTGATCGAGAAAGTGCCGCCCGATCTGTCGCGCTTCCTGCTGTGCCCGATGCCGGGGCTGCTGATGCGGCTCGATGTCGGCGCGGGCGACAAGGTCGAGGCGGGGCAACCGCTCGCCGTGGTCGAGGCGATGAAGATGGAAAACATCTTGCGCGCCGAAAAAGCGGGGACGGTCAAATCGGTCAACGCAGCCCCCGGGGACAGCCTTGCGGTCGATGCGGTGATTTTGGAGATGGAATAGGGCTTGCGCCCCCTCCACACCGCCGCTGAGCGGTCGCGAATTTTGTGCTTGCAGTTGACCCTGCGTAAAGCGGCATAACCGCCGCATGATTGATTCTCTTGCCAGGCCCGCCGCGATCGACATCGTCGATGCCAAGATACGAATTGCGACACAATTTCAGTGGACCCGGGGCTGTGTGTTAGTCAAATGAACACCATGCGTTTGTCCGTCGCCCTGCTGCTCGCTCTTACGCTGCCGATCGCGGCGTGCACCGTCGGACCACGTTATCATCCGGCGAGCCCGGCGGCGCTGGGCGTGCCCGATGGCTATTCGGTGCCGAGCGATGCGCAGGCACAGGCCGATCTCACCGCGTGGTGGACCAGCTTCGACGATCCGCTGCTCGTCAGCATCGTCGCGCGCGCGCGGGCGAACAATCTCGATCTTGCGCAAGCCGTCGCGCGGTTGCGGCAAGCGCGTGAATCGCTCGTTCAGTCGCGCGCGCAATTGCTGCCGACGGTCGGCAGTTCGGCGGGCTATACCCGCTCGCAAAGCATCATCGGCGGGACCACCACCTTGCCCGGCGGCGCGACGATCGTGACCGGGCGCGGATCGGGCGACACGCTCTCGCTCGGGCTCGATGTGCAATATCAGGTCGGCCTGTTCGGTGAAGTCCGCCGCACGGTCGAGGCGAGCCGCGCGCAGTTCGCCGTATCGGGCTATGATTACGCCACGGTGCTGCTCTCGACCCAGGCCGAGACCGCGCGCAATTACATGCTGGCGCGGCTGTATCAGGCGCAGCTTGCCAACGCGCAGAATTCGCTCGCGCTGCAGGACGACAATCTGGAAATCGCCGGGTTCCGCGTGCAGGCGGGTCTCGTCTCCTCGCTCGATGCCGAGCAAGCGCGCTCGCAGCGCGCGAGCACCGCCGCGACGATCCCGACCATCGAGCAGAATTACAACGCCGCCGTATCGCGGCTCGGCGTCCTGACCGGGCAGGCTCCGGGTGCGCTCAAGGCCGAGATGGCGGCGGTCAAGGCGATCCCCGTGGGTCCCGACGCCATCGCGGTCGGCGTGCCGATCGATACGCTGCGCCAGCGGCCCGACGTGCGCTCGGTCGAGCGCAGCCTTGCCGCGGCCACCGCGCAGATCGGCGTGGCCAAGGCGCAGCTTTATCCCGCGCTGGCGATCAGCGGCAGCCTCTCGACCGACGCCTCGAAGATTGGCACTTTGTTCGAGACGATCGCAGGGCAAGTGTTCTCCGGGCTGACCCAGACGATCTTCAATGGCGGCCGGCTGCGGTCTGCGGTGCGTGGGCAGGAAGCGGCGGCGGATGGCGCGTTCGCGGCCTATAAATCGACCGTGCTGACGGGCCTTGAGGATGTCGAGACTGCGCTGGTCGCGCTCGACAGCGCCAAGCGGCGGGCCGAGCAGTTCACCATCGCGCTCGATGCCGCAAACAACACCGCCTTGCTGTCGCGCAGCCAGTATCGCGCTGGGCTGACCGATTTCACCACGCTCAACACCGCCGAGAGCAGCTTGCTCACCGCGCGCAATGGCTTGGCGCAAGCGCAGGCTGACCGCGCCAATGCGCTGGTACAGCTCTATCTCGCGCTCGGCGGGGGCTGGGACAGCGCCGCCGATCCGACCGCTCTCGTCACGCAGGAACGCTAAATGGCCGATCCCGTTCGCACCGATCTCAACGACTTCCTCGGCGCGAAGCCGGTGCCGGTGTGGCGGAAGTGGGCGAAATGGGCCGGCGTCGCGGTTGGCGTCGTGCTGTTGCTGGTGCTGCTCAAAAGCTGCTTTGGCGGTACCGCCAAGCCCGAATATTCGACCGAGGCGGTCACGCGCGGGTCGCTGTCGGTCAGCGTTTCGGCGACGGGCAAGCTTGCGCCGACCAACCAGGTGCAGGTCGGCTCGGAACTGTCGGGTCTCGTCACCCGGGTGGTGGTCGACGTCAACGACCGCGTCACCAAGGGCCAGCCGCTCGCGCTGATCGATCCGTCGCGCTTCCAGGATACGGTGAACCAGAGCCAGGCCGCGCTCAACGCGGCGGTCGCGACGGTTGCGCAGAATCAGGCGACGCTGGCGCAATCCTCGGCACAGCTTGCGCGGTTGCAGGAGGTGAGCCGCCTGTCGGGCGGGCGCGTGCCGGCCAAGACCGAGCTTGAACAAGCGACCGCCGACCGCGACCGGGCGATCGCCAATGTCCGCGCAGCGCAAGCGAACGTCGCCTCGGCGCGGGCGACGCTGTCGTCGAACCAGACGCAATTGGTGCGCGCCGTAATCCGGTCCCCGGTCGATGGCGTGGTGCTGGCGCGGCAAATCGAGCCGGGCGCGACGGTTGCGGCGTCGTTCAACACGCCGACGCTGTTCGTCATTGCCGAGGATCTGGCGACAATGAAGCTCGAAGTTGCGATTGACGAGGCTGATGTCGGATCGGTCAAGCAAGGCCAGAGCGCGACCTTCACGGTCGATGCCTTCCCGGGCAAGACCTTCCCGGCGTCGATCACGCGCGTCGATCTTGGATCGAACCTCAGCGCGCAAACGACGACCACGACCACCACCACCACGGGGCAAGTCGTGTCTTACGGCGCGACGCTGAGCGTCAACAATGCCGATCTGCAATTGCGCCCCGGCATGACCGCGACCGCCGACATCACGACCTCGGCCAAGACCAATGTGCTGCTCGTCCCCAACGCTGCCTTGCGCTTCAAACCGCCTGCGGCCGCCAATAGCGGCGGCGGCATCGCCGGGACGATCGTGCCGACGCGGCCACGGCGCGGCGCGGGCGGCGCCGACAAGGACGTGACGGTCAAGCGCGGTGGCGCGCAGACCGTCTATATCCAGGACGCGACCGGCACGCCCAAGGCGGTCGATATCACCACCGGCGAAACCAACGGCACGATGACCGAAGTGATCGGCGGCGATCTGAAGCCCGGCGACAAGGTCATTACCGGGCAGCTCGCCGCTGGTGTGACCGCTGGGTCGAGCGGCAGCAAGCGTCGTGCAGGCGCGGCTGGGGCGAGTGGTGGCCAGTAACGCCCGTCTCGCCACTGGTCGCGTCGCATCGGCGGGGGACACGATCATCGCGCTGCGCGGGGTAACCAAGACCTATGGCGAGGGCGCGACCGCGTTCCAAGCGCTGAAGGGCATCGACCTCGACATCACGCAGGGCGATTTCGTCGCGGTGATGGGCGCGAGCGGATCGGGCAAATCGACCACGATGAACATCCTCGGTTGCCTCGACGTGCCGAGTGCCGGGACCTTTCAGTTCAAGGGCGTGCATGTCGAGACGCTCGACCGCGACCAGCGCGCGCTGCTGCGGCGCAAATATCTTGGCTTCGTGTTTCAGGGCTTCAACCTGCTCGCGCGCACCTCGGCGCTCGAAAATGTCGAGCTGCCGTTGCTGTACCGCGGCGACGCCAAAAAGACGCAGCACGATACCGCGATGGCCGCGCTCGACAAGGTCGGGCTGGCGGATTGGTGGGATCATACGCCCGCCGAGCTGTCGGGCGGTCAGCAACAGCGCGTCGCCATTGCGCGCGCGATCGTGACGTCGCCGGCGGTGCTGCTGGCCGATGAGCCGACCGGCAACCTCGATTCGGAACGCTCGGTCGAAATCATGGAATTGCTCTCGGGGCTCAACCGCGACAGCGGCATCACCGTCATCATGGTCACGCACGAATCCGACATGGCGGCGTTCGCGCGGACGATCGTGCATTTCAAAGACGGGCTGGTCGAGCGGGTCGAGGCGAAGCATGCGGCTGGCGGGGTGGTGGCGTGAGAGCCGTGCGTCTTGCATCTCCCTCTCCCCTAAAAGGGGAGAGGGTTGCGCAGACTTGGGTCGCGCTCCTTCAGCGCGGCCCTAGTCGGAGCTGGGAGAGGAGTAAGCGGTCGCCCTTTGCGACCGCTGCTCGCGTGGCCTCGCCCCTCTCCCCAGCTGCGCTAGGCAGCAAGCTGCCAAGCTACGCTAGCCCTCTCCCCGTCCGGGGCGAGGGAGAAGGACGCTAATGCTCGGTACCACCTTCCTCCTCGCGATCCGCTCGATCGCACGGCACAAGCTCCGCTCGATCCTGACCGCGCTCGGCATCATCATCGGCGTGGCCGCAGTGGTGTCGATGGTGACGCTGGGTAAGGCGACCACCGCCGCGGTGCAGCAGTCGATCGCTTCGCTCGGGACCAACATCCTGCAAGTCCGCCCCGGCCAGGGCTTTGGCCGCGGTGGCGGCGGCCCGCGTCCGCCCGACTTCAAGCCCGAGGACGTGACCGCTATCGCCAATCAAATCGCCGGTGTCACCGCGGTCGCGGCCCAGGCGCAGGCCACCGCCACTGTGATTTATGAGGGTGCCAATTGGTCGACGACGATCAACGGCACCACCAATGGTTATTTCGACGTCCAGCCCTGGCCGCTGACCGCCGGGCGTGCCTTCACCCCGATCGAGGAAGCCGCCGGCAAATCGGCGTGCATCATCGGCAACACGGTGTCGAAAAATCTCTATCGGGGCGGTCAGGCGGTCGGCACGCGGATGCGGATCGGCGCGATCAGCTGCGACGTGATCGGCGTGCTCAGCACGCGCGGCCAATCGGGCTTTGGCGGCGATCAGGACGATGTTGTGATCATGCCGATCAAGGCGGTGCAGCGCCGTTTCACCGGCAATCGCGACATCCGCCTGATTCTGGTTGGCGTCGACAAGGCGTTTGCGAGCAGCACGGTGCAAGCCTCGATCGAGGATCTGCTGCGCGAACGCCGCAACATCACGACCGGCAAGGAGGACGATTTCTTCGTCTTCGACACCAAACAGATCAACGATACGCTGACCGGCGCGACCACCGCGCTGACCAGCATCGTGACCGCGGTGGCGGGGATCAGCCTGATCGTCGGCGGGATCGGCATCATGAACATCATGCTCGTCTCGGTGACCGAGCGCACGCGCGAGATCGGCATCCGCCTCGCGATCGGCGCGGTCGCGAACGAAGTGCTGTTGCAATTCCTGGTCGAGGCGATCGCCTTGTCGATGCTCGGCGGGGTGATCGGGCTGCTGCTCGCGCAAGGCGTGATCCTTGCGCTCGTGCCGGTGCTCAAGGTGACGTATCTGTTCGATCTGCAGATCAATCTGATCGCCTTCGCGATTTCCGCGCTGATCGGCGTCGTTTTCGGCTATTTCCCGGCGCGGCGCGCGGCCTCGCTCAACCCGATCGACGCGCTAAGACACGAATAGCGGATTTCCAGTGTCATCCCCGCGAACGCGGGGACCCAGCTCCGGCGACACGAGATGGGTCCCCGCGTTCGCGGGGATGACAGGCGTTGCGGCGAGTGGCAGGACGCGCGGCATGACCAGCTGGAAATTGAGCTTGCCCTGCACGCGCGCCGAGGCCGAGGCGATCGATGCGTCGGACGACATTGCCGAGGGCATGGTGCTGATGACGACCGAACTGCACGAGGACGATCGCGAGCATTGGCGGCTCGATGCCTATCTCGAGGCCGAACCCGCTGCCGCGACGATCGCCGCGCTGCTTGGCCTGGTACCGAGTGCGGCCGGGATTGCGCCCGCCATCGAAAAGCTGCCCGAGGAGGATTGGGTCACGCTCAGCCAGCAAGGGCTTGAGCCAATCGCCGAAGGGCGCTTCGTCGTCCATACTTCGGCGCATCCGGCGACGCCGCCCGCAGGCGGCCGCGCGTTCCTGATCGAGGCGGGGCAAGCGTTCGGGACGGGGCATCATGCGACGACCTCGGGCTGTCTCGCGATGCTCGACGCGCTGCCGGGGCCGTTCGCGCGCGTGATCGACATCGGCACGGGCACCGGTCTGCTCGCGTTCGCCGCGCAGCATTTGTGGCCTGAAGCAGCGGTGATCGCGACCGATATCGATCCGCGCGCGATCGTGGTGACGGCGGAAAATGCCACGCTGAATGCGATCTCGGGCGTCGAGCTGATCGTCGCCGACGGCGCGCTTGACGATCGCATCACCGACCGCGCGCCCTATGATCTGCTGATCGCCAACATCCTCGCCGGGCCTTTGGTCTCGATGGCCCCGGAAATTGCCGCGATCGCCGCACCGGGGGCGACGATCATTCTCGCGGGATTATTGGAGACGCAGCGCGCCGATGTCGTTGCGGCGTTCTCAGGCTGCGGCTGTGCGCTGGACGCGGTTGACCGGCGCGGCGACTGGTCGATCCTGCGGCTGACGGCGGGGGCGGTGCGCTATGTCCCGACCGCGCCGATCGACCCGAAGGGCCGCGACGGCTGGGCGCTGGATCTTTAGAGCATCGCGCGCTTAATATGGTGCACACTATGCCGTTCGCCCTGAGCTTGTCGAAGGGCCACGTGCCTCACGTCCGTCGTCGTTTGTGGCAAGCGGGGCTTCGACAGGGTCAGCCCGAACGGGGCTGGGGCTGCGTCAGCTTCAAAGCACGATGCTCTAGCCGGCTTATCTGGCGACCGGCTGCCACCCGTCGACTTCGGCGCGCAGCGACGCCACAAACGAATCGTAGATCACTTTCGTGCGCGC
>NZ_JBBATX010000040.1:0-8877 GCF_040398505.1 Sphingomonas sp. | reverse complement strand
CGACTTCGGCGCGCAGCGACGCCACAAACGAATCGTAGATCACTTTCGTGCGCGCCAGGCCGGCCTGGCCGCGCCCCCGGTCGTCGATCGGAAGCTCCCCCTGCACGCCGAAGCCATCGCGCAGAAACTCGCGATCATCGTAGCGCGCCTTAAAGGTTTGCAGGAAATCGCGACAATCGGTGGCAATGGCGGCGCGCTGCTGAAAATCGAGCTCGCCCAGCACGCCATCGACGGCGACACGCAGCGCCCGGACGCTACCGAACGTATCGTCGGGGACGCGTTGCGACAGGAAGGCCTGCAAGTGCGGCCATTGCGCCTCGCCCAAGGCCCAACGCTCGCGCTCGGCCCGGCTCACTTCTGCGCCAACGCATAGGCTTGCGTCCCCAGCGTCAGCACGGAATCTTCCGGCAGCACCGTCGCGACCGGCACATCGGGCAACCCCGCCAGCGCCTCGTACAACGGCGCGAAATCGGTTTCGACCGTCAGCCGCAGCAATTCATCGAAGCTCGGGATCACGAAATAATTCTGCTGGAAATCGTCGATTCGGTACTCGGTCCGCATCACCCGTTTGAGGTCGAACGCGATGCGGTTGGGGCTTGCGTCGTCGAGCGCGAAGCGGCTTTCGGCGAAGCTCGATACGATCCCCGAACCGTAGATGCGCAAGCCCTCGGGGTCGGCGATCAGCCCGAATTCGACCGTGTACCAATAGAGCCGTCCGAGATATTTGAGCGCATCCAGCCCCAGCGCGCGTTGCCCGCCACGCCCGTACGCTGCGAGATAATCGGCGAAGACCGGGTCTGCGAGCATCGGCACATGGCCGAACACGTCATGGAACACGTCGGGCTCTTGCAGATAATCGAGCTGATCCGCGCGGCGGATGAAATTGCCCGCGACGAAACGGCGGTTGGCCATATGATCGAAGAACACGTCGTCGGGCACCAGCCCCGGCACCGCGACGACTTGCCAGCCAGTCAACGCCATCAGCCGCTCTGACAATTCCTCGAAATCAGGAATGCCGGGCTTGCTGAGCTGGAGCACGTCGAGCCCGCGCAGATAGGCATTCGACGCGCGACCCGGTAGCAATGCGGCTTGCCGCGCGAACAGCGTGTCCCAAACGCGGTGCTCCTCGGGCGTGAAATGCGCCCAATCCTGCGGGATCGTCCAATCGGCGGCGGCCCCCTCGGGTGGGCGGTCCAGAACATGCGTATCGTCGGCCATGCGCTTAGCGTACCATAGCTGCGCTGCAGCAGGAACCAGGTTACGAATGAAACCACCGTCGAAACGATTATGGGCGCTGGAAGTGCCGCGCGGCGCGTACGGTCTGGCGTCGCTCGCCTTTGCGAAGGGGATGCTGGCACGCGGGCCGCGGGGTGACGGCCGGCCGGTGATGCTCTTGCCCGGTTTGTTCAACGGCGACCGATCGAACGTGTTTTTACGGCGCTATCTGACCTCGCTCGGTTACCGCGCCGAGGGGTGGGGGCTGGGACGCAACCTTGGCGCGCGCGCGATCGGGGCGGAGGGGGATTTGCTGCTCGACCGCATCCGCGCGCTGCACAACGCAACAAACGAGCGCGTGACGCTGGTCGGCGTCAGTCTCGGCGGGATCATGGCGCGGTTCGCGGCGCACCAGGCGCCCGATTTGGTGCGCGAAGTCATCACGATCAGTTCGCCCTTCGCCGGGAGCCCGCGTGCGACCAACGTCTGGCGCGCGTTCGAGGCGCTGACCGGCGAGCGGATCGACGCTCCGCCCGTGGTCGCGCGCTCCGCGCTGATCGCCCGCCCGCCGCCTGTGCCGACGACCGCGATCTGGAGCCGCAGCGACGGGCTGGTCAACGGGATGATCTGCCACGATGCCGATGGCCGCGCGGTCGAGGTGCGCAGCAGCCATATCGGAGTGCAGGTGCGGCCGCAGGTGTTGCTGGCGGTGGCGCGGGTGTTGGGGGACGGCGTGTAGGTCTATTCTCTCCCCTCCCTGGAAGGGAGGGGTCGGGGGTGGGTCGGTGTGGCGCTGGCGGCGGCGTTCGACAACGGGCCAACCCACCCCTCAATCTCCTCCCTTTCAGGGAGGGGAGGATCTCAATCCCGCGCCCGATACCCGTCATATCGCGCGCAATCGTCGCGCTTGTGCTGGCGGCAGTCCTTTTCCCATTGCTTGCGCTCGGCGCCTTCGCGTTCTTCGGCCTTGCGCATTTTCTTGCCGTAATTGCGGTCCGCCTCGGACTGGCTGGTCGTGGTCCAATCGACCGCCTTGCCCGCGGCTTTGACCGGGAGCGTCACGACATCGAACGCGGCCTTGGCGACGCAGCCGCCGCTCAGCACGGGCAGCAGCAGGGTGGTGGCGAGCAGGGCTTTGCGGATCATTTGGTTGCCTTTGCTTTGGCGCGCCACGCGGCGCGCGCTTCCACGCCGAGATACGCGAAATCGGTGAAGAAACCGTCGACGCCAAGGTTAAGAAAACGTGTCATTTCCTCCGCGACCCGACCGTGGGCGGCGGGATCGGTGCCGCTGCGCAGGCTTGGCGGCAGAAACATGTTCTCGGCGCGGAAGGTCCAGGGATGGAGCCGCAGGCCGACCGCATGCGCGTCTGCCACGAGCGTGGAGGGCGTATCGTCGCCCTTGCGGATCAAGTCCTTGTTGGGGCCGATGGCGTACGCATAGCGTGCGATCGCGGTCAGGCCAGCGGGCGTCGCCATCGCGGCATAGCTGGGGGCGGCACCGTCGGCGGGGGCACCGCTTGCGTCCATCAGCTGGATCAGCCGCAAGCCCGTCATGGTGTGGAGCCGCTTGAGATTGTTCACCTCGAACGATTGGATGAACACCGGGTCGCCGGGCTTGCTCCACCCTGCGGCCTTCAATTGCGCAACCAGGCGGGCTTCCATCGGATGGCCGATGCCGGCGAAATAGCTCGGATGCTTGGTCTCGGGATAGATGCCGACCACCCGCCCCGCTTTGCTGTGCTTTTTGGCGAGCGCGATCACTTCGGCGAGCGTCGGGATCTCGAATTGCCCGTCATATGTGGCATTGTCGCGCCGCAATTTGGGCAGCCGCTCGACCGCGCGCAGCGTCTTCAGTTCGGCGAGCGTGAAATCCTCGGTGAACCAGCCGACATGTTTCTCGCCATCGATCACCTTCTCGGTCCGGCGCGCGGCGAATTCGGGATGTTGGGCGACGTCGGTGGTGCCGGTAATGTCATTCTCGTGTCGCGCGACAAAGGCATCGTCCTTGGTCAACACCAGATCGGGCTCGATAAAATCCGCGCCCTGCTCGATCGCCAGCGTGTAGGACGCGATCGTATGTTCGGGGCGCAGCCCGCTCGCGCCGCGATGCGCGATGACGATGGGGGAAGAAAGCGCCTTTGACACGGGCATAGTCTGCGCCGATGCGACATCCGACGCCAGCGCGGCGAACAGCGCCCCGCACAGGGCCCCGCACAGGGCCCCGCACAGGGCAACGACATTTTGCTTGCGCAAGGACTGCGTAAAAAGTCTCATACTGCTACCTATCCCAGGAAACCGATTTCACGCGACCGCGTTACCCCAAACTCACAGGAGCGGCGACTTTCATGCATTTCACGATCAATGGCAGTGTTCACGAGGCAGACCCCGACATTCGCGCGTCGCTGCTCGATCTGCTGCGCGAACATGTCGGGCTGACGGGCACCAAAAAGGGCTGCGACCACGGCCAGTGCGGCGCATGCACGATTTTGGTCAACGGCCGTCGGATCAATGCATGTCTCACGCTCGCGGTCATGCATCAGGACGATGACATTTTGACGATTGAAGGGATTGGCAGCGCCGACGCGCTCCATCCGCTGCAGGCGGCGTTCGTCCGCCATGACGGCTATCAATGCGGCTATTGCACGCCGGGGCAGATTTGCTCGGCGGTCGGGATGCTCGACGAAGTGAAGAAGGGTTGGGCGAGCCATGTCAGCGCCGATCTCGATTCGGTCACGCTCGATGGCCTCGAGATTTCGGAGCGGATGAGCGGAAACCTGTGCCGCTGCTCGGCCTATCCCAACATCGTCGACGCGATTTCGGAAGTGGCAAGCGCATGAAAACCTTTGAGTATGCGCGGGCGGATAGCCCCGAAGCGGCGGTCGCGTCGGGCGGTCGCTTCATCGCGGGCGGCACCAATTTGCTCGATCTGATGAAATTGCAGATCGAGACGCCGGAGAAACTCGTCGACATCTCACGGCTCGATCTGGCGCAGGTCGAACGGCGCGAGGATGGCGGGCTGACGATTGGCGCGCTGGTACCGAACAGCGATCTTGCCGCCAATGCTTATGTCATCGACGGCTATCCGGTGCTGGCGCGTGCGTTGCTGGCGGGCGCTTCGGGGCAGTTGCGCAACAAGGCCTCGACTGGCGGCAATTTGCTGCAGCGGACCCGCTGTTACTATTTCTACGACACCGCGATGGCGTGCAACAAGCGCGTGCCGGGGTCGGGCTGTTCGGCGATCGGCGGGTATAATCGCATTCTCGCGGTGCTGGGGACGAGCGCGCAGTGCATCGCGACGCACCCGAGCGATATGGCGGTGGCAATGCGCGCGCTCGATGCGGTGATCGTGACATTGAAGCCCGATGGTGACCGGCGGCGGATTTCGATCCACGATTTCTACCGTCTGCCAGGCGACACGCCGCAGATCGAAACCGTGCTCGAAGCAGGCGAGCTGATCACGCATATCGACTTGCCACCGCCCCCCGCCGGGCAGCAGCTCTATCGCAAGGTGCGCGACCGCGCGTCTTACGCCTTCGCGCTTGTCTCGGTCGCCGGGATCGTGTCGGTCGAAGACGGCAAGATCGCCTCGGCGGCGCTCGCCTTCGGTGGGCTCGGGCCGATGCCGTGGCGCGATCCAGCGGTCGAGGCGGCGCTGATCGGGCAAGCCCCGTCCGATGCCGTGTTCGCCGCGGCGGCCGACGCCTTGCTGGCGGAAGCGAAGGGCTTTGGCACGAACGATTTCAAGATCCCGCTCACGCGGCGCCTGCTGACCGCGTGCCTGCGCGACCTGACCGGAGCAACGGCATGACCGATTACAAGATGGACGCCGATCACCCCGGCATCGCAATGGACCGCGGGGTTCAGGGTGTGCTCGGTGTCGGTCTCGACCGCAGCGAGGGCGCGCTCAAGGTCAGCGGCGCGGCGCGCTACGGTTACGAACACCGCGTCGAAGGCGATGTCGCCTATGGCTATCTGATCACCGCGCCCGCCGCCAAGGGCAAGGTGACGGGCTTCGACGCCGCCGCGGCACGCGCGCTACCCGGCGTGATCGACGTCATTCTCGACGATCCGCGCATCCCGCGTCAGGCTGCTGCCTTCGGCCCGGCGCATGCCGGGAATGACGCGATCGATCATTGGGACCAGGTCGTCGGCGTCGCGATTGCCGAGAGTTTCGAGGCGGCGCGTGCGGCGGCGAAGGCAGTCGTCGTGCAGGTCGATATCGAACACGGCGCTTTCGACACGATGGCAAACGTTGCCAAAGCCAATCCGCCACCGAAGGACTCGCGGCTGCAGGACATTGCCAAAGGCGATATCGACGCGGCGATGGCGGCGGCGCAGGCCACGGGCGGCGTCACGATCGATCAGGTCTACACCACCCCCAACCAGGTCCATGCCGCGATGGAGCCACATGCTTCGGTTGCGGTATGGGACGGCGATCACCTGACGCTGTATTCGAGTTTGCAGATCCTCGCCGTCGCCAAGCCCGTCCTCGCCAAGGCGATCGGCATTGCGGCCGACAAGGTGCGGATCCTCTCGCCGTACATTGGCGGCGGCTTCGGCTCGAAGATGCTCGGCCCTGAAGCGGTGCTTGCCGCGATTGCTGCGCAAAAGATCGGCCGCCCGGTCAAGATCGCGATGGCGCGCGCGCAATTGTTCCACAACATCTACCGCCGCACCGATACCACCCAGCGTATCCGGCTCGCCGCCGACAAGGACGGCAAATTGCTGGGTCTCGCGCATGACAGCGTGGTGAGCCAATGCCCCGATGGCGGCTTCATGGAGCCGGTCGCGTTGGGGTCGCTCGCTTTGTACGAAGCGCCGGTGCGCCAGTTCACGCACAAGGTGGTGACGCTCGACATGGTGATGGCGGGTGCTGTCCGCGCGCCGGGCGAAGCGGTCGGCACGCTCGCGCTCGAAACCGCGATCGACGAAATCGCCGAGGCGCTGGGTCGCGATCCGATCGATTTCCGCAAGTTGAACGAGCCTGCGGTCGATCCGCTGACCGGCGCACCCTTTTCGACGCGCGCGCTGGTCGAGTGCCTCGATCAGGGTGCCGCGGCGTTCGGCTGGTCCAAGCGTTCGCCAAGGCCGGGGCAGCGGCGTGAGGGCGAATGGTTGATCGGCATGGGCGTGGCGGCGGCGGTGCGGATCAATTTGCTGGTCGATTCGGAGGCGCGCGTGACGCTCAAGCCCGATGGCCGTGCGCTGATCGAAACCGACATGACCGATATCGGCACCGGCACCTACACGATCCTCGCGCAAATCGCGGGGGAGGCGCTCGGCCTGCCGATGGAAAGTATCGACGTCGTGCTCGGCGATACCGATTTGCCGCCGGGCGCTGGATCGGGCGGATCGTTCGGCGCGGCGAGCGCCGGGTCTTCGGTTGCGCTGGCGTGCGAAGATGTCGTCGCGGTGCTGGCCGAGCGGATGCAAACGACGCCCGAGGACATGACGCTCAAGGACGGCCATGCGGTGGCGGGCAACCGCCGCGTGCCGTTGGGCGATCTGGTCGGTGCGGAGGCTTTGGTCGGCAAGGGCAAGATTTCGCAAGGGTCGAACGCCAAGACCTTCAGTCAGGCCGCGCACGGCGCGCAATTCGCCGAGGTCGCGGTCAATGCGGTGACCGGCGAAACCCGCGTGCGGCGGATGCTCGGCGTGTTCGAGGCGGGGCGCATCCTCAACGCCAAGCTCGCGCGCAGCCAGGCGATCGGCGGGATGATCTGGGGGATCGGCTATGCGCTGATGGAGGATGCCGTGCTCGATCAGCGTTACGGCCAGTTCGTCAATCACGATCTCGGCGAATACCATATCCCCGCCCATGCCGACGTGCCGCCGCTCGACGTGCTGTTCGTCGAGAAGATCGACCGGCACGCCAATCCGATCGGGGTGAAGGGGCTGGGCGAGCTCTCGATCTCGGGCGCGGGGGCGGCGGTGACCAATGCGATCTACAATGCCTGCGGCGTGCGCGTGCGCGACTTTCCGCTGACGCTCGACAAGGTGTTGGCGGGGTTGCCGGAGATGTGACGATGTTCTCCCCTCCCTGGAAGGGAGGGGCCGGGGGTGGGTCGGCCCGTTATCGAACGCCTTCCCCGCCCCATACCAACCCACCCCCAACCCCTCCCTTCCAGGGAGGGGAGGAAGAAAGACCATGCCCGATAACGATTCCGTCCTGACCGCCGCGCGCACCTGGAAGGGCGAACCGCTGGCGCTTGCTACCGTGGTTTCGACCTGGGGCTCGGCACCGCGCCCGCGTGGCAGCCATATGCTGGTCCATGCCGATGGGCGGTTCGAGGGATCGGTGTCGGGCGGGTGCGTCGAAAGCGATATCCTCGCCACGGCGGCCGAGGTGATCGCGGGCGCGCCGTTCCAGCTCAAGAATTACGGCGTGGCGGATGCGGCGGCGTGGGAAGTCGGTCTGCCGTGCGGCGGCGAGATTGCGGTGCTGGTACAGCCGGTGTCGGCGGAGGGCTTCGACCCCGAGCTGTTCGACCGCATCGCCGAGGCGCAAGCCAGCGGCAAAGCGCTCAGCGTTTCGACCGATCTCGCCAGCGGCCAAAGCTCGCTGCGTCCGCTCGAAGGGGCGGCGTTCGTCAATCGCTACGATCCGCCGCGCCGCTTGCTGATCGTCGGCGCGGTGCAGATCGCGCAGGCGCTCGCCGGGCTCGCGCGCGAACTCGGCATCGCCACGACAGTGATCGATCCGCGCGCGCGCTTCCTCACCGCGGAGCGCTTTCCCGGCGTAACGCTCGATGATCGCTGGCCCGACGAGGCGATTGAGGCGCTCGATCCCGGCCTTGCCAGCGCGGTGGTGACATTGAGCCACGATACCAAGATCGACGATCCGGGGTTGATCGCTGCGCTGGCGCGCCCGACCGCCTATGTCGGCGCGCTCGGTTCGCGCCGCAGCCACGCCGCGCGGCGCGAGCGGTTGGCGGCGGCAGGAGTCTCGCCAGCCGATCTCGACCGGATCGACGCGCCGGTCGGGCTCGATATCGGCGCGATCGGGCCGGCCGAAATCGCGCTGTCGATCGCCGCGGCGATGGTTGCTGCGTTCAACCGCAAGGATTGAGCCGATGATCGCAGTCGAGGCATGCGCGCTGGTGCTCTTCGCCGCAGGTCGGTCCGAGCGCTTTGGGGACGCCGACAAGCTGCAGGAGATGTTCCTGGGCCAGCCACTCGCCTTCCATGTCGTCACCGCGCTCGAAGACATGCCGTTCAAGGCGCGCGTTGCGGTCTGTTCGAACACCGATCTCGATTTCGCCAGTCGCGGGTACATTGTGGTGCAAAATGGTGCGCCGGAGGACGGCATGTCCGGTTCAGTTGTGCTCGGCGTTGCAGCGGCGCGCGCGCTGGGCTGCGAAGCGGTGGTGATCGTGCTCGCCGACATGCCGCGCGTAACCGCCGCGCACGTTCTGCGCTTGCTCGACGCCGCCGATGGGCCCGACAGCGTCGTCGCGTCGAGCAACGGCCTGCATCCCACCCCGCCCGCGCTGTTCGGCGCCGGGCAGTTCAGCACGCTGCTGCTGCTCGAAGGCGACTCGGGCGCGCGCGACCTGATCCGGGCCGGGCGTCGGGTAATCGCGCCGGAGGCGGAGTTGCTCGACATCGACCGGCCGGAAGATCTGGAGCGGTTGCGGGCGCTGGTTTGATATCTGCGAAG
>NZ_JBBATX010000039.1:4338-23166 GCF_040398505.1 Sphingomonas sp. | reverse complement strand
GCGACATGCTATGCCGACTTGGTGGTCGACGACCTGATTTACTCCCGCGAATATACCCGCGGTCGCAAGCTCAAATCGTTTCTGCGATATCGGAATTTCGGCGCTTCGGAACGAGCGATGCGAAGCTTTGCGACGCTGGTGGAAACGAAACTCGAGCTCTTCTCGCTCGATCCGCCGGTGATGACCGAGGCGGCCAAAAACGAATTGCTCAAAGCGTTCGCGCACAATCTCCAGACCTTTGCGGCGCTCGCCGTAAAGCAAACGACCCGTCCTCAATCACCGACCACAGGCAAGGAGTAATTTTGATGTTCTCGATCCGGTCGCTTTTCGCTGCAACAGCCGCCTGTTTTGCGGTTTCCGTATCCGGCCAGGCCATGGCGCAATCCGCGCCGTGCGAGCTGCATATCTGGCCTGCGGAGCGCATGAATTCGGTTACGACCGGACTGCTGGGGGGCGGGCTAATCGATGCGGCGCTTCACAGCGGCAAGGATGCAAGCAACAAGGCACAGATGGCGAGCGCGCTCGATAGCCCGTCGCAGCTTGACGCGCTCCAGTCGCTCAAGCTGGTTGAGCTGCTCAATCGCCCGCAAGGAACGATCATCGTGCGGCATGAACAGCCGCTCGAACGCAAGACCATGAACAAGGTCAAGACGCGCCGGTCGGATTCGACCGCCGCATGCTATTCCGAATTGATCGTTGCCGATGTTTTTTATCAAAAGGCGGCGATTTACGGCCGCTCGCTTCGCACGCTGTTCATGTTGCGCGACTTCGGAAACGACCAGAAAATCGACTATGAATATAAGGCCTGGGGCGGAAATGGGTTAAAGCTGTTCCCGGCGAAGGAGGGCGAAGACGCGACCGCCGCCCTCAACGAATTGGTTTCCGTTTTTAACAAGAATTTCGAGGAATATGCGTCCAACGCCCGCAAGGCGATGACAACGAAGACAAGCTGATCGATAGCGCGGGAGCCGGAGATTTTCTCCTGGCTCCCGACTGCCGGCTTACCCCAACACCTTCTTCAGCACCTCATTAACCACCCCCGGATTCGCCTTGCCGCCCATCGCCTTCATCGTCTGTCCGACGAAGAAGCCGAAGAGCTTGTCCTTGCCGCCGCGATAATCGGCGACCTTGTCGGCGTTCGCCGCCATCACCTCGGCGATGACGCGTTCGATTTCGCCAGTGTCGCTGGTCTGCTTGAGGCCCTTTTCCGCAACCACCGCGCCTGCGCCCTGCCCGGTTTCGAGCATGATTTCGAACACCTGTTTGGCCAGCGTGTTCGACAGCGTCCCGTCGGCAATCAGACCGAGCAATTCGGCCGCCTGATCCGGGCTGACCGGCGAATTTTCGATGTCCCACCCGGTGCGGTTGAGCGCGCCGAACAGTTCGGAGGTCGTCCAATTGGCGGCGGCAACCGGCGCAGCGCCGGTGTCGAGCAGTGCGTCGAACCACCGCGCCGCCTCGACCTCGGCGGTCATCACCGCGGCGGCATAAGACGTGATGCCGAGCGCTTCGTAGCGCGCGCGCTTGGCGTCGGGCAGTTCGGGCAAGCTCGCGCGGCATTCGGCGAGGAACGCCTCGTCGAGCTCGAGCGGCAACAGATCGGGATCGGGGAAGTAGCGGTAATCATGCGCATCTTCCTTCGAGCGCATCGACCGCGTTTCGTTGCGGTCGGGGTCGTACAGCCGCGTTTCCTGGACAATCCGGCCGCCGCTTTCGATCACCTCGACCTGGCGCTTGGCCTCCTGCTCGACCACGGCCATAACGAAACGTACCGAATTGACGTTCTTGGTCTCGGTCCGCGTGCCGAGCGGGTCGCCTGCCTTGCGCACGCTGACATTGACGTCGGCGCGCATCGATCCTTCTTCCATATTGCCGTCGCACGACCCGACATAGCGCAGGATCGACCGCAACTTGCGCAGATACGCCCCGGTCTCGGCGGGCGAGGTCAGATCGGGCTTGCTGACGATTTCCATCAGCGCGACGCCACAGCGGTTGAGATCGACATAAGAGCGCGTCGGATGCTGATCGTGCATCAATTTGCCCGCATCCTGCTCGACATGGATCCGCTCGACACCGATGCGCTTACCGTGCGCATCGGGATTCTTGTCGTCGAGGCTGATGTCGACATGGCCTTCGCCGACGATTGGGTGGAACAGCTGGCTGATCTGATAACCCTGCGGCAGATCGGCATAGAAGTAATTCTTGCGGTCAAAGCGCGACCAGCGGTTGATCTGCGCATCGATCGCCATGCCAGTGCGCACCGCCTGACGGATACACTCGCGGTTGGGCACGGGCAGCATCCCCGGCATCGCGGCGTCGATCAGGCTGACCTGCGTGTTCGGCTCGGCCCCGAAGGCGGTTGCCGCGCCTGAGAACAACTTGGCGTTGGAGGTGACCTGCGCATGGACTTCGAGGCCGACCACGACCTCCCAATCGCCGGTTTCGCCGCGGATGGTGTAGGGGGAGGTTGTCATGGATGTGTCTCGGGCGTGATGAGGGGAAGATCGGGGAGGTAGGTGGCAAAGCGCCGCCTATCGCGTGTTACAAGCGTCGCGCCCAGTGCTGCTGCGTGGGCGCCGATCATAAAATCAGCCAGGATTGCTTTATGGCGGCCGCCCGCCAGGCGGTATGCCACGTTCGCATGCCCCGCCTGATACGCGATTGTCGGCGTAATCGGATCAAGACCGATACCGAGTTCGTGCAAGAATATCCCGACGGCATCTGCGGAGGGAAACGTCCGCGCGACCTCAGCAAAGACGATGAGATTTGCAACCAACGCAACGCGGCTGTCCGACAGCATCCGCTTTGACCATGGCGTCCATTCCCCATCCTCGATCAGGTCGATGACGACGTTGCTATCGACGAAAATCATGCGTCGTAGGGCGGCACAGGCTCGCGGATCCACGACATATACTCATCCGTCGTCATGCCAAGTGGCAGGGGGTTTGCCAGCGCGCGGGCACGGGCCAACCGGTCGTCGAAACTGGGACGCTCCGCTTCGATCCCCTTCAACATACGAATACTGCCGTCGATCTGCTCAAATGCCACCAGATCGCCCGGACGCAGATCTAGCGTGTCGCGAACATCGCTCGGGATCGTCACCAATCCTTCAACCGTCATGCGGCTCTGCTTTCCCATGTGTCGTTCTTACAGGCTCCGCCCGACACCGTCCAGCGTGCGCATCACCACCAAGCCTCGGCGCGCGCGGTGAACCCCGCGCGCTCCTCCAGCGCCAGCCCGGCATTCAGCACCGCCTGCTCATCAAGCGGCTTGCCGATGATCTGCAAACCGAGCGGCAGTCCCTGCCCGTCGAGCCCGCCCGGCACCGACATCGCGGGAAGACCCGCCAGCGACGACGGCACGGTAAACACATCGTTCAAATACATCGCAATCGGATCGGCCGACTTCTCGCCCAGCGCGAACGCCGCAGACGGTGCGGTCGGCGTCAGCAGCAGATCGCATTTCGCCCACGCCTGTTCGAAATCGCGCGCGATCAACGTGCGCACCTTCGAAGCCTGTGTGAAGTATGCGTCGTAAAACCCTGCCGACAGGACATATGTCCCGATCATGATGCGGCGCTTGACCTCGTCGCCGAAACCGGCGGCGCGGGTCGCCGCGTACATGTCCTGCAACCCCGCCCCCTCGGGCAGATCGCGCAGGCCATAGCGCACGCCATCATAGCGCGCGAGGTTGGACGAGGCTTCGGCCGGCGCGATGATGTAATAGGCCGGCAGCGCGTATTTGGTGTGCGGCAGTGAGACGTCGACGATTTCGGCCCCGGCATCCTTCAGCCAGTCAATCCCCTGCTGCCACAAGGCTTCGATCTCGGGCGGCATGGCGTCGACGCGATATTCCCTGGGAATCCCGACGCGCTTGCCCTTCAGATCGCCCGACAATCCAGCTTCCCACTGCGGCACGGCCAGATCGAGCGAGGTCCCGTCCTTGGCGTCGAAGCCGGCCATCGCCTCGAGCATGATCGCGCAGTCGCGCACGTTGCGCGCCATGGCGCCGGCCTGATCGAGCGACGAGGCAAAGGCGATCGTGCCCCAGCGTGAGCAGCGGCCATAGGTCGGCTTGATCCCGCTGATCCCGGTGAAGGCGGCCGGCTGGCGGATCGATCCGCCGGTATCGGTGCCGGTCGCCGCCGGGCACAGTCGCGCGGCGATCGCAGCGGACGAGCCGCCCGAAGACCCACCGGGCGCGAGCGGCGCATTGCCGCCGTCGCTCCGCCGCCACGGCGAAATGACATTGCCGAACGCGCTCGTCTCGTTCGACGATCCCATCGCGAACTGGTCCATGTTGAGCTTGCCGAGCATCCCCGCCCCCGCCGCCCACAAATTGGCGGAGACGGTCGATTCGTACGGCGGCGTGAAGCCCTCGAGGATCAGACTCGCGGCGGTCGCGGGCACGCCCTTGGTGCAGAACAAATCCTTCATGCCGATCGGCACGCCGGCCAGCGGTTTGAGCGTCTCGCCCGCCGCGCGCGCGGCATCGGCGGCATCGGCGGCGGCAAGCGCGTGCTCGGGCGTCTCGACCAGAAACGCGTTGAGCGCCTTGGCGCTGGACACGTTGGCGATGAAGCCCTCAGCCACTTCGCGCGCCGAGAAGGTGCCCGCGCGAACGCCGTCACGGATGGCAGCTACGCCGAGATCGGTCAGGTCGGTCATATCAAACGTCCGTTCGGGCTGAGCGTGTCGAAGCCCTGCCTTTTCTAGAAATCGCGCGTAGGAAGAACAGTCCTTCGACAAGCTCAGGACGAACGGGGGGCGTGGCGGGCATCACTCGATCACCTTCGGTACGGTGAAGAAGCCGTGCTCGCCCTGCGGCGCGTTCGCCAGGATCGCATCGCGGATGCCGCCCCCGGTCAGCGGATCGGCGTTGACGACATCGTCGCGCAGCCGGAGATGGTTGGGGATCACCGCCATCATCGGCGCGACGTCGGTCGTATCGACCTCGCCCAATTGCTCGATCCAGCCCATGATATTGTCGAGCTCCGGCGCAATCCGCGCGGCCTCTTCCTCGGTGATGGCGATGCGAGCGAGGCTCGCAATCTTGGTGACGGTGGCGATGGTGACTGGCATGAGACGCGGCTAGCAGAGCGGGAGCGCCCGATGCAACCTTGGCCGCGCCCTATTCGAACGGATCGCCGATCGGAACGCCGCCAATAAACACGCGGCGCGCGGGTACGGGGCGGATTTCGACCTTGCCCGCTGCGTCCCCAGCCTTGAGCGCAGCGCGCTCGGCGGGGGCGAGCGGAGCGACCGGCCCCTCCACTTTCCCCCAATTTCCGGCAATCAGCCTGTATCGCACGGGTCCGCACCCGTCCCAAGCGCGCGCGACGAAGCCGCTGCCACTATTCTTGCCCGCCGGATCCTGCGCATTTTTATCGATGCAGGATTGCGGGATCGCGATGGCCTCGGTCGAGCTTGCCGAATAAAGGATGGTGCAGCGATCGTTACGATTAGTGCCGCAACCGTCGTAATTCGCGAGCAACTTGCGCAATTCGAGCGGTACCGGGATTGCGGCGGGCAATACGCGCAACCTTTTTGCTAAGAAATCTGCTTCGTTTTCCGTCTGGTTGATCGACGCGACATCCCAGCGGCTATTTTTCTTCGCCACGTCCTTCGCCCGCGCCGCCACAGTCGCGTTCTTCGAACCCGCCAGCCGTTTCAGCGCGGCCTTGCCGGACTCGCCGAAATCGAACGCCAGCGCGGCCCAGTCGAATTTCTCGGGCGCAGTCTTGCCCGATTCGAGTCGGGCGAGCTGATCCGCAGTCGACAGCGCGTTGAAGCTGAGAATCGGCGTGGCGAGAAACAGGCCAAGCGCCACCACCACGAAGGCCAGGCGCAAATTGCTCACCCGCGCCAACTCGGCCCAGCGGCCCCGCGCACGGGCTACCGCAAGCAAATAGGCAACGCCGTAAGCGCTCGCCAAGGCGACGAACACCACCGCCCACAGCCGGTCGGGTGTCAGGCCATATTGGCTGATCCGCAATCCCGTCGCGTTCGCCGCCACCACCGCGAGCGGGAACATCGCGACGGCCAGCGCCATCGCACCGAGGCGCAGGACGGGGTTGGTCGCCTCCTCCTCCTCGCCATTGCCGATCACCGCATTGGCAAGAATCAGCGCGCCGATGACGCAGCTGAGCAGGATCGGCGTGGTCGATTTGGTCGCGTCCCACAGCGCGTGCAGCCCGGTGAACGGCAGCGAAACCAGGAAGATCAACAACCCTGCACCCAGCACCGGCGCGAGCACCGCCAACACCGCCGTCACCACGCGCTGGAGCAAGCGCACCACCGTGTCACGCTCGCGCAGCAACCCGAGCGCCACGCCGAACCCGCCACCGAACAACAGCGCGATGAACCAATTATGCTGGAGCAAATCGCGCAGGAAATGCAGCCCGATCAGGTCGAACAGCGCCGCGAGCAGCCAGGCGAGCGCAAACTCCACGCCCACGAACAGCCAGCACGCGCACCACAAGACGACATTGGTCCAGGCATGGCCATGGACCTCGGCGCAGGGAAAACGCCACCCGCCCTGATCGCGCGCGGTCTGGAACAGCGGCACGGCGATCGCGATGGCGAGGAACAGGCTGGCGGTGTGCCAATCGCTCCACACCCGCCAACCGCCGCCGTTCCAATAGAAGATCAGTCCGGCAAGCGCGCCGACCGCGCCTGCAAACAGCACCGCCCACCACCAGCGATTCCGCTCCATTCCGAAACCGAGCGCACCCGCGCCGGTGCCGATCGCGGTGGCCGTCGCGATTCGCCACTCTGCGGGTTCGATATAGGTGAACGTCGCCGAGCGGCCTTGGTCGAGCAGTTGCTGCACCGCCAGCGCGCCGAGCGCGCCGATGAGCGCGAGCAGCGGTGGCCGCAATCGCCAGCCAGCCTGATCGGGCGCGACGTCATGCGATTCGTCCATTGTTCGGTCCCCCTGCTGCCCATGCGACAGGAACCCGCCCGCGAAGCCGATTGCAAGCGCCGCGATCCTGCTGCACGGAAATCGCACCGCCGCTGCACCTGTTGTGCCGACCGGCCGGAGGAGATGACCCGTCCCGTGGCGCGCAAATTTATCTATCTCGTGGCGATCTTGATTGTGCTGACGATCGCCGGGGCGTTCGCCTATCGGATCTGGGGCAAGGAATTGCTCGCAATCGCAACGGTGCCAACCGCGCAGTTCGAACCGCTCCCCGCGCAACCCGCCGACGCGTACCGCGACGCCAAAATGTGGCTCGCGCGGCCCGACAAGCCGGGCAATCCCGCGCTCTGGACCCCCGCTGGTTACAAAGCCGGTGCCGCGCCGCAAGCAGCGGTGTTCTTCATCCACCCAACCTCGTTCTTTGAGCGCACGCACTGGAACGCACCGCTCGACAATCAGGAGGCGAACGACCGCGCGGCCCTGTTCCTGCGCGCGCAGGCGAGTGCCTTCAACGAAGCAGGCGCGATCTGGGCACCGCGCTATCGTCAGGCGACCTTCGGCGCGTTCCTGACGACCGACGGCAATGCCGCCAAGGCGCTGAACCTCGCTTATGGCGATGTGGCGGCGGCGTTCGATGCGTTCGTCGCGCAAGCCGGCGACCGGCCGATCATCCTTGCCGGGCATAGCCAGGGCGCGCTGCACCTGCTCCGGCTGCTGCGCGAAAAGGTCGCGGGCACGCCGCTCGCGAAGCGCGTGGTCGCGGCCTATGTCGTCGGCTGGCCGGTGTCACGCAGCGTCGATCTGCCCGCTTTGGGCTTGCCCGAATGCAAGACAGCGGATCAGGCCGGATGCCTGCTGTCGTGGCAGAGCTTCGCCGAGCCGGCCGAACCGTCGCTGGTGCTCGATGCCTATGCTGCGAGCAGCGGCGTGGACGGCAAACCGCGCCGCGGCACGCCGATGGTCTGCACCAACCCGCTGACCGGAACGCCCGATGCCGCCGCGCCCGCTGACGTAAATCTCGGCACGCTCTACCCCGCCGCTGACCTCGGCAGTGCGACAATCGAAGCGAAGCGCGTCCCCGCGCGCTGCGATCCGCGCGGGCTGTTGCTGATCGGCGAACCGCCTTCGCTCGGTAGCTACGTGCTGCCGGGCAACAATTACCACGTCTATGATTACAGCTTGTTCTGGGCGAACGTCCGCGCCGATGCCGCGCGGCGTCTGGCGATATTCAGCCGCAAATGATCCCAACCCCACCCCCGTTCGCCCTGAGCCTGTCGAAGGGCACCGCTCCGCGCGCGGGCCGGCCGCATAAGGCGAGGTGTGCTTCGACAAGCTCAGCACGAACGGAAGTAACGGGATGATCACCACCGACCGCGCCGAATTCCGCACCGCCCTGCCCGATGGCGGCCGGCTGATCGGGCTCGATGTCGGGACCAAGACGATCGGGACTGCGCTGTGCGATGCCGGATGGAGCTTCGCCTCCCCGGCCCTGCTGATTCGCCGCACCAAGTTCCAGAAGGACAAGGTCGCGCTCGCCGAGCTGATCGCGGCGCAGCAGGTGAAGGGCATCGTCATCGGCTTGCCGCTCAACCTCACCGACGGCAGCGAGAGCCCGCGGAGCCAATCGAGCCGCGCCTTTGCGCGCAACATGGCCGATCTCGGTCTGCCGATCTTCCTGCAAGACGAACGCTGGTCGACCGTTGCGGTCACGCGCACGCTGATCGAACAGGATGCCAGTCGGGCGAAACGCGCCGAGCTGGTCGACAAGATGGCCGCCGCCTACATCCTGCAAGGCGCCATCGATGCGCTGGTGGCGATTTAGACCGTCGTCAACTTGCCACCATGCAGGCACCACGCTAGGCGGCAGACTTGATGCAACCCTCCGATCACCGCCCCGCCTCGCTGATCCCGGGCCGCGCCGTCTTCCCGCATCGCCACCTCACCGGCATCGAGGGATTACAGCCCCACGAAATCCTGTTCCTGCTCGACGAAGCCGATGGCTGGGTCGCGGCGAACCGGACGCGGGCAATTGCCGACAAGCGGCTCGGCGGGCTGACGCTGATCAACGCCTTTTTTGAAAACTCAACGCGGACGCTGTTGTCGTTCGAAATTGCCGGCAAGCGGCTCGGCGCCGATGTCGTCAACATGCACGCCGCCCAAAGCTCTGTGAAAAAAGGCGAAACGCTGATCGACACGGCGATGACGCTCAACGCCATGCGCGCCGATGCGATCGTGATCCGGCATATGAGTTCGGGCGCAGTGCGGTTGATTGCCGACAAGGTCGATTGCCCGGTGCTCAATGCCGGCGACGGGCAACATGAGCACCCGACGCAAGCCTTGCTCGACGCGCTGACGATCCGGCGACGGCGCGGGCGCATCGCCGGGCAACGCGTGGTGATTTGCGGCGATTTGCTGCACAGCCGGGTGGCGCGGTCGAACATCCTCGCACTCACCGCGCTTGCCGCCGAAGTGCGGGTGTGTGCGCCCGCAACGCTGATGCCCGCCGGGATCGAGCGGATGGGCGTGACGCCCTTCACCGATTTCGACAAGGCGCTGGACGGGGCAGATGTGGTGATGATGCTGCGCTTGCAGAGCGAGCGGATGAACGGCGGGTTCGTCCCCTCTAACCGCGAATTTCACCTCCGCTACGGCCTGACGCTCGCCCGGCTTGAGCGCGCCGTACCCGATGCGCTGGTGATGCATCCCGGACCGATGAACCGCGGGGTCGAAATCGATTCGAACGTCGCCGATCACGCGCGCTCGGCAATTACCGAACAAGTCGAGATGGGCGTCGCCGTGCGGATGGCGTGCCTCGACGTGCTGACGCGGCGCTCGCGCGGCGTGGCGGGCTGGGCATGAGCCGGATGCTCGCCCTTACCGACGCGCTGCTGGTCTGTCCGGTCGCGGGCGTCGCGCGCGGCGGAATGCTGGTCGAAGACGACCGCATCGTCGCCACGGGCGTGATCGAGATTCCTAAAGGCGCGGAGGTAATTGCGTGCGGCGGCCAGGTGCTTGCCCCCGCGATCGTCGATCTCGGCGTATTCGCGATCGATGCGCCTGCCTTTCATGCCGGCGGGATTGTCCGCGTCGGGCTGATGCCCGACCAGTCACCGGTGCTCGACGATCCCGGCGTCGTGCAGCGCGCCGCGCTGATCGGGCGGCCGGGTTTGTGGATTCACCCGATTGCCGCCGCAACGCGCGGGCTGGCAGGCAAAGACCTGGCCGAGATGGCGATCAACCGCGACGCGGGCGCGCGCGCGATCGGAACCGGTGCTGGCTGGATTGCCGATTCGGGGGTGATGCGCAAGGTGCTGGCCTATGCCGGGGACCTTGGCCTGACCGTCATCGCCCATGCCGAGGATGCCGGCGTAACCGCAGGCGCGGTTGCGACAGCGGGGGAGACCGCAACGCGGATGGGCTTGCCATCGGCCCCCGCAATCGCCGAGGCGCTCGCCATCGCCCGTGATGTCATGCTCGCCGAGGAAACCGGCGCTGCGCTCCATTTCCGCCAGGTGACGACGGCGGCGGGGTTTGATCTGGTGCGCGCGGCAAAACGACGCGGCGTGCGCGTGACGTGCGGGATCACACCCGCACATCTGTTGCTGTCGGATATTGCGATGAGCGATTTCCGCACCTTCGCGCATCTCTCACCACCGCTACGCGCGGAAAGCGACCGTCAGGCCGCGATCGGCGCGCTGGCCGACGGGACGATCGATGTGCTGTGTTCCGCGCATGATCCGCGCGGACCGGAGGAAAAACGTCTTCCGTTCGCCGATTCGACATCGGGCATGGCGGGGGCGGAGACGTTGCTCGCCTTCGGGCTGGGGCTGGTGCGCGACGAGACGATCGACTTGCAACGGCTGTTCATGCTGCTCGCCGCCAACCCTGCATCGGTCCTTGGGGTAGAAGCCGGAACGCTGATGCCCGGAGCCCCCGCCGATCTCGTGCTGATCGACCAGGACACACCGTGGCAGATCAATGGCGACAGGTTTCTTGCGCGGGCCGGCAATACGCCCTTCGATGGGCTGCCGGTTCAGGGCAAGGTGCGGCGCTTGTTCAAGGGCGGCACCGCGCTGTCCGTGCCGGCGCGCCTTTAACGCGACGCGAGTTCGCGGCCCCTGGCCCACATCGCAACCTGATCGCCTGCGCCCGCCCGAACAAAGCAGTTTCCGCCTTTCACGCGATAGGTCCGGCACAAAGCAACCGCATCAGGGCGTGCGAAACCACCGACCGACAAGCGATAGAAGGACCTGCCTGCTGCCGTGATGCTCATGCCCTGCGGGGTATGGCCTGCAAATGCGACATTGCGGCGCGTTGCGCGGCCCCAGGCATCGTGTGCGACCCCGGCATTGTCATAGGCGCCGAGCTGAACATAGAAATTGCCCTTGGCTGCCACACGCGGCGGGGCTGCCACGGGCGTGGCTTTGGCGACAGCGACGCGCGCGACGACGGCCTTGCGCGTCACGCGCGCGTATGCGACCAACACCGGGACTGCCTGGACCACTTCCTTGCGCTCGGCAAACACCACGCCGGCGATGCTCGGACCGACCGGCGCGGCCTCGGATTCAGACACCGCAGCCACTTCGACCGGCGCAGCAGCCGCTTCGGCCTTGCCCGGCATATAGGTGTCGATCGGCGCTGCAACGGCGACGGCCGACGCGCCGGTATCGCCGCTGGCGTTGAGCGCGAGCGCGACCGGGCGGCCTGGATCGACCGCAGGCGTCACGCCGAGCAATGCGGCGACTTGGTCGGACGCTGATTTGGGCTGGGCGAAGTTCGCCCATTCGAGGATGCGCTTATCGGTATCGACGGGCGCGAGATCGACCGCAACCACCGTATGGGCTTCGCGCCAGCGACCGGCGAGCGCGAGGCTAAGCGCGAAATTCTGCCGCAGCTTGGCGTCCGCATCGGGCGCGCGTGCCGCCACCGCGAGCAGTTCGACCGCCGCAGCCGGATCGCCGGCCAGCGCCATTGCCAGCCCGCGATCGCCAACCGCGATCGTGTCGGCATGCGCGTCGAGTGTTTTCCGTGCGCCCGCCCAATCGCCCGTCGCGATCTGTGCGAGCGCGAAATGGAGCGCTGCCTTGCCGTTGTTCGAATCGAGCGTCAGCGCGTCGGCAAAGGCGTCGCGTGCCGAGGCGAAGCGCCCGGCCTTGAGATAGCTTTGGCCAAGCGTCATGCGGTACGACACGACCTGCGGCTGATACCCCACGGCGGCCTCGGCATGGCGGATCGCCGATCCGGTCTGGCGCTGCGCCAGCGCAATCTGCGCCGCGCTGGCTTCGCTGGCGCCCTTTTTCTCGGCGCGCGACTGCTCGCGCGCACTGGCCGCCGCCAGCGTCGAGGTGGTGACCGCGCCGATCGTACCGACAAGCGCGAGGACGGACAGGCCCAGCGTCAGGGGGCCGAAGGTGATGGCGGACCGGGTCTTCATCGTAGGTATCCCCTCGCGGTGAATCAGCGTGCCGACCGAGTCGGGATCTGGCGAACCAGCTCGTCGACTTCGGGCAGCGATTGCAGGAATTGGTCGAGCGCCGCGGTGACCAGTGTCTGGGCCGAGGCATTGTGCAGCGCACTCGCCAGCCGCAGCCGCAAATGCCGATCCTGGTCCAGCCGCAGCGTAAAGGCGGACTTGGCGTGCGTCTTGGTGTGCTTCTTGGTCGTCTCGCGCCCGATCCGCGTAGCGGTCGCAACCGAAACGGGCTTGATCACGGTCGGGGTCGGGGTCGGCGCGGCGAGCTTGGGTTCCGGCGCAGGCTTATACGCCACCGGCACCGGCGCTGGCATCGCGAATTCCTCGCGCAGCGCTTCGCGCTGGACGAGCACCGGTGGGACCGGCTGGACCGGCACATAAACCGGCTGTGGGTCTTCGACATGATGCCCCATGTCGTTCCAGCCGAGATCGTCCTGCGCCTCGGCCCCGGCTCCATGAAACGCGCCGAACCCGCCAAAGCCTTGCGGCCGCATGGCGGGCTTGGCCTGTCCCTTGCGGGCGAGCAGCGTCGAAGAAAGCGATGCGGTGGGCTTATGCTGGCCGGATATGCTCATCTCAGCTCACCACCCGGCGACCGAAGCCACCGCCTGCTGAAGGACGCTGCGAACCGTAGCCGTTGTTGACGGCGCTCGGCGCGGCAAACACGGTGCGGCGGAAATTCTTTTCGAGCCGGTCGGAAATGTATGTCCACAAATCGCGGACTTCCTGTGCCGACTTGCTGTTGCCGTCGCATTCCATGACGGTGCGCCCATCGATCATCGACGACGCGAAATCGGTCCGATGGTGGATCGTAATCGGGGCGACCGTGCCATGCTGCGACAAAGCAACGGCGGCTTCGGACGTGATCCTCGCCTTGGGCGTCGCGCCGTTGACGACGAACAGCAACGGCTTGCCCGCGCGTTCGCACAGATCGACCGTGGCCCCGACCGCACGCAGATCGTGCGGTGACGGGCGCGTCGGGATGACGATCAGTTCGGCGACCGCGATCACACTCTGGATCGCCATCGTGATGGCGGGCGGGGTATCGATCATCGCCAGCCGGAAACCCTGCTGCCGCAGCACCTCCAGATCGGCGGCGAGCCGCGCCACCGTGGTCTGCGCAAACGCCGGATATTCCGCGCTCCGCTCGTTCCACCAATCCGACAGCGAGCCTTGCGGATCGATATCGATCAGCACGACCGGCCCCGCGCCGGCAAGTTGCGCCTGCACGGCAAGATGCCCGGACAAGGTCGTCTTGCCCGAACCGCCTTTTTGAGATGCCATCGCGAGAACGCGCATGTTGCCCCTTTAAAATCCCATCCCTCGAAGACCTGAAATGGCATGCCAGGGGTCAAGGAACCGTTAATATCGGCAGTCGGGATCGTCCTTTCGAAGGAGCATCGATAACGAAGTCTTTGCCAAACTTGGGTTAGAAGGCATTATCAGACAACGTATACGGGCGAGACGGGACAGTGACGATGCGAAGCCGTACAATGGTTGGACTGCTCGCCGCCTTGGGTGGGCTTGCCACGGCGGTCGGTCCGGGGGTCGCCCCCGCCATCGCCGACGTAAAGCAGGGCGTCGATGCCTATAGTCGCGGCGAGTATCGCAAGGCGGTCGAGGAATGGTGCCCGGCGGCAATCGCGGGCGATCCGGATGCGCAATTCAACCTCGGCCAGGCCTATACGCTGGGGCGCGGCGTGCCGGTCGATATCGCGATGGCCGAGAGCTGGTTCCGCAAGGCCGCGTTGCAGGGCCATTTCGAGGCTGAGGCGAAATACGGCCTGGTATTGTTCGAGCAAGGCAAGCGCACCGACGCTGCGCCGTGGCTCGAAAAAGCCGTGAAGCGCGGCGAACCGCGCGCCGAGCTCGTGTTGGGGACGATGCTGTTCAACGGCGACGGGGTGGAGAAGGACTGGCCGCGCGCCTATGCGCTGTTGGTGCGCTCGGCCGCTGCGGGGATGCCCCACGCGTCCGAAGTGCAGGCGCAAATGGACACGCTGATTCCGACCGAGCAGCGCCAGGCCGGACTCGTGCTGGCGCGGCAATATGAAGCCGAGGCGCAGCGCCCGCAATTGCCGCCCGAGATTTCGGGGCAAGGCAGCGTGGCAGCGATGCGCGGGACCGATTTGCCGCCGTCGAATTACGACCCGAGCGTCGAGCGCAGACCGGAGATCGTCGCCATGCGGCCCGAGCGTCCCCCGATCCGACCGCTCCCGCCCAAACCACGCGCCGTATCGCCACCAGAGGTGGTCGCCGTCCGCACCCCGGCACCGCCTCCCAGCGCGAGCGGCCGCGGCGGCTGGCGCGTGCAGCTCGGCGCGTTCGGCGAGCCCGGCAATGCGCGAAAGCTGTGGGGGCAGGTCGGCGGGCACTTTTCCGGCGCGAGCGTCGCCTATGTGAAAAGCGGCACGCTTACGCGCGTGCTGGTCGGACCGTACGGATCGCGCGCGGCGGCGGTAGCGGCATGCGGATCGGTCAAACCGTGCGTGCCGGTGAGCGAGTGAGCGATCTATTGGCTGGCGTTGCGCTCGTTTACGGAAATCTTTGCGCCTCGGCCCCGGCCTTCGCCGGGGAAGCGCGAGCGTGGGTTAGTTCGTAACCCATTCCGCCCGCGGTATCCCCTGCGCGTAGAGCAAGGCCGTCAAATCGCCATGATCGATCCGCGCGGCGGCAGCGGCGGCGACGATCGGTTTTGCGTGATATGCGACGCCCAACCCAGCGGCCTTGATCATCGCCAGATCGTTCGCGCCATCGCCGACCGCGAGCGTCTCCTCCGGCAGCAGGCCGAGTTCCGCGGTCGCCGCGAGCAACGTCTGCAATTTGGTATCGGAACCGACGATCGGCTTGGCGACCGTGCCGGAAAGCAACCCGTCGGCAATCTCCAGCCGGTTGGCGATCGCACGGTGGAAGCCGATCTGCGCCGCGACTGGCTCAGCAAAACGCGTGAAGCCGCCCGACACAAGAATGGCGGTCGCGCCACGCGCACGCATCGTCGCGATCAGCGCGACCGCACCGGGCATAATCTGAACGCGTTCGGCCAGACAGCGTTCGATCGCCGCTTCCTCCAGCCCCGCGAGCAGCGCCACGCGCGCATCCAGCGCCGCCTCAAAATCGAGCTCGCCGCGCATCGCGGCTTCGGTGACCGCGGCGATCTGCGGCTTGATCCCGGCATAATCGGCGAGTTCGTCGATGCACTCGACCGTGATCATCGTCGAATCCATGTCGGCGATGAGGAGCTTTTTCGCGCGGCCGGCAACCGCTTGCACGACGATATCGACGCCCGTGAACGCGCCTTCAAGCGCAGTACGCGCAGCATCCGGGCCGGCATCGAACAGAATATCCGCCGCCTTCCCCGCGTCGATCCAGCCGTGCACGCTCGGCGCGCACCCGCTGGACGCGAGCCGATCCATCCCCGCCGAAATATCGCCTGCGCTCAGGTGATCCGATGCTATCAGCGTCGCAATGAACACGCGATCTTCCCCTTCTTCCGTTCGCCCTGAGCCTGTCGAAGGGCCGTTCTTCGCCGCCTTGGGCAGGGCTTCGACAACCCCGGATCAGGTCCGGGGCCGAACGGAGGTTGGGGCGTGACGCTTCCGAACGTGGCGCTCATCGCAGGGCCGACCGCCAGCGGCAAGTCCGCGCTCGCCTGTGCCGTGGCGGAAAAGCATGACGGGGTCGTGATCAATGCGGATTCGGCGCAAGTCTATCGCGACTTGCGAGTGCTGACCGCCCGGCCCACCGCCGAGGACGAAGCGCGCGTCCCGCACCGCCTGTTCGGCCATATCGATGGCGCGGAAAGCTATTCCGCCGCGCGCTGGGCGGAGGAAGCGCGGGCGGAGATCGACACGGCGCACGCTGCCGGCAAGCTGCCCGTCCTGGTCGGCGGCACCGGGCTCTATCTGCGTACGCTGCTCGACGGCATCGCGCCCGTGCCCGACATCGACCCGGCGATCCGCGCCGCGGTGCGCGCGTTGCCGGTGGCGGAAGCGCACGCCGCGCTCGCCCTGCTCGACCCCGACGCCGCTGCGCGCCTCGCCGCGGCCGACACCACGCGCGTCGCCCGCGCGCTGGAGGTGGTGCGCTCGACCAGGCGGACGCTGCGCGACTGGCAAGCGGCCAAGAGCGGCGGGATCGGGGATCGCATCGCGCTCGCCGCACTCATCCTGCTGCCCGATCGCGATTGGCTATTGGCGCGCTGCGACGCGCGCGCTGCCGCGATGTTTGCGCAAGGCGCGCTCGACGAAGTGCGCGTGCTGCTGGCCCGCACCGACATCGCGGCGTCGGCCCCGATCCGCCGCGCGATCGGGGTGCCGGAAATCGCCGCGCTGCTCGCGGGCGAAATGCCGCAAGCGCAAGCCCTCGCCGCCACTCGCCTCGCCACGCGGCAATATGCCAAACGCCAATATACCTGGTTCCGCAATCAGCCCCCGCCGAGCTGGCACCGGACGAAGAAGATAGAAAACACTGATCTAATCGCCGAAATAGACATATTGTTACGTTGATATGGCTTGACGCGCATAGTTCGTATCCCTAGCAGCACCGCTCCAACGCTGCTACAGGCTGCGGTGCGCAAGGAGACGAGACGTGAGCGAGAAAAGCGGAGCAGACATCCTGATCGAGGCGCTGTGCGATCTCGGCGTGGAGGTCGTGTTCGGCTATCCCGGTGGCGCGGTGCTGCCGATCTATGACGCACTGTTTCGCTCGGGGCGGATCAAGCACATCCTCGTCCGCCACGAACAAGCCGCGACACATGCGGCCGAGGGCTATGCGCGTTCGACCGGCAAGTGCGGTGTGGTGCTCGTGACCTCGGGCCCTGGTGCCACCAACGCCGTCACCGGCATCACCGACGCGCTGATGGACTCGATCCCGATGGTGGTCATCACCGGCCAGGTGCCGACCGCGCTGATCGGCACCGATGCCTTTCAGGAGGCCGACACCGTCGGCATCACGCGCCACTGTTCGAAGCACAATTATCTGGTGAAGGACCCGGCGCGGCTCGGCGAGACGATCCACGAGGCCTTCTATATCGCCACCTCGGGCCGCCCCGGCCCGGTCGTGATCGATATCCCCAAGGACGTGCAAGTTGCGACCGCGCGCTACACCAAGCCCGGCCCGATCCGCCACAAAACCTATCGCCCGCAAATCAAGGCCGATCAGCCGAGCATCGAGGCGGCGATGGACATGCTCGCCGCGGCCGAGCGCCCGATTCTCTACACCGGCGGCGGGATCATCAATGCCGGGCCAGCGGCGAGCCAGTTGCTGCGCGAACTCGCGCGGATCAGCGGCGCGCCGGTCACCTCGACGCTGATGGGTCTGGGTGCCTATCCCGCGAGCGGCGAGCAGTGGCTCGGGATGCTCGGGATGCACGGCACCTACGAAGCCAATCTGGCGATGAACAAGGCCGATCTGATCCTGTGCCTTGGCGCGCGCTTCGATGACCGCGTCACCGGGCGGCTCGATGCCTTCTCGCCGTTCAGCCGCAAGATCCACGTCGATATCGATCGGTCGAGCATCAACAAGAACGTCCGCGTCGATCTCGCGATCGTGGCGGACGTTGGCCATGCGCTCGAAGACATGGTCCGCGTATTCAAGGCGCGGCGCCATCCCAAGCCCGATCTTGCCGAATGGTGGCGGATGATTGCGGGCTGGCGCGCGGTGAAGAGCCTCGATTTTACCGAAAACGCCGAGGAGATCGCGCCGCAACGCGCGGTCCGCGCCTTGTGGGAAGCGACGCACAAGCGCAATCCGATCATCACCACCGAAGTCGGCCAGCATCAGATGTGGGCGGCGCAGCATTTCGGCTTCGAAGGCCCGAACAAATGGCTGACGAGCGGGGGGCTCGGCACGATGGGCTACGGCCTGCCCGCCGCAATCGGCGCGCAGCTTGGCAATCCCAAGGCGCTGGTGATCGACATTGCCGGCGAAGCGTCGATCCAGATGAACATTCAGGAACTGGCGACCGCGACGCAATACCGGCTGCCGGTCAAGATCTTCATCCTCAACAATGAATATATGGGGATGGTCCGGCAGTGGCAGGAACTGACCTATTCGAGCCGTTATGCCGAGAGTTACAGCGATTCGCTGCCAGACTTTGTGAAGTTGGGCGAGGCGTACGGGTGGAAGGGCATCCGGATCAACACAATCGGGGAACTCGACACCGGCATCGCCGCGATGCTCGACCATGACGGCCCGGTGATCGTCGATTGCCGCGTGGCGAAGCTGGCGAACTGCTTCCCGATGATCCCATCGGGCGCGGCGCATACCGACATGATCCTGCAATCGAGCGAAGTCTCGGGCGAGATGGACGACGAAGCGAAGGCGCTGGTTTAACATGCACATCACCACCGCCCCCGCCTCGCGCCACACGCTCGCCGTGATGGTCGACAACGAACCCGGCATCCTCGCGCGGATCGCCGGCCTCTTCACCGCGC
>NZ_JBBATX010000039.1:0-4238 GCF_040398505.1 Sphingomonas sp. | reverse complement strand
ATGGTCGACAACGAACCCGGCATCCTCGCGCGGATCGCCGGCCTCTTCACCGCGCGCGGCTATAATATCGAGAGCCTGACCGTGTCGGACGTCACCGCCGACAAGGCGGTCAGCCGCATCACGATCGTCACCACCGCGAGCGATGCGACGATGGAGCAAATCCTCGCGCAGCTCGACCGGCTCGTGCCGGTGCATTCGGTCACCGATCTCACTGCGCTCGGCCCGCATGTCGAACGCGAACTCGCTTTGCTCAAGGTCGCAGGCACCGGCGAGCACCGGATCGAGGCGCTGCGTCTCGCCGACGTCTACCGCGCGCGCGTGGTCGATGCGACGACCAGCAGCTTCGTGTTCGAAGTGACCGGCGGGCGCGAGAAGATCGACACCTTCGTGACCCTGATGCGCGAAGTCGGGCTGATCGAAGTCGCCCGCACCGGCGTCGTCGCGATCGCGCGGGGGAATTCGGGCGTCTAAGTCCCTCTCCCATCGGGAGAGGGAGGGGCCCGCCGCGGAGCGGTGGGAGGGTGAGGGCAGCAACCCACCCTGCCCGCACCAACTTCGACTAGGCAGCACGCTGCCAAGTCTTCGTATCCTCTCCCACAGGGAGAGGGAAAGAAAGGGAATTGAATGCGCGTTTATTACGATGCCGATGCCGATCTCAACCTGATCAGCGACAAGAAGATCGCCATTATCGGCTATGGCTCGCAGGGCCACGCCCACGCCCAGAACCTGCGCGACAGCGGCGTCAAGGACGTGGCGGTTGCGCTTCGCGAAGGTTCGGCCACCGCACAAAAGGCCTATGCCGCGGGCTTTCAGGTCAAGACCAACAAGGAAGCCGCCGCCTGGGCCGACATCATCATGATGCTCGCCCCCGACGAGCATCAGGCAGCGATTTATGCCGAGGATCTCCACGGACATATGAAGCAGGGTGCCGCGCTCGCCTTCGCGCATGGCCTCAACATCCACTTCGGCCTGATCGAACCGCGCGCCGATCTCGACGTGATCATGATCGCGCCCAAGGGCCCCGGCCACACCGTGCGCAGCGAATATGTGAAGGGCGGCGGCGTGCCGTGCCTGATCGCGGTCGACAAGGATGTCAGCGGCAACGCGCATGACGTGGCACTCGCTTATGCCAGCGGCGTCGGCGGCGGGCGCAGCGGCATCATCGAAACCAATTTCCGCGAGGAATGCGAGACCGATCTGTTCGGCGAGCAAGCCGTGCTGTGCGGCGGCATCACCCACCTGATCCAGGCCGGGTTCGAGACGCTGGTCGAGGCGGGTTACGCCCCCGAAATGGCCTATTTCGAATGCCTCCACGAAACCAAGCTGATCGTCGATCTGCTCTATGAAGGCGGCATCGCCAACATGCGCTATTCGATCAGCAACACCGCCGAATATGGCGACATCACCACCGGCCCGCGGATCATCACGGCGGAGACCAAGGCCGAGATGAAGCGCGTTCTCGCCGACATTCAGGGCGGCCGTTTCGTCAAGAATTTCGTGCTCGACAATCGCGCCGGGCAACCCGAGCTGAAGGCCGCACGCAAAGCCGCCGCCGCGCATCCGATCGAAAAGGTCGGTGCCGAACTGCGCGCGATGATGCCGTGGATCGGCGCGAACAAGCTGGTCGATAAGGACAAAAACTAAGCCGCATCCGGCATCGTGGAGGGTGCCGCCCGCGCCCTCCACGAAACGGTTCGTTGCCGAAACAGCGTTTGACGATGCCGCCTGTTGGCCCGCATTTGGGTGCCACACAACAGGAGAACCGCAATGCAACTGACCCACCTTTATACCGCCGCCGCCGCCCTCATTCTGTTCGGTGCCCCCGTCGTTGCGCAGATGGCGCCGCCCGAGATGCTGCACGGCGGGGGCACCGCCGCTGACGTCAAGGCGGGCACCTATGCGATCGAGCCCAACCACACCCAGGTGACCTTCAGCGTCAGCCATTTCGGCATCTCGCCTTACGCCGGCACCTTTTCCGAGGCGAGCGGCACGCTGATCGTCGATCCCGCCAAGCCCGAAGCCACCAAGCTCGACGTGACGATCCCGATCGCGAGTGTCCAGACCACCAGCAGCGTGCTGACCGGCGAACTCAAGGGTGCCGACTGGTTCGACGCCGCCAAATTCCCGACCGCGACGTTCACATCGACCAAGGTCACGCAAATCACGCCCGATGCAGTGCAGGTCGACGGCACACTCACGCTGCACGGCGTGACCAAGCCCGTTACGTTCCGCGCCAAGCTGTTCGGCGCGGCGACCAATCCGATGAGCAAGAAAGCCTCGATCGGTTTTCTCGGCCGGATGGTGATCCATCGCTCGGATTTCGGCGTCAGCAAATATGTGCCGGTCGTGTCGGACGAAACCGTGCTGGTGATCAACGCCGCGTTCGAACGGCAATAATCGAAGCAGATCGCCGGTGCCCCGGTCGGGGTGTTGGCGGCGCTGCGGCTCAGGCCGGCATCAGCGCGCGAAAATAGCTTGCCGTTTCATGCGAGACATCCAGCAGCAGCGCGTGCAGCCGCCGGTCAAACGCATCGACCGTCTCGCGGCGTTCGCGGTGCAGCATCATCCAGTCGCCAAACTCGCGATCCTCGGTTTCGCGGTCGACCAGCACCCGCAGGTCGCGATGCCGCGGATCGCGCAAAAGGCTCGCCAGCAAATCGGCGATACTGTCGTCCGGACCCTCGATCACTTGCAGGAAATCAGTACCTTGCGTGTACAGCAGCCCGGTAATGCCATCGAGACCGTTGCGCAGCAGCGCTTGCCGCGTGATCGCCACCGCGTCGTCCTCGGCATGACCGCGCGGGTTGGTCGTGACGCTTTTATAGATGATTTGACGCATTCAAGCGCCCTACCCGCGCGGCGCGATCGTGGAATTGATATCGATCAACCTGCCGATCGGACTGGACAGCCTCGCCCTGCAAGCGCTATTCACCACCGATGCCGCTTGCTTCGGGCCTTACCCTGCGACTTACGCGCCCTTAGGCGCGCATACTGCCGCGCGCCCCGAGTGCAGCGCGGCCCGCCTAAGGACCCACCGCCCACATCGACCCGCGATCCTTAGCGAGACTTGCCATGTTGCGTGACCCTTCGACCAAATACCGCCCCTTCCCCACCATCGATTTGCCCGACCGGCGCTGGCCGTCGCAGACGATCACCACTGCGCCACGCTGGCTGTCGACCGATTTGCGCGACGGCAATCAAGCGTTGATCGACCCGATGGACGCCGAGAAGAAGACCCGCATGTTCGACCTGATCGTGAAGATCGGGATCAAGGAAATCGAAGTCGGCTTTCCCGCGGCGGGTGCGACCGAATTCGATTTTATCGCCGGGCTGGTCAAGACCGGCCGCGTCCCAGACGACACGCTGATCCAGGTGCTCACCCAGTCACGCCGCGATTTGATCGAGACGAGCTTCGACGCTTTGCGCGGTGCCCCGCGCGCGATCGTCCATCTCTACAACGCCGTCAGCCCGGCGTGGCGCAAGATCGTCTTCGGCATGACCCGCGCCGAGGTAAAGCAAATCGCGATCGAAGGCGCGATGATGCTGCGCGATCAGGCCGCCGCCCAGCCCGACACCGACTGGTTTTTCGAATATTCACCCGAGACCTTCTCGACCGCCGAACTCGATTTCAGCCTCGAAGTGTGCGAAGCGGTGATGGACGTGCTGCGGCCCACGCCCGACCATAAATTGATCCTCAATTTGCCCGCGACGGTCGAATGCGCGACGCCCAACGTCTATGCCGATCAGATCGAATGGTTCGGCCGCAATATCCGGGGCCGCGATACCGTTGCGCTCAGTCTGCACCCGCATAATGACCGCGGCACCGGCGTCGCCGCCGCCGAACTCGGGCTGATGGCGGGTGCCGACCGGGTCGAGGGCTGCCTGCTCGGCAATGGCGAGCGCACCGGCAATTGCGATCTTGTGACAGTCGCGCTCAACATGTACACACAAGGGCTTGATCCAAAACTGGATTTCTCAGATATCGACGAGGTCGTCAACACGGTCGCTTACTGCACGCAACTCCCGGTCCACCCGCGCACGCCTTATGCTGGCGACCTCGTATTCACCGCGTTTTCGGGCAGCCATCAAGACGCGATCAAGAAGGGCTTTGCCGCGCAGGAAGCCAAGAACGACACACTGTGGGAAGTGCCATATTTGCCGATCGATCCGGCCGATCTCGGCCGCAGCTACGAAGCGGTGATCCGCGTCAATTCGCAAAGCGGCAAGGGCGGCGTCGC
>NZ_JBBATX010000038.1:12152-23182 GCF_040398505.1 Sphingomonas sp. | reverse complement strand
CTAAGACACTAAGAAGTATATTTTAAAATTCTTGCTTTGTGCCTTTGTGCCTTTGTGTGAGATCACCTTCTTCTCGCCGCGCTACCGACTGAAACGCGCGGCAAGTTCGACGTGCGTCGACCAGCGGAACTGGCCGACCGGCTGGACCCAATCGAGCGTATAGCCAGCTTTGCACAAAATATCCGAATCGCGCGCGAAGCTGCTGGGATTGCACGAAACATAAGCGATCACTGGCACATCCGAGGCCGCGAGTTGCGCGACTTGCTCTTTTGCCCCGGCGCGCGGCGGATCAAGGATGATCGCCTGAAAGCGATCGCATTCGGCGCTGGTCAGCGGGCGGCGGAACAGGTCGCGATGCTCGGCGAAGACCGGCCGCCCGGCCAGCGCAGCGCCGCTCTTCAGCGACAGGATCACATCGCGCCCCGCCTCGGCCGCATAGACCTTGCCCGGCAGCGACAGCGCGAAGGTGCCGAGGCCGGTGAACAGATCGGCGCACATCGTCGCGCCGCCCACCGCTTCCTTCACCGCCGCAACCAGCGCGCCCTCGCCTTCCCGCGTGGCCTGCAGGAACGATCCCGCCGGGAACGGCACGGCCACGCCGCCAAGGCTGATCGTCGCGCCTTCGGGCTCCCAGCGCGTTTCGGGGCCGATCCCGTCGTCGATCGCCAGCCGGGCGATGCGGTTGGCACCGCAAAAGGCGGTGATCGCTTCGACCGCCGCCAAGCCGTCGACGATCTTACCCTCGATCAGCACGTCGACGCCCTGATCGATCTCGGTGAGATGGATGCGCGCCCGCCCCTTGAGCACGCGCGCGAGCAGTTTGCGCAAAGGCGCGATGACGGCGAACAGCTCCGGCGTCAGGATCCAGCAGTCGCGCAGATCGACGATATTGTGGCTCGCACCCTCGCTGAAGCCGAGTGTCACGACGCCGCCTTGGGCCTCGGCCTGCAGCGCAGCACGGCGACGCGTGCGTGGCGGCGACAGCGCGGGCGGGCGGATCGCTGCGGTCAGCCCCTGCGCGGCGAGCGCGCCGGTGATGCGGTCGGTCAGGAAGGCGGCATAGCTCGCGTCGTCAAGATGCTGGAGCTGGCACCCGCCGCATTGCGGAAAGTGGCGGCATGGCGGCGCTTGGTGGTGCGGGCCGGGGAGGACGGTGTTGTCGGGGGTTAGCGTGTCTCCCGGCGCAGCGAAGGCGGCGTGGCGGCCGTCGGCGGTGACGCCCTCCCCACGCGCGGCGACGCGGACGATCGTGTCGGTCATAAAGCTGTCCTTATCGCCGAGAGTTCGCGCGCGAGGTCGTCGGCGAGGAACGCGCCGCCAAGACGGCGCGCGGCCTCGGCGTGCATCCAGACGGCGGCTTCGGCTGCGCCGAAGGGTGCGCTGAACAGCGTCGCCCCCAAAATCCCGGCAAGCACGTCGCCTGTCCCCGCCGTGGATAACCACGCGCTACCGCCAAGCGCGACAGCGATGTGCCCGTCGGGGTGCGCGATGACGGTATCCGGCCCCTTGAACACGACCGTTGCCCCTGAATGGCGCGCTGCGGCGCGTGCTGCCTCGATCTTAGATCCTGACCAGTCGCCGAACAACGCTTTGAATTCGCCTGCGTGCGGGGTCACAAACACGCGTCGATCACGATCCTGGATCGTCGCGCGTTTGCGGAAGATCGCGAAGTGGCGCTCCTCCAGCAGATGCAGCGCGTCGCCATCGATCACGATCGGCCTTTCGCAGGCAATCGCAGCATCAAGCTTCGCGACGGCATCGTCGCCGCGACCGAGGCCGGGACCGATCACGATCCCGACCTTGGGTTTGCCCGCGATGGCTGCAGTCAGCGCCTCGGGCGACCACGCGCGCCGTACCACCGCGTGGGGCATGTCTGCGCCCGGATCGGCGAACAGCAACCCATAGCCCGCCCCGGCGCGCATTGCGGATTGAACGGCGAGCGCCGCCGCCCCCGGCATCGCGCCGCCGATCACCACGACCATGCCGCGATTATACTTTTGGGAGTTGGCCTGTGGGGCGGTCAGCCGGGGCCGTGCGATCGTCTCGTCAGGGCTGACATTCTCGCGCGGCGACCCGATCTCGTTGAGACCAAGCCCGATCTCCACCAACCGGACCGTGCCGCACAGGCTGGCTGCGGGTTGCAGAACATGGGCCGGCTTGAGCGCGCCGAGCGCCAGCGTCAGGCTGTAGTTCGGGAGTTGCAGCGGGTTGAGTTCGGCGCCGGTGTCGGTGTCAACGCCGCTCGGGAGATCGACCGCGACGGATAGCCGCGCGCATTGGACCAGCGCGTCGATCGTCCGCGCAACGTCGTCGTCAAGCGGGCGGGACAGGCCGGTGCCGAAGACCGCATCCACGACGACCGGACTGATATCGTGCTGTTCGCGCGGCGCGTCGGGAAAACGCTCAACCGCCCCGCCCCACGCCGCCCGCGCCGCGATCGCCGCTTCGCTCCGGGGCTCACCCAGCGCTGCGACGCGCACATCCACCCCATTCGCGCGCAGCACGCGCGCCGCGACATAGCCGTCGCCGCCGTTATTCCCCGGCCCGCACAGCACCAGCACCGGTGCGCCAGCGGACAGGCGCCGGACCGCCTCGGCCACACCAGCGCCGGCGCGTTCCATCAGGCTCTCGACTGTCGCGCCGTCCGCAATCGCGCGATCTTCCGCCGCGCGCATCTGGGCGGCGGTCAGGATCGGTCGGCCTTCAATTGGTGTCATGATGCCGTCGCAGGCTTGCCCTTGACGGTGGCGGGCAGGCGGTAGCGGTCGCCGCCGAGCGCGACTTCGATCTCGCCCGTGCCGATCACGCTGACCACCGCCTTTTCCGCCCCATCGGCGGCGATCACGCCGCGCCCGTCTTTGGTCACCAGCAAGCGGTGGAACGCGCCGTCGGGATGGCGTACCGTCAGGATCAGCCCGGCATCGCTGTCGGCGCGGTCGATCGTGCAGGTGCGCGCAAAATCGTTCGATCCACGCTGTGCGCAGACGATGTTGCCACTATCGTCCTGCGTCTTGCGCTGCTCGGCCTCGACCTTGGCGAGCGTCGCGGTGTCGGTGCGCTGTTCGCCGCACACCGCCAGGCCAAGCAGCAGAACTGCGCTAGATATCCGCATAGACATGAGTTTCGGCCGCTGCTCCCGGGTGCGTGACCGCGCCCTTATAAGCGGGGCCGACCGTCTGGGAATAGCGCCACAGCGCGCCCGACTGGTAATCGTTCGTCCGATGCGTCCAAGCGGCGCGGCGCACGGCGAGGACGTCCTCGGGCACGTCGAGGTCGATCGTCCCGGCCTCGGCATCGATCCGGATCGTGTCGCCATCCGCGATCAGCGCGATCGGACCGCCATCGGCCGCCTCGGGCCCGACATGGCCGATGCAGAAGCCGCGCGTCGCGCCCGAAAAGCGGCCGTCGGTGATGAGTGCGACTTTCTCGCCGAGGCCGAGACCGTAGAGTGCGGCGGTGGTCGAGAGCATCTCGCGCATGCCGGGGCCGCCTTTGGGGCCTTCATAGCGGATGACGATCACTTCGCCTTCGTTGATCGAGCGTGCTTCGACCGCGGCGAAGCAATCCTCTTCGCAATCAAACACGCGCGCCGGGCCGGTAAATTGCAGGCGGTGCATCCCCGCGACCTTGACGATTGCGCCATCGGGGGCAAGCGAGCCGCGCAAGCCGACCACGCCGCCGGTCGGGCTGATCGGGGTCTTGACGTCGTAAATGACTTTCTGATCGGGGTTCCAGGTGACCTGATCGATATTCTCGCCGAGCGTCTTGCCGGTGACCGTCAGGCAATTCCCGTCGAGGAAACCGCCACCGAGCATCGTCTTCATCAGCATGTAAACGCCGCCCGCTTCGTACATGTCCTTCGCGACATATTGGCCGCCGGGTTTGAGGTCGGCGATATACGGCGTTGATTTGAAAGCCTCAGCCACGTCGAACAGGTCGAAGTCGATCCCCGCCTCGCTCGCCATTGCGGGCAAATGCAGCGCGGCATTGGTCGATCCGCCGGTCGCCGCGACGACGCGCGCGGCGTTGACGAACGCCGCGCGCGTGCAAATGTCGCGCGGACGGATATTGCGTTCGAGCAACTCCATCACCTGATAGCCCGCCGCGACCGCAATCTGTTCGCGCGTGGAATAGGGTGCGGGTACCATGTTGCTGTTCGGCAACGACAAACCGATCGCTTCGCCGACGCACGCCATGGTGTTGGCGGTGAATTGCCCGCCGCACGCGCCGTGACCGGGACACGCGACCTTTTCCATTTCGTGCAATTCGCTGATCGGGCATGTGCCCGCGGCAAAGCGCCCGACCATTTCGAACACGTCGACGACGGTGATGTCCTTATCTTCATAGCGACCGGGCAAGATCGATCCGCCATAGACGAAGATGCTCGGGATATTGAGCCGCAGCATCGCCATCATCATGCCGGGCAGCGATTTGTCGCAGCCGGCAAAGCCGACCAGCGCATCGTAACAATGCCCGCGCACCGAGAGTTCGACCGAATCGGCGATCACTTCGCGGCTGACCAGCGAGGATTTCATCCCCTGATGCCCCATCGCGATGCCATCGGTAACGGTGATCGTGTTGAAGCGCCGCGGCATTCCACCATTCTGGATCACGCCGGCGCGCGCCGCATCCGCCTGCACGTCGAGCAGCGTGTTGCACGGCGCGCTGTCATTCCCGGCGCTGGCGAGCGCGACGAACGGGCGGCCGATTTCCTCCTCGGTCAAGCCCATCGCATAATAATAACTGCGGTGCGGCGCGCGTTCGGGCCCGACCGACACGTGGCGGCTGGGCAAGCGGGATTTGTCGAAACGATTGGTCATGGCGACTGCCTATGTCGCCAATCGATGATTCGACGCAAGTCTGTTGCGACTTTGGTCACGATCGGTGCGGTGCGGAAGCGTAGGGACGGCGAAGTTCCCCCCACCGTCCCGCAGCCTGGATGGCGCGCGGGGGGACCGTGGACCATCGACGGGCGCGCAGCGGGGGGCGGCGGACCCGTTCGAGCGACGCAGAGCAAGACCGGGGCCAATGGCGGTTTTCCGGCGAATCTGGGGAAGACTGCTGATCGATCGTCCCGCGATGGCACGTAAAAGCGTTACGCGAGTCGCGTTTCGAGACACCACCAGCCGGGCTGCGCGGCGCGGATGCGCGCGGCGGCAGCGGTACGGTCACCCTCGCTGGCATAGAGCGCGAAGCAGGTGGCGCCCGACCCCGACATGCGCGCCAGAATCGGCTTACCCTCGGCCAGCAGCGTCAGCACAGCGTCGATCACGGGGGCAAGCCGTCGTGCGGGTGCCTCAAGATCGTTGCGGCCGGCAAGCGCGAGCGACAGCGCGTCGCCATCGGGCATCGCCCCGCGGTCGATGCCGTCCCAGCCCTTGAACACGGCGGCGGTCGACACCGCGACGCCGGGATTAACGAGCAAGACGGCCATGCCGACCGGCCCGTCGAGCGGATGGAGCCGTTCGCCCCGCCCTTCCCCCAGCGCGGTCCGACCAAGCAGGCAGGCCGGGATATCCGACCCCAGCGCGGCGGCGATCTCGAACAGGCGGGGATCGTCGATCGGAACCGCATTGGCCTTGGCCAGCGCGCGCAGCGCCGCCGCCGCATCGGCCGACCCGCCGCCGATGCCCGAGGCGACCGGCAAATGTTTGTCGAGCGTGAAGGCCCCGGTTTCCGCCACGCCGAACGCCGCTGCGAAGGCGCGGGCGGCGCGGAGGATGAGGTTGTCGCCCTCGCCGCTCAGCCCGGCGGCGAACGGCCCGGTCACGGCAAGCGACAGCGGCCCCGGCGCGAGCGTCACCGTGTCGCCGTCCGCGACGAACGCGAACAGCGTTTCGAGCTCGTGATAGCCATCGGCGCGCCGGCTGCGGACGTGGAGCGCGAGGTTGATCTTGGCGGGGGCATTTTCGGTGATCATGCAGCTCTAACTTCCCAGCGCACCACCCCGGCGAACGCCGGGGCCCAGTAGCGGACCGGTTGTTGGCGAGGACAGCGCTTCATTACGGCAACCTTCGCAACTAGGCCCCGGCCTTCGCCGGGGTGGAATCTTTGGGAGGATGCGCCGCGGCAAAGCCGCGTCGTCGGCCGGCGCTTTGAGCGCCGCCGGCCGGACACGCCTTTAGGCGCGATGCAGCTTTGCTGCATCTTGCCCGGCGCGTCACATATTCGGGTAATTGGGCCCCCCGCCACCCTCGGGCACCACCCAGTTGATGTTCTGCGTCGGGTCCTTGATGTCGCACGTCTTGCAGTGGACGCAATTCTGCGCGTTGATCACGAACTTCGGATCACCCGTTTCCTCGCCGACGATCTCGTACACGCCCGCCGGGCAGTAACGCTGCGCCGGCTCGTCATACATCGGGAGATTGTATTTCACCGGAACGTCCGGGTCCTTCAGCGTCAGATGGACCGGCTGATCCTCCTCATGATTGGTGTTCGAAATGAACACCGAGGACAGCCGGTCGAAGGTCAGCACGCCGTCGGGCTTGGGATAGGTGATCTTGGCGACCTGATCCTTGCGGCGCAGGCTCTCATGATCGGGATGGTGCTTCATCGTGAAGGGCATCTTCAGCCCGAAATATTCGAGCCACATGACGATACCCGACAGCATCGTGCCGATCACCTCGCCGAACTGCTTGACCAGCGGCACGACGTTGCGGACGATCGACAGCTCCTTGTACAACCACGATGCCTCAAACGCCTGCGGATAGGCGACGAGTTCGTCATGCTGGCGCTGCGCCAGGATCGCGTCGGCGGCGGCTTCGGCGGCCATGATGCCCGATTTCATCGCGCCATGCGTGCCCTTGAGGCGCGGCACGTTGAGGAACCCCGCCGAACAGCCGATCAAGGCACCGCCCGGGAACACCAGCTTCGGAATCGACTGCAATCCGCCGTCATTGATCGCGCGCGCGCCGTACGACACGCGCTTGCCGCCCTTCAGGATCGACGCGATTTCGGGATGCGTCTTCCAGCGCTGCATTTCATGGAACGGCGACAAATGCGGGTTCGAATAATTGAGCCACGTGACGAAGCCGAGACTGACTTGTCCGTTGGCCTGATGATACAGCCACGATCCACCATTCGCATCGGAACCGAGCGGCCACCCCTGCGTGTGGATGACGCGGCCGGGGTGATGCAGCGCGGGATCGATGTCCCACAATTCCTTGATCCCGATGCCATAGACTTGCGGCTGCGCATCCTTGGCGAGATCGAAGGTGCGGATCAGCTGCTTGGTCAGATGGCCGCGCACGCCTTCGGCGAGGAACGTATATTTGGCATGAATCTCAAGGCCGGGCGTATAATCGGGCTTGTGCGTGCCGTCGCGCGCGACGCCCATATCGCCGGTCGCGACGCCTTTGACCGATCCGTCGTCATTGTAGAGGATCTCGGCAGCGGCAAAGCCGGGGAAAATTTCGACCCCCAGCTCTTCCGCCTGCGTCGCGAGCCAGCGGCACAGATTGCCCAGGCTGCCGGTATAGGTGCCCTTATTGTGCATGAACGGCGGCGTGATGAAATGCGGCAGCGTGAACTTGCCCTTGGGCGTCAGGACCCAGTGCAGATTCTCGGTCACCGGAACCTCGGCAAGCGCGCAAGCCCCGCCTGGCCGGTTGGGGTCGCGCCAATCGGGGATCAGTTCGTCGAGCGATTTCGGATCGATCACCGCGCCCGACAAAATATGCGCGCCGACTTCGGAGCCCTTTTCGAGCACGCAAACCGAAATTTCAGCGTCCTTCGCCGCGGCCATCTGTTTCAGCCGGATTGCCGCCGAAAGGCCCGCCGGGCCCGCACCTACGATGACCACATCATAGGGCATGGATTCACGGTGGTTTTCACCCCCAGATTCATAGCTGCTCACGTCTCGTCTCCACCGGGACGCCGCGATGCGCTTACTCGTCGCGTGCGCGGCACGTCCTGTCCATCTGCGCGTGCCAGCGAATTGACCTTCGCGTCAACATGCTAGCTAAAGAGAGATATGGGGGCTGACCAGAATATCGAGTGGCAATTGGCTGCCGCGAGCGCGCTCGAATGGTGGCGCGACGCAGGCGTCGATACGCTGGTCGACGAGGTGCCGCGCGACTGGAGCGCTGTACCGCCCCCTCCCCCCGAACCACCCCGGCGGCGCAGTGGCGCGCAAGCCGTAGCGGAAGTCGCCATAGCGCCGTTGCCCGGCACGCTCGCCGAATTTGTCGCCTGGCGGTCTGGTCCCGATGCGCCCGAGGCAGGATGGGCGGGCACGCCGATTGCCGCGACCGGCGATCCCGCCGCCGACATCATGATCCTCGTCGATCTGCCGGATCGCGAAGATTGCGACTCGGGCGTGTTGCTGAGCGGTGCAGCCGGACGGCTGTTCGATCGCATGCTCGCTGCGATCGGGCGCAACCGCGACTCGGTCTATCTCGCGCCGATGTGCAGCATGCGACCGCTCACCGGTCGGATCGCCCCGGAAATCGAGGCGCGCCTGGTCGAAGTGGCGCGGCATCACATCGCCCTGGTCGCGCCCAAACGCTTACTCCTGCTCGGCAATGCGCCAAGCCGTGCGGTGACCGGGACGGACGTGGCGCGGGCGCGGGGAAATTTACAGACGATTAACCTAGAATGTGGGAAGACTTCTGTGTCGGTCGATGTGGTGGCCAGTTTCCATCCGCGGCTGCTGCTCGAACGCCCCGCCGAAAAGGCCCGCGCGTGGAAGGATTTACAGATGCTGATCGCAGGACTTCACGCATGACGCTGAAAATCGCCGGTCTGGTCGCCTTATCGTTGGTCGTGCCGGTCGCGGCGCACGCGGCAGGTGAACCGCCGGTCTCGGTTCAGACCGCGCCGCGCGACAGTATTCCGCCGCAGCTCGACGCTGAACAGCGCGCCGGCTATCGCGCGGTCTTTGCCAGCATCCGCGCGCAGAAATGGCAGGACGCACAGTTGCAGCTCGCTGCGCTCAAGCCCGGCCCGCTCCACGCGATCGCCCGCGCCGAAATCCTCACCGCAAAGGGATCTCCCAAAGCTGAACTCGATCCGCTCGCCAAATTGCTCGCCGAGGCGCCCGAACTGCCGCAGGCGCGGCAGATTCTGACGATGGCGGCGTCGCGCGGCGGCGTCGGCTTGCCCCCGCTGCCCGAAGCGCGCGCGCTGACCTGGATCGACGGCGCGCCGGCGCGCAAGCGCGCCAAGAGCTTCGGCAATGGTGACATGCTTGCGGTCGAACTGGCGCTGAAGATGCAACCCTTCATCAAGGCCGATAGCGGGAGCGAAGCGCAGGCCTTGCTCGAAGCGACGCAAGGCCTTTCGCCCGAATCGATCACTGAGTGGCAACGCAAGATCGCATGGATCTATTTCCTTGCCGGCGACGACAATAATGCCCGCGCGATGGCGGCCAAGGCCGGAACCGGCACGGGCGATTTCGCGGTCGAGGCGGTGTGGGTCGGCGCGCTGGCGGCGTGGCGACAACAGGATTGCGCCGCGGCCGGCACCGCCTTCGAATCCGTCGCGGCGCGCGCCAGCGACACCGATTTGCGCGCGGCCGGCCTGTATTGGGCGGCGCGCGCCGATATGCAGTGTGCGCGGCCTGACCGCGTTGAGGGACGACTGAAGACCGCCGCACAGTATCGCGAGACGTTCTACGGTCTGCTCGCGCGTCAAGCACTCGGTATCAGGGAACCAGCCCTGCGTCCGATCGCAGTATCGACCACGAGCGACTGGCAAACGCTCGCGCGCCGCCCGAATATTCGCGTCGCCGCAGCGCTCGCCGAGATCGACGAAAATACGCTCGCCGACGAAGTGATCAAGCAACAGGCACGGATCGGCGATCCGGCGGAATATCCGGCGCTCGTCCGGCTGACCGCGGCACTCGACTTGCCGAGCACGCAGGTGTGGCTGTCGCATAACGGCCCGGTCGGCGCGACGCCACCGATCGAGGCGCGCTTCCCCGCGCCGAACTGGATCCCCGATGGCGGCTGGCGCGTCGACAAGGCATTGGTGTTCGCCCACACGCTGCAGGAATCGCGCTTCCGCACCGATGTGGTAAGCCCGGCCGGGGCGTATGGCCTGATGCAGGTGATGCCGCGCGCCGCGACCGATATCGCGCGTAAGCAGGGCCGCAGCTTCGATCGCAGCGCCTTGTCGCGGCCCGGCACCAATTTCGAGGTCGGGCAAAGCTATCTTGAGCAATTGCGCGACCAGCATTGCACCGACGGCCTGCTGCCCAAGGTGATCGCGGCGTACAATGCCGGGCCGGGGCCGGTCGAGGCGTGGAATGCGGTGGCGCGCGATGGCGGCGATCCGTTACTCTACATCGAATCGATCCCCTATTGGGAGACGCGCGGTTACGTTACCACCGTGCTGCGCAATTATTGGGTCTATGAAGCGCAGACCGGCAAGCCGGCCTCTGTGAGCCGTGCCGCCCTGTCGCAAGGGCTGTGGCCGCGCTTTCCGGGGCTTCCCGGCGCAACATCAGTGCGGCTGACCTCGCACACCCGCGGACAATCGCTTGCCAGCGTGAACTGAGCGCCGTGCCGATCGACCAAACTGCCATATTCCTGCCGGTGCGGATCGCGGTGCTGACCGTGTCCGATACACGTCGGCTGGCCGAGGATCGCTCGGGCGACACACTCATCGCACGGCTGACCGATGCGGGGCATGTTCTCGCGGCGCGCGAGATCGTGCGCGACGAGGTGGCGCTGATCGTCAGCACGCTGCACCGCTGGATCGACGATCCGGCGGTCGACTGCATCATCACCACCGGCGGCACCGGCGTCACCGGGCGCGACGTGACGCCCGAAGCAATCGAGCGAATCGCCGACAAGATGATTCCCGGTTTTGGCGAGCTATTCCGCTGGCTCAGCTTCCAGACGATTGGCACCTCGACGGTGCAATCTCGGGCGTGCGCCTGCGTGACTCGGGGCACCTACATCTTCGCGCTGCCGGGTTCGACCGGCGCCGTGAAGGACGGGTGGGACGGCATCCTGGCGAGCCAGCTCGACAGCCGCCATAAGCCCTGCAACTTTGTCGAACTGATGCCGCGGTTGCGCGAGCGCTGA
>NZ_JBBATX010000038.1:0-12052 GCF_040398505.1 Sphingomonas sp. | reverse complement strand
CCGCCATAAGCCCTGCAACTTTGTCGAACTGATGCCGCGGTTGCGCGAGCGCTGAGCGCTTCACTTTTTCGCCTTGGCAGCCTCTCGTTTTTCCTTGAGGAACCGCGCCAGATTGGCATCCATGCTCACGTACCAGTCGATCAAATCCGCGAAATTGGCTTTGGTAAGCTTACCGAGCGTGTCGACATCCATCCACTCGCGCAACTCGCCCTTGTCGTTCACCGAAACCTTCAGGAACCGATTGTTCGCGTTCCACTCGTTCGCGAGTGCCACGGAAAATAACGGCTCTGGCTCATAAAAGCTCTGTATGCTCAGGCCGTTGCAGGTCAATTTGCAATCGGTCATGTCCACCGTGAACCCAGAGCCGTTGGCGGCGCTCAGAATGTAAAAGCTGCCATCGTCATTTTTCTTCAATTCACCTTTATATCCTGCGGCCTGCAGCGCAGTTGCGACTTGCTGGGCCGATGAAAGATCCAGCAGCACATCTTCGGCATGTGCCGGACCGATATTAAGGGCCGAAATCAAGATCGTTGCAGCAAGCGCTCGAATACCCACAGGCAAATCCTCCCGATTCCCAAAAGTTATATTTCGAACAGACGAAACTCAACGTTTTTTGGTCTGTAACGTCGGGTCTTTTCACGGCATGGCGTCGCCTACGGCGTCACCGCCGCGGCGCTCCTATCGAAAGGCTGCGGGCGTTGCGACCGCGATCTCATGCCCAGCCATGTCACGAAAATGAAAGCGTCGCCCACCCGGGAAGGCGAAGATCGGTACGGTGATCGTCCCGCCGGCCCCGCGCACCCGCGCTTCGCAGGCGTCAAGATCGTCGACGTCGATCACGGGTAACGCAGCCGCCGTCTGTTCTGCGGTATCGGCCTGGAACCCGATATCGGTGTCACCCGTCGTGGTTGCGGCATAGGTCGGGCCGAAATCGGTAAAGTCCCAACCGAACACGGCGGCATAGAAGGCCTTGGCCGAGGCGATATCGGTCACGGGCAATTCGAGATAGTTGAGGCGGGCCATCGGTCAATTCCTCTTTTCGTTCTTGTTATGTTCTCATAAATCACCTAACAACTGTCAATGCCCGAAAAACGCCCACAGCGCGGCGCGACGCACAACCGCGAGAGTCGCCGCTTCAATCTGCCCGAACGCGCGGCGGATGGCGACTGGCTCGACGATCAGGCCGAGATCGACGGTGCGCCGCTGCGTTTGCGCACCAGCGTGACGGTCGAACGCGCGCGGACGATTATCAGCCGCAACACCTCCCCCGACATCGGCTTCGACCGCTCGATCAACCCGTATCGCGGGTGCGAGCATGGCTGCATCTATTGCTTTGCGCGGCCGACGCATGCCTTTCACGATCTGTCGCCGGGGCTCGATTTCGAGAGCAAGCTGTTCGCCAAGCCCGATGCCCCGGCCCTGCTCCGCGCCGAACTCGCCAAGCGTGGGTACAGTGCGAAGCCGATCGCGTTCGGCACCAATACCGATCCCTATCAGCCGATCGAGGCCGAATGGCGCATCACGCGCGGCTGCATCGAAGTGCTCAGCGAAACCAGCCATCCGCTGACGATCACGACGAAATCCGACCGCGTCTTGCGCGATATCGACGTGCTCGCCCCAATGGCGGCAAAGGGGCTGGCGGCGGTTGCGCTGTCGATCACCTCGCTCGATCCGCGTATCGCGATGACGCTCGAACCGCGCGCCCCCACGCCCGAGCGACGGCTGGCGGCGGTGCGAAAGCTGGTAGCCGCGGGCATCCCGACCCACGTCTCGATCGCGCCGGTCATCCCCGCAATCACCGATCACGAGATCGAACATCTGGTCGAACGCGCGGCCGAGGCCGGAGCGCGCTCGGTCTCGTTCATCCCGGTGCGGTTGCCGTGGGAGGTGGCCCCTTTGTTTCGCGCCTGGCTCGACGACCATTTTCCCGATCGCGCGGGCAAGGTGATGGCGATCATCGGCGCGATCCGCGACGGGCGTGACAATGACCCCGGCTTCTTCACGCGGATGCGCGGCAGCGGGCCGTGGGCGGATTTACTCCGGACGCGCTTCCAGATCGCGTGCCGTAAACATGAGCTGAACCGGGAGCGGATCGTCCTGCGCAGCGATTTGTTCCGGCCACCCGCAGGGCCACAGGGCGAGTTGTTTGCCTGATGTATCAGGTCCTGGACTGCTAAGCCCCCGCGTGATTCGGCGCCAGACCGAGGTTTTGCTAGGGGAGCGGGCATGAGCCGCATCAAGAACAGCATGCCGGCACGCGATGCGCTCGAACGCTTGATCGACGCGCACGGGCATTTGACGATCCGCGCGACCCCCAATGCGGGTGCGAACGAAATTCGCCTGCCCGCCACCGGCGCGCCCGGCGTGGTGAACGTGCGAACCACCGTCACGCCCGAAGATGGCAAAGCCAATGACGCAGTGCTGGCCTTGCTCGCCAAGGCGCTGGGGTGTCCGCGTTCCGCGCTCACCCTGGTGCGCGGGGCAACGGCGCGCGACAAGGTCATCCATATCGCGCGCTAATGCCGCCGCTTATGCCGCCCCCAGCACATGATCCTTGAAGCGCGCGCGCAGCTCGGTCTTGAGCAGCTTGCCCGTCGCGGTGTGCGGCAAATCATCGACAAAGACGATCTCGTCGGGCAACCACCATTTGGCGACGTGCTGGGTCAGATGCGCAGTGATCTCGGCGGGCGTCACTGCGCTGCCGGGCTTGCGCACCACGATCAATAACGGCCGCTCGTCCCATTTGGGGTGATAGATGCCGATTGCGGCCGCCTCGGCGACGCCGGGACAGCCGATTGCGGCATTTTCCAAATCGACCGAGGAAATCCACTCGCCGCCCGATTTGATGACGTCCTTGGCGCGGTCGGTAATCTGCATCGTGCCATCGGTGTGGAGTACCGCAACGTCGCCGGTATCGAACCATTGATCGGCATCGACCGCATCGGCCTCGGCGCGGAAATAGCGCTTGACCACCCACGGCCCACGGACTTGCAGGCGCCCGGAGCTTAGCCCGTCGCGCGGCAGCACGACGTCGTCGTCATTGACCACCTGCAATTCGATTCCGAACGGGATCTGGCCTTGCTTGCCGACATGATCGAGCTGCGCTTCATGCGTCATCTCCGCCCACTCGGGCGGCGGGAAGCCGGCAGTGCCGATTGGCGAGGTCTCGGTCATGCCCCACAAATGCTTGACGGTGACGCCCATCGCCATAATCCGCTCGATCATCGCGCGCGGCGCGGCTGAGCCACCGATCGTGACCTGTTCGAGGAAACGCGGCACTTCGCCGGTCGCATCGATATGGCCGAACATCGCCAGCCACACGGTCGGCACCCCGGCGGTGTGCGTGACCTTTTCCTGATTCATCAGCCGGCACAGCACCGCGGCATCGTTGACTTGCGCATAGACGCATTTCGCGCCCGACAGCGCGCAGGCGAAGGGCAGCCCCCAGGATGCCGCATGGAACATCGGCACCACCGGCAGCACGACCGCACTGGGGCTGAGGTTGAAGATCCACGGCGCGACTTCGGCCATCGCGTGGATGACGGTCGAGCGGTGTTCGTACAGCACACCTTTGGGGTTTCCCGTCGTCCCGCTGGTGTAGCACAGCATGCACGGATCGCGCTCAGGCCCCTCGACCCAGGCATAGTCTCCGCTCTCGGCTGCGATCAAATCTTCGAACTGGCCATCATCGAAACACACATAATGCTCGATGCTGGTCCATTGCGATTTCAACCGGTCGACCACTGGCTGGAACTGCTTGTCGTACAACAGCACGCGGTCATCGGCATGGTTGGCGATATAGACGAGTTGCTCATCGAACAGGCGCGGGTTGATCGTGTGGATCACCCCACCCATCCCGATCGCGCCGTACCAGGCGACGAGATGACGGCTGTGATTCATCGCCAGCGTAGCGACGCGATCGCCAGACTTCAGCCCGAGCCGTTCGAACGCTTGCGCCAATTTTCGGGCATCACGCGCGATCCCGGCCCAATCGGTGCGGGTCTCGCTCGCATCCGCCCAATAGGTAACAATTTCGCGCGCACCATGCTCGCGTGCGGCATGATCGAGTAGCCGCGGCACCCGCAATTCGAAATCCTGCATTCCGCCGAGCATTACCCTATTCTCCCCTCCCGCTTCGCGGGAGGGGTTGGGGGAGGGCATGTTCCGACACGCCCGTCTCCACAGTCCCTCCCCCAGCCCCTCCCGCAAGCGGGAGGGGAGCAGGTTTTGCTATCCCACCAGTGCGAGCCGCGCCTCGGCGGTTCTCAACACCACGTTCGAAACACCCTGCAAGGCTTCGATCCGCGCGGCAAGCTCCCCGTCGAGCAGAAAGTCCCGCCCGAGGAGAATTCGCGCGGTTTTGGCGGGGGCAATCGGCACCGTCGCCCACACTTCGCCGCGTGCCCCCCGCGTGTCGGCCAGCATCGCGCCAAGCACCGCCATCGCGGCGGGCGTCTCCACGCGCAGCTCGACACAGAAGCGTGCATTGTTCGCGAGCGCCTCGAACGGCTGGATCCGCTTGACCGTAACGCGCGGCGTTTCCTCACCCGGACGTCGGTCGAGTTCGACCGTGACCAGGCCACACCCGCCGTTGCGCGCCGCCTCTTCCAGATCAGCGGCAACCGCATCGTCAAAACAGGTTGCGACGAATTGGCCCGACGGATCGGACAGCGTCGCCATCAGATAGCGTTTCCCGCGCGCCGAAGTGCGCCACTTCGCATCCTCGACCAGCGCCGCCATCGTCGCGCCCGCACGGCTGCCGTCGTCGGGAATGTTGAGTTCGCCCAAGGTCGCGAAGCTGCGCGCGCCGTGGAGCTTGGCGAGATGGCTGTGCCGGTCGACCGGATGCGCCGAGAAATAGAAGCCGAACGCCTCGCGCTCCTGCTCCATCCGTTGCGCCATCGTCCAGAGCGCCGATCGCGGCAGCTTGATCGGCGGCTCGGCGGCCTCGGGCGTGCCGAACAGACCGCCCTGCCCGCTGACCTTCTGCTCGGTGATGCGCGCGGCGGTCGCAAGGATCGTCTCGGCACAGGCGAAGATCCCGGCGCGATTGTCGTCGAGCGCGTCGAACGCTCCTGCCGCCGCGAGCGTTTCGAGCTGACGCTTGTTCATCATGCGCGGATCGACGCGTCGGGCAAGATCATCGATCGAGGTAAAGCGGCCATTGGCCTCGCGTTCGGCGACGAGCTTCTCCATCGCCCCCTCGCCCACCGATTTCAGCGCGGCGAGCGCATAGCGCACGGCCAAACCCTCGGGCGTCGTCTCGACCGAAAAATCCGCCGCGCTGCGATTGAGATCGGGCGGCAGGATCGCGACGCCAAGCCGCCGCATGTCATCGACAAACACGCCGAGCTTGTCGGTTAGCCCGGAATCGAAGCACATCGACGCCGCATAGAATTCGTGCGGATGATGCGCCTTCAACCATGCGGTCTGATAGGCGAGCAACGCATAAGCAGCGGCGTGCGATTTGTTGAAGCCGTAGCCGGCGAACTTGTCGATCAAGTCGAACAGTTCGTTGGCCTTGGCTTCGGGAATGGCGTTGACCGTGCGGCAGCCATCGACAAAGCCAGCGCGTTGCGCATCCATCTCGGACTTGACCTTCTTGCCCATCGCGCGGCGCAGCAAATCGGCACCGCCCAGGCTGAACCCGGCGAGCACCTGTGCTGCCTGCATCACCTGTTCCTGATAGACGAAGATGCCGTAGGTTTCGGAGAGGATCCCTTCGAGCAAGGGATGCGGATAGGTGATGTCCTCCTGCCCGTTCTTACGCCTGCCGAACATCGGGATATTGTCCATCGGGCCCGGGCGATAGAGTGAGACGAGCGCGATGATGTCGCCGAAATTGCTCGGTCGGACAGCGGCGAGCGTGCGCCGCATCCCCTCGGATTCGAGCTGGAACACGCCGACCGTGTCGCCTTTTTGCAGGAGTTTGTAGACGCCCTCATCGTCCCATTCGAGCGCATCGAGATCAATCACGACGCCGCGCGCCGCCAACAGATCAAGCGCTTTCTTGAGCACCGACAGCGTCTTCAGCCCGAGAAAATCGAACTTCACCAGCCCGGCGCCCTCGACATATTTCATGTCGAATTGCGTAACGGGCATGTCCGAGCGCGGGTCGCGGTAGAGCGGGACAAGATCGGCGAGCGGGCGATCGCCGATCACCACACCGGCGGCGTGCGTCGAGCTGTGGCGCGGCAGGCCTTCGAGCTTCATCGCCAGATCGAGTAAATGGCGCACGCCGCTATTGGTCTTATATTCGCTGTGCAGCTCCGATACGCCGTCGATTGCGCGTTTGAGCGTCCATGGGTCGGTCGGGTGGTTGGGGATCAATTTGGCCAACCGGTCGATCTGGCCATAGCCCATTTGCAGCACGCGGCCGGTATCCTTCAACACCGCGCGCGCCTTCAGCTTCCCGAAGGTGATGATCTGCGCGACCTGATCGGTGCCGTATTTCGCCTGCACATAGCGAATGACCTCGCCGCGCCGCGTTTCGCAGAAATCGATATCGAAATCGGGCATCGACACGCGTTCGGGGTTGAGAAAGCGTTCGAACAGCAGCCCCAATTTCATCGGATCGAGATCGGTAATCGTCAGCGCCCAGGCGACGACCGAGCCGGCGCCCGAACCACGGCCTGGGCCGACGGGGATGTCATGATCCTTCGCCCATTTGATGAAATCGGCGACGATCAGAAAATAGCCGGGGAAGCCCATCTGGATGATGACGTCGAGCTCGAAATCGAGGCGGGCGCGGTACGGGGTGCGCCAGTCTTCGCTAATTTCCCCCTCCCGCTTGCGGGAGGGGTTAGGGGAGGGGTTGTTGTCCGAGGGAATGACATCCCCTCCCCCAGCCCCTCCCGCTTGCGGGAGGGGAGCGGAAACCGCGAGCTGTTCGATCCGCGCCAGCCGCCGCTCAAGCCCCGCATGCGCATCGGTGCGCAGCTTCGCCGCCTCCGCCGTCGGATCGCCCGCCAGGCTCGGCAGGATCGGCGCGCGCTTCGGCGCCGCGACGCCGCAGCGTTGCGCGACGACCAGCGTGTTGGCGATCGCCTCGGGCAAATCCGCGAACAAATCGCGCATGGTCTTGGCGGGCTTCATCCACGCATCCGGCGAGCTGCGCGGGCGGTCTTCGCTGGCGATATAGGTCGAATTTGCGATGCAGAGCAGCGCGTCATGCGCCTCGCTGAAATCCTCCTCGGCGAAGCAGCACGGGTTGGTCGCGACCAGCGGCAGATCGCGGTCGTACGCGAGATCGAGCAGCGCACCCTCGGCCTTGCCCTCGATTTCGTCGAGACGGCGCGTCAATTCGATATAGAGCCGGTCGGGGAACAAAGCCTGCAACCGATCCGCATAAGCCAGCGCGCGGTCGGGCTGATCCTCCGCGAACAGGCGCGCGAGGCCGCCTTCGCGCCCTGCGGTCAGCGCGATCAAACCATCGGTGCGGCCTTCGAGTGCGGCGAAATCGACATGCGGCGCAAGATCGAGCGGGCGACCGAGATGCGCCATCGACACCAAGGCGCACAGGCTCTGATACCCCGCCTCGTCCTGTGCATAGAGCGCGATCCAGTCGAGCACCGGCGTCGCCGCCTCGGGCATGTCGGGCCGAGACAGGCCGAGCATCGTGCCGATCACCGGCTGCACGCCTGCCGCGCGCGCGGCGTCCGAAAATGCCATCGCGGCATACAAACCGTTGCGATCGGTCAGCGCGGCGGCGGGAAACCCCAGTTCCTGCGCGCGTTTGGCAATCGCCTTTGGCTCGATCGCGCCGTCGAGCATGGTGTAGGATGAAAAGATGCGGAGGGGCACGAAGCCGGAATGGGGCATGGCGGGACTATGGGGGCTCGGTCGCGATTCGGGAAGGTGGGATGTAGTGGTGCGCGCGCCGTCGTTAGCCTGTCCGGACTTGCTATTCCGTCACCCCGGCCTTGAGCCGGGGTCCCGCTCCCGCCTTCAAACCAAAAGATTGAACAGGTCGCGCCAGTCCGGGTTGCCGCGCTCGATCAGCTCGAACTTCCACTGCCTACGCCAGCGCTTGAGACGCTTCTCCTGCTCGATGCACGAAACGATGTCTTCCCCGCGCTCAGCCCAGACCAATCGGACCAAGCCGTAGCGTGCGCAAAAATCGGAACCGTCTCCGGAGCGATGCTGATGCACCCTCGCGGCAAGATGTGTCGTTACCCCGACATACATGGTGCCGCGATAGCGATCGGCCATAATGTAAACCCAACCGCCTTGCCGCTCGCGTCCCATCATTACGGTATCGAAAGAGCGGGACCCCGGGTCAAGCCCGGGGTGACGAGGCCCCGACTACAACAGCTTCGCGATATCCGCTTCGATCTCCGCAGGCTTGGTCGTCGGGGCATAGCGCTCCACCACCTTGCCGTCCTTGCCGACCAGAAACTTCGTGAAGTTCCACTTGATCCCCTCGGTGCCGAGGAAGCCCGGCGCCTGCTTCTTCAATTCCACGAACAGCGGATCGGCGTTCGATCCGTTGACATCGATCTTGGCGAAGACCGGGAAGGTCACGTCATAGGTAAGCGAGCAGAAATTGGCGATTTCGGCGGCATCGCCCGGCTCCTGCGCGCCGAACTGGTTGCACGGAAAGCCCAGCACTTCGAACGGTTGCCCGGCGAATGTGCGGTGCAGCGCCTCCAGCCCTTCATATTGCGGGGTGAAGCCGCATTTCGAGGCGGTGTTGACGATCAACAGCACCTTGCCCGCATAAGCGGACAGATTAACGGGCGTGCCGTCGGCGGCTTTGACGGTCAGGTCGGTGATCGCGGTCATCTTGCTACCCCTAGTCGTGCCGCGACAGCAGGAAGCGCAGATTCTGCCGCACCCCCGGCCATTCGCTGGCGATGATCGAATACACCACAAGATCGCGCACACGGCCATCCATCACCTGATGGCTGCGCAACACGCCGTCGCGCTTGGCGCCGAGGCGTTCGATCGCGGCTTGCGAGCGTTTGTTAAACCAGTCGGTGCGGATCTGCACCGCGTTGCAGCCCATCACTTCGAACGCCTGGGTCAGCAGCAGCAACTTGGCCTCGGTATTGACGCCGCTGCGCTGCACCGATTTGGCATAAAAGGTGCCGCCGATCTCGAGCCGCTTATGCGCCGCGGTCATCCGCATGTAGCGCGTCAGCCCGACGAGCTTGCCGTCGGGCGTCTCGACCGCAAACGGCATCGCCCGCCCGAAATCGCGCTCCTTGAAGGTGGCGGCCATGAAGGCGTCGGGATCGGACAGGCCCGATACGTTGGTGAAAAAGAGTTCGGTGAGGCCACCATCCGCCGCCGCAGCGATCAACGCGTCGCGGTCGGCGAGGACGAGCGGGCGAAGCGTGACGTGCTGGCCGACGAGGGTTGGCTGCACCTCCCACGCGCTCACGCCAGTCGTCCCTCGTGCAGCCGCACCACCCGGTCCATCTTTAGCGCCATGCGTTCGTTGTGCGTCGCGATCAGTGCGGCGGAGCCTTCGCCACGGACCAGACGCAGGAATTCGGCGAGCACCACGTCGGCGGTCGCCTCGTCGAGGTTACCGGTCGGCTCGTCCGCGAGCACCAGCGCGGGGCGATTGGCGAGCGCGCGGGCGACTGCGACGCGTTGCTGCTCGCCGCCCGAAAGCTGGCTCGGGCGGTGTGTCAGGCGGTGGCCGAGGCCGAGCGCGGTGAGCAATTCGGCGGCCCGGTCTTTGGCTTGTGCGCGCTTTGCGTCGCGGATCAGCAGCGGGAGCTCGACATTTTCGCTCGCGTTGAAATCGGGCAGCAAATGGTGGAATTGATAGACGAAGCCGAGCTTGTCGCGCCGCACGCGCGTACGGCCGTCGGCATCGAGCCGCGCGGCCTCTTCGCCGTCGATCTTGATCGATCCGCCGAACCCGCCTTCGAGCAGGCCGACGGCCTGGAGCAGCGTCGATTTGCCCGAGCCCGACGGGCCGAGCAACGCGACGATCTCGCCCGCGCCGACGTGCAGGTCGACCCCGCGCAGGACTTCGATCGTTTCGCCGCCCTGGCTGAAACTGCGCGTCAGGCCCGCAACGTCGAGAACCGGCTTAGTCATACCGCAGCACCTGCACTGGATCGGTGCTCGCCGCCTTGAACGCGGGGTAGAGCGTCGCGAGGAAGGTCAGCAGCAGCGCGATGAGGACGATCGCCACCACTTCGACCGGGTTGGTCTTGGCGGGGAGTTCGCTCAGGAAGCGCACTTGTGGGTCCCAGAGATTCTGCCCGCTGAGCCGCTGGACGAGATCGACCACGCCTTGCCGGAAGGTCAAGGCGATGCCGGCCAAGATCAGGCCGAGCACGATGCCGAGCGAGCCGATCGTCGTGCCGACCGTCATGAAGATCCGGAGCAAGCCGTTGCGCGACGCGCCCATCGTCCGCAGAATCGCAATATCGCGAGTCTTGGCGCGCACCAGCATGATCAGCGACGAGGCGATGTTGAACGCGGCGACCAGGATGATCAGGCTGAGCAGGCAGAACATCACCACCCGCTCAACGCTCAGCGCCTCGAACAATTGCGCGTTCATCATCCGCCAGTCCTGAACCACCCCGCGATTGCCGATCTTGTCGGAGAGCGGCGCAAGGATTTGGCCAACGCGGTCGGGGTCGGTGGTCTGCAATTCGACCATACCGACCGAATCGCCGAGCATCAGCAGCGTCTGCGCGTCCTCCATCGGCATGATGACATAGATCTTGTCATAGTCGGACACGCCGATCGTGAAGATCGCGCCGACGGTGTACTTCACGATCCGCGGGACGGTGCCGAACGGCGTGGTTTGGCCTTGCGGGCTGATCAGCGAAATCTGGCTGCCGACCACCGCGCCGAGCGCATCGGCGAGGCCCGATCCGATCGCGATCCGCCCGCTGCCCGGTGTCAGCGCGGCGAGCGAACCCATCACGACCTTGCTACCGATCGTCTTGTTGCTGCGGATGTCAGCGACGCGCATCCCGCGGAGCAGCACGCCTTCGACGCGGCCATTATAAGTGGTCATCAGCGGTTGTTCGATCAGCGGGGTCGCGCTGGTCACCCCCGGCGTCGCCTCGGACATTTTCACGACGTCGCGCCAATCGCGCATCTGACCGCCGTAAGCCTGCACCACGGCATGGCCGTTGAGCCCGACGATCTTGTCGAACAATTCGGCGCGAAAGCCGTTCATCACGCTCATCGTGACGACCAAAGCAAACACGCCGAGCGTCACGGCGCCAAGGCTGAAGGCGGCGACGATCAGGATGAACGCCTCGCCCTTGCCGGGCAGGAGATAGCGCCGGGCGATCATGCGTTCGTAGCGGGACAAGAACATGCCCCGCGCCTTAAGCGGCGGCTGCAGCGCTGGCAACTGTTGCCCGCGTGTTGCGCAATCGCCACAGCAGCGCCGTAATCGGCTCGCTCCGGCCATATTCCCAATGACAAGCCGCTCACTCAGACTTAACGCTTTTGTCACTGACACACAGGCAACGGCCGTGGTTCGGGGATTGCTTCCAGCGCCGCCTGCAAGGGCCGGTCGCGAGAGCGAGATGGGGGCTGACGAGCGATCGTCACGCAGGCGTCCGGGTCGGAAACGGCCCGGACGTTTGCATTTGGGCGAAGGCGAGGGCAGCGATCCTCGCTGCCGGTGCGCAGCATCGCCTCGCCCGGGCGGCGGGTCGGCGAAGCCCGAACCCGTCCGACGGCGGCTTTGCCGACCGGCGCACCTCGACCTCGAAGAAGAAGGCCCTCACCCAACCCTCTCCCGTGAAAACGGGAGAGGGCTCAAGATCAAAAACTCTTACTCACCGTCACCCCGTACGTCCGCGGATCAGCCGGCTGCCCGACGATCAGCCCGGTGCTCCCCGACTGGACCGCCAGCACCTCATAATAATCCTGGTCGAAGGCGTTGCGCACCCAGCCGAAGACGTTCAAATCCTTCTTCGTCTTGAAGCCCAAGCGGAAGTTGCTCAGCGCATAGCCATCGATATTGGTATAAGCCGAAGGCGACGGATTGGACGAGAATTTCGAGCGATAGCTGCCGTCGTACCCGAAATAGATTTGTCCGTCGGCGCCCGCGATCCGCAGC
>NZ_JBBATX010000037.1:0-23574 GCF_040398505.1 Sphingomonas sp. | reverse complement strand
TTCACCGGCGACCTGATCGACGCCGACGGCGAGCCGACACGCCAGGCCGCCGACGACGTGATCGGTTTCTTCAAGGCAACGCTCGCCGCCTAACCCTGCGTCGCCGTTCCCGCCACGACGTAGAGCGTCACCAGCACGCCGGTCAGCAGCGCGCCCGCGCGGTGACCGCCAGTGCGGCGCCACGCAAAGATCGCGACCATCGCGATGATGGGCAGCACCGCAACGAATTGCAGCGCGATGACCGTCGTCAACGGATCGAATCCTGTGACGAGCGTACCCGTCGCGAAAAAGGCGGCGTAGATCAGCCCCGTCATCCCGATGATTCCGCCCGCCATCGCCAGCACCGCGTTACGATAGCTCCGCGCGGTCGAATCGCCGGTGACGGTCAGCCCGATCACACCGCGCTGCGTGCCGAGGAATGCCAGCGTGATCGGCACGACATAGACCAGCGCGATGCTCCATTGCCGCGCATCGGGCCATTTCACCGCGATGATCCAGAAGCGCAAATCGGTCCCGAACAGTCGATCGACCGCGAACACCGCGAGATAGGCGACCGCGCTGGTCGCCAGCGCGATGCCGATCGCCGGAGCCCAGGGCGACGCCACCGACGTCACCACGCGCGGCCCGAACCGCTGCAGCGCCAGCCCCGCCACCGCACTTGCCAGCGCCCAAACCGCGACTTGCGTCGTCACCGTCTGCGGCAGCAGGACGGTGGCGGGCACGAGCAGATACACCGCGATAAAGCACGGATAGAAGAGCAGCGCCGGCACCAGCAGCGACAGCCAGAAACCGCGCCTCCAGCGTCCGTCCCGCGTCGCCGACGCCGCGATCGGCGTGGCGCGCAGCGGCGCGAACGCCGCGGTGCGCACCAACAGATCGAAACTGCCCAGCACCAGCAGCACAAAGCCGATCAGCGACACGCCGGTCGCGATTTCTTTCCAATACCAGATCTGGTCGCTGGCTGGGCGCGGCGTGCCGCCCTTCAGCGTCTGCGCGAACCAGTCGGTCGCACGGCCAATCGCCGCGGTCGAGATGTGATCGCCGGGGTGGGTCGTGACCGGCTGATACAGCACGCGTGCTGTGCCCGCTGCGACCGAGCCGTAAAGCTTGCCCGCGATAATGGTCTGGTCCGTTCCGAACACGCTCTTCAGCTTGGCGCTGCCATTCACATCGATCGCGCGGTCGACGCCCCACATGATCTTCGAAAACTCGTCATAGGTGCTGTAGACCAGCGCCAGATTGCGCGGCCAGGTCGCGCTCCCGTCCTTGGCATAGGGCGCGCCGGTCGACGATCCTTCGAGCACGATCGCGCGGTAGGAATCGGGCATCGCGGCGGCGGCGGCAAGCACCGTCCAGCCGCCCATGCTATGCCCTTCCAGCCCAATCTGATCCCGGTCGACCATTGGCAGCGAGCGCAGATAGTTCAGCCCGTCCGGCCCGCCAAAGCCGTTCGAAAAAGCCTTGCCGCCGCTATAGCCGTGGCCAGTCTGGTCGAGCGCCAGCACGACATAACCGCGCCGGGCGAACTCGATCGAGAAGCCATCCTGCGTCTCGCGCGAATTGATATAGCCGTGGACGGCGAGAATGCCCGGCGCGCGGGCAGCCGGGGTCGCGGCAGCGGGCACGTAGAGCAGCGCGCTCATCACCGTGCCGTCCTTGCCCGCGAAGCGAATGTCGCGCACCGAAATGCCACCTGCGCTGCGCACCATCATCGCGCACGCGGCACCGCCAAGGATCAGCAACAGCCCGAGCAGCGCGAGCCAGCCGCGGCGGCGTGGCGTGCTCATACCGCGGTCTTGCCATATTCCTGGCGGGTGACCGGATGGCTCGACGACAGCCCGCCGTCGACCGCGATCGCCTGGCCGTTGACGTAGCTTGCATCGTCCGAAGCGAGGAAGGCGGCGACCTTGGCGAGTTCCTCGGGCTGCGCACCGCGCCGCAGCGGGTTGAGGCGACCGACCTTCTCCATCTTGCCCGCCTCGCGCGCATAATCGAAGGTCGGCTTGGTCATGCCGGTTTCGGTCAGGCCGGGGCAGATCGCGTTGACGCGCACGTTGGAGCCCGAGAGCTGCTGCGCCGACACCATCGCGAGGTTGATCACCCCAGCCTTGGAGGCGGAGTAAGCCGGCGACCCTGCGCCGGAGCGGATTCCGGCGACGCTCGCGGTCAGCACGATCGCGCCACCGCCGCGTTCGGCGATCTTGGGCGCGGCGTGCTTGATCGCGAGGTAAGGTCCGATCAGATTGACGCGCAGCACTTCGGTGATCAGCGCGACATCGGTATCGAAGATGTTGGCCATCCCGCCGGAAATCCCGGCATTGGCGAACATCACGTCGAGCCCGCCATAATATTCGCACGCAACGTTCACCGCGCGGATTACGTCCTCTTCACGTCCGGCGTCGATCTGGATCGCGTGCGCGGTGCCGCCTGCCGCATCGATCATCGCGGCGGTTTCGTGGACCGTGTCGGCGAGATCGGCGACGATGACGCTGCCGCCTTCGGAGGCGAACAGCAAGGCCGCCGCGCGCCCGATGCCAGACCCTGCCCCGGTCACGATGATCGACTTGCCGCTGAACCGTGCCATCGCTCGTTCTCCTAAATCGTCACGCCGCCATCGAGCACAATCGTCTGCCCGGTCATGAAACTGCTAGCCGCGCTTGCGAGAAACACGACGGCGCCGGCAATTTCCTCGGGCTCGCCGATCCGGCGCAGCGGCACGCGCTGGTTCGCCTCGGCGATCCGCGCCGGGTCTTCCCACAAAGCGCGCGCGAAATCGGTCTTGATCAAGCCCGGCGCGATGCAGTTCACGCGGACATTGTCGGGGCCGAATTCATGCGCGAGATTGCGCGCGAGCTGCATGTCAGCGGCCTTGGAGATGGCATAGGCCCCAATGATCGGCGTACCGCGAATGCCGCCGATCGAGGAAATGATGACGATGCTCCCCTCCCGCCGTTCGCGCATTTCGGGCGCGACCATTGCGATCAGCCAGTGGTTGGAGACGATATTATTGTCGAGTATCTTGCGGAACTGGTCGTCCGAAATGCCGGCCTGCGGGCCGTAATAGGGGTTGGAGGCGGCGTTGCAGACGAGCACGTCGATCCGCCCGAACGCGGCGCGCGTTTCATCGACCAAATGCTGCAGCCCGGCCTTGTCGGAAATGTTGGCGGCAACCGCGATAGCCGTCCCCGCGCCGAATTTCGCGTTGATCTCGGCGGCGACCGTATCGCACGCATCCTGCTTGCGACTGGAGATGACAACCTTCGCGCCATGCTCCGCCAGTTCGAACGCGCTGGCCTTGCCGATCCCGCGCGAGGAGCCGGTGATGATCGCGACTTTGCCGGTCAAATCGAATTGCGACATTGCTTAAGCCCCCGCCTTCTTGGCAAAATCCCATGCCGCCGCGGCCAGCGGCCCAACGCGTTCGGCGGTCTTGGCCGCCTGCGCGCTCGACGCCGTGCCGTCGACGATGCGCTTCTTGATACCCTGGACGATCCCCGCGAGGCGGAACAGGCTGTACGAGAAATACCAGTTAAGGTTGGGCAAGCCGTCGCGCCCGGTCGCCGCACAATAGCGCGCGACCACCTCATCGACCGTTGGAATGCCACTCTCCGGACCATCGAGCCCCATCACGCCCGAGCGGCCTTCGGGTTCGGTCACCCAGTTCATCAGAAAATAGGCGATGTCGGCGAGCGGATCGCCCAGCGTCGACAATTCCCAATCGAGCACCGCAATCACCTTCGGGGCGTCGGCGGCGAAGATCATATTGTCGATGCGGTAATCGCCATGCACGATCGAGGTGCGCTTCTGTTCGGGCAGTGTCGCAGGAAGCCATGCGATCAGCGACTCCATCGCCGGCATGTGTTCGGTCTCGGACGCGCGATATTGCTTGGTCCAGCGCGCGATCTGGCGTTCGAAATAATTGCCGGGTCGGCCATAAGCACCAAGGCCAGCCGCTTCATAATCGGTGTTGTGGAGCGCGGCGAGCGTGTCGACCATTGCATCATAATGCGCGCGGCGTTCGGACGGGGTCATCCCCGGCAGCGCGCCGTCCCACAGGCTGCGTCCTTCGACCAGCTCCATCACGTAGAACATCGATCCGATCACGTCCGGATCCTCGCACAGCCCGAACGGGGCGGGCACGGGGAAGCCGGTCGGGTGCAGGCCCGCGATCAAGCGATATTCGCGGTCCACAGCGTGCGCCGAGGGGAGCAGCTTTCCGAACGGCTGACGGCGCAGGACATAACTCTTGCCGCCTGCGTCAACGCGGTAGGTCGGGTTCGATTGCCCGCCCTTGAACTTCGACAGCGCCACCGGCCCGTCAATGTCGGGCATGTGGCCCTTCATCCACGCGGCCACCGCCCCCGCATCGATCGTGTCGTCGGCGGGGAGCGGGATCGTGCCGACCATCGAGACGTCCGCGCTGTCCACCATCACGCGAACTCGATCACCGAGCGCACCGTGTCGCCGGTACGAAGCTTGGCGAAGGCGTCATTGACGTCCTCAAGCTTGATCCGTTCCGCCACCATCGTGTCGAGATCGAGCTTGCCGTCGAGATACAGCCGCACCAGCCGCGGCATATCGATCGGGAAGCGGGTCGAGCCGAGCAGCGAGCCTTGCAGCTTCTTGCCCGTCAGGAAGGTCGGACCCGCGATCTTCACCTCGCCCCCCGGCGCGATCATGCCGAGGATCGTGGCAGTGCCGCCGCGCCGCAGGATCGTCCAGGCGAGCTCGGCGGTTTCGGGCCGCCCGACCGCCTCGATCGCATAATGCACCCCGCCGCTGGTGAGCCCGGCGACCTTTTTGGCGAGATCCGGATCGTTCGAGTCGAGCAGATGCGTCGCGCCGAGCTTTTCGGCGAGGGCACGCTTGTCGGCGACGGGGTCGATCGCGATGATCTGCCCCGCGCCTGCGATCTTGGCGGCGTTGATCGCGGCAAGCCCGATCCCGCCACAGCCGATCACCGCGACGGTTTCACCGGGCCGCAACTGGCTGTCGTTGAAGATCGCCCCCGCACCGGTAATCACCGCACAGCCAAGCAAGGCGGCGCGGTCGAGCGGCATTTCCTTGTCGATCGCGACGCAGGCATTTTCATGCACCAGCATCATCTCGGCAAAGGCGGAAAGGTTGAGGAATGGCGCCAGCGGCGTGCCGTCCTTCAAGCTCAGCCGCGGCGGCGCACCCTTCGCGCGCCGCGTCGACGGGTCGATGCAAAGCGACGGTCGTCCGGTGACGCACATCTCGCAACTGCCGCAGAACACGGTAAAAAAGGTGATGACGTGATCGCCGACCTTCAGATGCGCAACGTCCGACCCGACCGCCTCGACGATCCCTGCCGCTTCATGCCCCGGCACCGTCGGCATCGGATGCGGAAAGGCACCTTCGATGAAGTGCAGATCGGATCGACATACTCCGCACGCGACGGTGCGGATCAGCACTTCGCGCGGGCCGGGATCGGAGACCGAAATATCCTCGATCACCAGCGCGGTTTTGCGCGCGTATAAAATTGCGGCCTTCACCGGGTTGCCGCCAAATCGCCGCTCGACAGCCGATCCGCTTTATACTCGGCATATTTGCCGAATTCGTTGCGCGCGATCGCACGGTTGTGGACTTCGTCGGGTCCATCGGCAAAGCGCAGCGTGCGCATCGCCGCCCAATCGTGCGCCAGACGAAAATCACCCGACACGCCGCCACCGCCATGCGCCTGAATCGCATCGTCGAGGATCGACAGCGCCATCAACGGCGCCTGCACCTTGATCATGGCGATCTCCTGCTGCGCCGACTTGTTGCCCGCGCGGTCCATCATGTCCGCCGCCTTCAGGCACAGCAGCCGCGTCATCTCGATGTCGATCCGCGCGCGTGCGATGCGCTCCTCCCACACCGAGAAATCGGCGATGCGCTTGCCGAAGGCAACGCGCGTCAGCAGGCGCTTGGCCATCGCCTCGATTGCGGTCTCGGCGACGCCGATCGTGCGCATACAGTGATGGATGCGCCCCGGCCCGAGGCGCCCTTGCGCGATTTCGAAGCCACGGCCCTCGCCCAGCAGCAAATTCTCGACCGGCACGCGGACATTTTCGAGCACCACTTCGCCATGGCCGTGCGGCGCATGGTCATACCCGTAAACCGACAGCATACGTTTGATGGTCACGCCGGGCGTGTCCATCGGCACCAGGATCTGGCTCTGCTGGCTGTGGCGCGAGGCATCGGGATTGGTCTTGCCCATCAGGATGCCGATCTTGCAGCGCGGATCGCCAACGCCCGACGACCACCATTTGGTGCCGTTGATGACGTAGTGATCGCCATCGCGGACGATGCTGGTCTCGATATTGGTTGCGTCGGAGGAGGCGACGGCAGGCTCGGTCATCAGGAAGACCGAGCGGATTTCGCCGTGCATCAGCGGGCGCAGCCACTGTTCCTTCTGCGCCAGCGTGCCGTAGCGATGGAGCACTTCCATATTGCCGGTGTCGGGGGCCGAGCAGTTGAAGCACTCGCTCGCCCAGCCGACCCTGCCCATTTCCTCGGCGCAGAGCGCATATTCGAGATTGGTGAGCTGCGTACCTTCGAATACGAAGCTGTCGTCGACATGCGTCTGGCCCGAATGCGGCGGCATGAAGAAGTTCCACAGGCCGGCTGCCTTGGCCTTGTCCTTCATTTCTTCAATCACCGGGATCACTTTCCAGCGATCGCCGTCGTGATGCTGTTCGTCGAATTCGGCCTGTCGTGGTCGGATATTCTGGTCGATGAACGTCCGCACGCGGTCCCGGAAATAGTTTTCGCGTTCGCTGAGTGTGAAGTCCATCGCCGCTCTCCAAAATCTGCTGTCGCACGGGTCGTTAGACCGTACCGCGTTTTCGGTAAAGCGACTTTGGCCATCAAAACGCGCGCATTACGCGTGTGCCCGAAAAGGACTGTTTCTTCTAAAAGATGATGTTACAGTTTCGCCATGGAGGCCATTGCGACGATCCCGCTGGAGGAAGATACCAGCACAAAGCGCTTCCGCGCCAAGCGCGACGCGATCCTGGCCGCCGCGGCCGAGGCGATCAACGAACAAAGCGCCAAGGGCATGACCTTCGCCGATGTCGCGCGCCGAGTCGGGCTCAACACGACCAGCGTCACCTATTATTTCAAGCGCAAGGAAGATCTGGCCGCAGCGTGTTTCGAATATACGCTCGAAAAGCTGCTAGCCATGCTCGACGAGTCGCTGGCCGAGGCGACGCCGCGCGCGCGGGTCGCGAAGTATCTGTCGCTCAACATGGCGCGGCTCGCACGGATTCAGCGCGGCGAGGAAACGCCGTTCGCGATCCTGTCCGATTTGCGCGCGATGGAGGAACCGGTGCTCGGTCGCCTGATGACCGGCTGGCGCGAGGTCTTCCGCAAGACGCGCAGCCTGTGGGGCCCCGCCGCCACCCGCGCGCAGACCGACCTGCACGGCGGACGCGCCCACGTTCTGCTTGAAAACACCTTCTGGTTGCCGGTCTGGCTCAACCGCTACGAGCCCGACCAGTATGACCGAGTCGAGGACCGTCTGATGGACGTGTTCGCGCACGGCATTGCCGGGCCGGATGCGCGCTGGAACCCGGCGCTGATCGATCTCGCGCATGACGAGTCCGAGCCGGGGCGCGAGGCGTTCCTGCTGGCGGCGACGCGGCTGATCAACGAGCTCGGCTATCGCGGTGCATCGGTGCAGAAAATCGCGTCCGAACTGAACGTGACCAAGGGCAGCTTCTACCACCATCTCGACGCCAAGGACGATCTGGTGCTGGCCTGTTACAAGCGCAGCCTCGACACCGTCGCCGACGCCCAGCGGCTCGCCGATGCGCGCGGCGGATCGCATTGGGAGCGGCTGTCGGGAACGATCGCCACGCTGCTCGACGTGCAATTCTCCGAACGCGGGCCGTTGCTGCGCACCACTGCGCTGTCCGGTCTGCCGGGCGACGCACGACGCGCGATGGTCGATCGCTCGAACCGGATCGCGCGGCGTTTTGCCGGCACGATGAGCGACGGTATCGCCGAAGGATCGATTCGCCCAGTCGATCCGCTGGTCGCGTCGCAGGCGTTGATGGCGATGCAGAACGCCGCGTTCGACATGCGCAAATGGGCAAGCACGATGTCCCGCGAACGCGCGATCGGATATTATGCCTCGACGCTCGCCTTTGGGCTGTTCGACGATCGCGTGCTGGGGCAATAGCCCGACGGCACCTATCCGTAGTTTCTGGAGCTTTTCATGGCCGACATGGCACGTTTCGATTGGGCTGACCCCTTCTTCCTCGACGATCAGCTCGAAGACGATGAGCGGATGATCCGCGATTCGGCGCGCGCTTATGCGCAGGACAAACTCGCGCCGCGGATCATCGATGCGTTTCAGAACGAAGTGAGCGATCCCGAGATCTTCCGCGAGATGGGCGCGCTCGGGCTGCTCGGCCCGACCGTGCCCGAGCAATATGGCGGCGTCGGTGCGTCGTATGTCGCTTACGGCCTGGTCGCGCGTGAGGTCGAGCGGATCGACTCGGGCTATCGCTCGATGATGTCGGTCCAGTCGAGCCTCGTCATGTACCCGATCCTGAGCTTCGGATCGGAGGCGCAGAAGATGAAATATCTGCCCAAGCTGGCGACGGGCGAGTGGATCGGCTGTTTCGGCCTGACCGAGCCCGACGCCGGCTCCGACCCCGGCAGCATGACGACGCGCGCCAAGAAGGTCGATGGCGGCTATGTCCTGTCGGGGGCCAAGACGTGGATCAGCAATTCGCCGATCGCCGACGTGTTCATCATTTGGGCCAAGTCGGAAGCGCATGGCGACGGAATTCGCGGCTTCATCGTCGAGCGTGGGGCCAAGGGTCTCGAAACCCCGAAGATCGAAGGCAAGCTGTCGCTCCGCGCCTCGATCACGGGCATGATCCTGATGGACGAGATCGAGCTGTCCGAAGACGCGCTGCTGCCCGATGTGCAGGGGTTGAAGGGGCCGTTCGGCTGCCTCAACCGCGCGCGCTACGGGATCAGCTGGGGGGCGCTCGGCGCGGCGGAATTCTGCTTCCACGCCGCACGGCAATATGGGCTCGACCGGCAGCAGTTTGGCACGCCGCTCGCCGGGCGGCAGCTCTACCAGAAGAAACTGGCCGATATGGAAACCGAAATCGCGCTTGGGCTGCAAGCGAGCTTGCGCGTCGGGCGATTGATGGACCAGGGCCGCTTCGCGCCGGAGATGATCTCGATCGTCAAGCGCAACAATGTCGGCAAGGCGCTCGATATCGCGCGGATGAGCCGCGACATGCACGGCGGCAACGGGATCAGCGGCGAGTATCAGGTGATGCGGCATTTGATGAACCTTGAGACGGTCAACACCTATGAGGGCGCGCATGACGTCCATGCGCTGATCCTCGGGCGCGCGATCACCGGGATTGCGGCGTTTTGATGCTTTCCCACCTCGCCCCACATCGTGTCATCCCCGCGAAAGCGGGGATCCATCTTGTGCCGCGGGAGAGGGGTCCCCGCCTTCGCGGGGATGACAATCGGGTGGATGGATGCAGCCAATGACCACGGCCCCTGCCCCCCTATCCGGCTTGCGCATCCTCGAACTGGCGGGGATCGGCCCCGGTCCGTTTTGCGGGATGATGCTCGCCGATCACGGCGCCGAGGTGATCCGCGTCGTGCGGCCGGGCGGCGGCAGCGGGGTGACCGACGATGCGCGCGATCCGCTGCTGCGGTCGCGCCGGACGATCACGCTCGATCTGAAGCGGCCCGAAGCGGTTGCCGCCGTCCGCCGAATCGCGGCGACGTGCGACGGGTTGATCGAGGGATTCCGGCCGGGCGTGATGGAGCGGCTCGGGCTCGGGCCGGATGTGCTGATCGGCGACAATCCCAGGCTCGTGTTCGGGCGGATGACCGGCTGGGGCCAGACCGGGCCGCTGGCCGCCGAGCCGGGGCATGACATCGACTATATCGCGATTTCCGGCACGCTCCACGCGCTGGGCGTGGCGGGCGGAAAGCCCGTCGCGCCGATCAATTTGGTGGGTGATTTCGGCGGGGGCGGGATGATGCTCGCGTTCGGGATGCTCGCCGCGATCCTGCAGGCGCAGGCGACGGGCGTCGGCCAAGTGGTCGATTGCGCGATGACCGATGGGTCGGCGGTGCTGACCACGATGATCTGGGGGATGCGCGGGCAAGGCCGCTGGCGCGATGCGCGCGGCACCAATTTGCTCGATGGCGGCGCGCATTTCTATGACAGCTATGAGACCGCCGACGGCAAATGGCTTGCGGTCGGCGCGATCGAGCCGCAATTCTATGCCGCCTTGCGCCGCGTGATGGGCCTCGACGGGGCAGAATGGGACGCGCAATTTGCCCCCGCCGTGTGGCCGCGGCTCAAGCAGGAACTGGCCTATCGCTTCAAGCAACGCGACCGCGACGATTGGGTTGCGGCGTTTGCGGGGCATGAGGCGTGCGTCGCGCCGGTGCTCGGCTTCGAGGAGGCGACGCAGCACCCGCACAATGTCGCGCGCGGCACCTTCGTCACCGCTGGCGACATTGCGCAGCCGGCCCCTGCCCCGCGTTACTCGGTCAGCGGCACGGTGCCGCCGCGCATGGGCATCGCCGAAGACGGCGCGGCGATCCTGGCCGAAGCAGGGCTGAGTCCCGCCGAGATCGCGGCGCTTACCTGACGCCAAGCGGGTTTGCGCGACCATACCGATCATGCGATAATGCCACAAAAGACCCGATCAGGAGAAGCGTCATGGCCACCGCCGCCGTCAGCCCATCGCAGATGACCGAAGCCGAATGGGAGGCGCGCCAGCAGCTCGCCGCCTGCTACCGCGTGTTCGCGATGCTCGGCTGGTCGGAGATGATCTACAACCACATCACGCTGAAAATTCCGGGCGAGGATGGCGCGTTCCTGATCAATCCGTTCGGGCTGCATTTCAGCGAAGTGACGGCGTCGAGCCTGGTCAAGATCGATATCGACGGCAATAAGCTCGACGAATCTCCTTATCCGGTGAACCGCGCCGGCTTCGTGCAACATGCGCTGTTCCACCGACATTTGCCCGATGCGCATTGCATCATGCACACGCACACGACGGCGGGGATGGCGGTCAGTTCGGTCGAGGGTGGCTTGCGCCCTGCCAATTTCTACGCCTGTAATTTTTACGGCCATATCGCATACCATGATTTCGAAGGCGTGACGGTGCGCGACGAAGAAGGCGTGCGTTTGCTCGAGCATCTCGGCGACAAACGCATCATGCTGCTGCGCAATCACGGTATTTTGGTGATGGGCAAGACACTGCCCGAGGCGTTCCTGAAACATTGGTCGCTGCAGCGCGCGTGCGAAATTCAGGTGGCGACGATGTCGATGGGCGTGCCGCTGGAAGTCTCGGACGAAGTGGTCAAGGTCCACCAGCGCGACCTGCACATGGTGCAGATTCCGGGCGGCGCGGGCGCCGCCGATTTCGCCGCGATGGTGCGGCTGGTCGACAAGATCGACACTGGCTGGCGCGCGTGACGTCGCACTGAGCGACGCGGGAGGTCACGCCAAACGCAGCGGCTTCGTGGTTACGCCCCGATCCGCCGCAGCACCGAGCGATTGCGCGGAAGCCAGACGTCCTGCTTGTCGTCGACCGGATTGACCTCTTTCAGCGTCGTCATCGCATCGCCGTCGCGGGTGGTAGTTTCGCGGACCTCGGCGATCTGATCGCCATCCTTGCGCGTTTCGGTGGTGACGATCGTCCAATGCGATGCGTCCGCGCCCTGCTCGACCTTGACGATTTTTTCCACGCCGACGTCGGTCGGGCGGCTGCGGCGGAAGCTTGCATAGCTGAGCGTCCCGGCGGCGGGATCGACCGCATTGACCGTGGTGATCGTGACGATCCCGGTTTTCGGCCCGTCGTCATACTGCGCGGTGCGGATCGTGGTCACTTGATCAGGCTGCGCCACGATCGTGACCGTCATCGGCAGGCCCTGCCACGTGTTGGACTGATAATCGCGATACTGCAGCTCGCCCTGCCAGCGGCCGGCGGTTTGGTACAAAAGCGCGGCGGCAGGGCTATCCTTGTCCGCCGAAAGCGCTGGCGTGGCAAGGAACGCGAGGCAGAGGGTCAGATAGCGCAAAACCGGTCTCCGGCGAGAGGGTGCAGATCGCTCAGCAAATGCTGACGCCGATATGTACGGTGCCGTCGTCGGACCGGCAATGCCGCCATGATCCGTTGCAATACAGCAACACCCCGTAACGATAATGGGAGCCGCCCTGTACGATAGCATCCCGGAGGCTTGGCAAAGATACAAAATCGGCGAAACATAACGATACAAAGGGGAACAATAATGACGAGATCTGCACTTCTTTCGTCCTGCCTTCTGACCGGAGGCGTGCTCCTTTTTACAGCCAGCACAGCGCAGGCGCAAACAGCCAGCGCGCCGACAACCGCCACTGCGGACGGCGAAGACATCATCGTGACGGGATCGCGTATTCGTCGCGATCCGCTCAATCAGGATTCGCCGGTTACTACGCTTGACCGGGCAGCGCTCGATCAAACCGGGCTGAGCAGCGTTGCCGATATCCTCCAGCGCCTCCCGAGCGCCGCAGGCGGTCTCAATACCAAGGTCAACAATAGCGGCAATATCGGCAATCCGCCCGATGGCGGCGGCGTCGGCGCCGGATCGGCGAATATCGATCTGCGCTATCTCGGGGCCAAGCGCACGCTCGTGCTGGTCGACGGGCTGCGCTTCGTTAACGGTGCCAGTGCCAGCGGCATTCCCTCGACCGTCGATTTGAACACGATCCCGGCGAACATGATCGAGCGGATCGAAGTCCTGCAATCGGGGCAGTCTCCGCTCTACGGATCGGACGCGCTCGCCGGCGTCGTCAACATCATTACCAAGTCGAGCCAGAAGGGCTTGCAGGCGTCGGCGCAGTTCGGAACCTTCCGCCAGGGCGATGGCCATACGCAGGACTACAATGCCAGCTATGGCATCAAGGGTGATACGACGAACATCGTCTTCGGTGCCAGCTACGTCAAACAGGAAGCCGTGCGCACGAGCAACCGCGCGACGTCCCAATTTCCCAATCCGGGCCAGACCAGCTGTACGCAGCCGATTGGCGGCTGCAGCAGCGCGCCCGTGCTTGGGCGGTATGATGTCAACGGGCAGAGCCTGACGCTGCGTGCCCCCGTCATCGGGCGCCGACCCGTGTATGACCCGACGCTTGCAACCGGGGATTTCACGAACTTCACCTCGGCCGCGCGCTTCAACTTTGCGCCCTTCAACTATTTCCTAACGCCATCGGAACGCTATGGCGGGTTCGTCAACATCAAGCAGGAACTGTCCTCCAGCGTCAATTTGCGCGTCAAAGCGGTCTATGCGCACCGAACCTCGCAGAATCAGGCGGCGTTCCTGCCGTTGTTCATCGGTCCGGATGCCGGAAACGGCAACTTGCTCGACACGATCACGATCGATGCAAGCAATCCGTACAACCCGTTCGGCACGCTCTCGGCGGGCAATCCGGGTGATCCGCCAGCCAATTATTCGACGGTGCGCCGCCGCCTCGTCGAGGCCGGACAGCGCACCTACACGCAAGACGTGAATACCATGTCGATCACGGGCGGCCTCGACGGGTCGTTCACGGTCGGCGCACATAAATGGTATTGGGATGCCAGCGCCGTCATCGGGTTCAACGATGCCAAACAGTCCTTCACCGGCAACGTCAACGCAGCGAATTTGGCCCGCGCGCTGGGGCCCGTGTCCAACTGCACCGGTGCCTGTGTCCCGGTGAACATCTTCGGCGGGGCGGGATCGATCACCGCCGATCAGCTTGCCTATATCACTTATACCGAGCGCAACCGCAGCGCGCAGGAGCTGCAGGACTATACGGCAAATTTGAGCGGCGACCTGTTCGAACTGCCCGCAGGACCCGTCGGCTTCGCGCTTGGGTATGAGCATCGCTACCAGAAGGGCAGCTTCGATCCCGATCCGATCACCGCCGCCGGGCTGAGTTCGGACATTCCCTCGCTTCCGGCGGTCGGCAGCTATACTTCGAACGAAGTTTACGGCGAGCTGCGCGTGCCGGTGCTGAAGGAAAAACCGTTCTTCTATTCGCTCGATCTCGATGGGGCCGTGCGCCATGCGAATTTCTCGCGCAGCGGCAGCACGACGACCTATACGGGGAGCGCGACGTGGAAGCCGGTGCAGGACTTCTTGCTTCGCGGTTCCTACGCGACCGGATTTCGCGCGCCAGCGATCGGCGAGTCGTTCGGTGCGGCCTCGCGTGCCGACGCGCCGATCGACGACCCCTGCACGAACGTTGCGGGATCGCCCTATCGCAATAATGTCGGCAGCGTTCGGGCAAATTGTACCGCCAATGGCGTACCCGCCAATGGCAGCTATCAGGAGCCGAATGGCGGCCAGTTGGGCGTCCTGACCGGCGGCAATCAAAATCTGCGGCCCGAAACGTCGAAGACACTGCTGTTCGGCGGCGTCTATTCGCCAAATTGGGCGCGTCGCGGCTTTGCCAGCCAGTTGAGCCTCGAGGTCAATTATTATGACATCAAGGTCGACAATGCGATAGCTCCGGTCGACGCATCGCTGACACTCAGCCGCTGTGCCTTTAGCGGCGATCCGCTGAGCTGCGCGGCGATCACGCGCACGCCAAACGGCCTGATTTCGCGGATCAATGCGCAGTTACAGAATATCGGCAGCATTCGCACGCGCGGGATCGACGTGATCGCGACTTTCCGTACCAAGAAGACGGCGGCAGGCTCCTTCGGGCTGACCGGCAGCGGCAACTTCCTGATGAAGTATAGCGAGACTTTCCCGGCCGCAGTCGGGTTCACCACGACCAACTATCTGGGCAGCACCCGCGGCTTCCCCGACCAATCCTATCCGCGCTTCAAGGGGAATGGCACGCTGGATTGGGCCATGAATGCCTTCAGCGCATCGTTTACGGGTCGCTATATCGACGCGGTGCGCGAAGCCGATGGCACCAAATTGAAAAGCACGTTCTACGGCGACGTGCAGATCGGGTACGCGTTGTTTGACCGCAAGCTCGCGCTGACGGTCGGCGTGAACAACGTCTTCAACCAGGATCCGCCCGCGTGCTTCAGCTGCACCGGCCCGAATTATGATCCCACTACCTATGATGTGCCGGGCCAGTTCGGCTATCTTCGGATCTCGTACAAGATGTAACGCGCCGCCCGCGCGGTGCCATCGGGCGGCAGCGTCGGAAACGGGTCATTTCGCTATTGCGCGCACGGCGCTATCGTAGCGCCATGACTCGTTTCACCGTCAACAATCAGCCCGTGCATTATAAGATGGACCCCGACACGCCGTTGCTGTGGGCGCTGCGCGATGCGTCGAATTTGACCGGCACCAAATATGGCTGCGGCAATGGCGAATGCGGGGCATGTACCGTCGACATCGACGGCGAAGCGGTGCGATCATGCCAACGGACGATCGCTGCGGTCGAAGGGAGTTTCGTCACCACGATCGAAGGCCTGTCGCGCGAACGCACGCACCCGGCGCAAATGGCGCTGATCGCGGGGAATGTGGTACAATGCGGCTTCTGCATTCCCGGAATCGTGATGTCGGCCTCGGTGCTGCTGAAGAAGAACCGCAACCCGAGCGAGGACGATATCCGCGCCGGGATCACCAATCTGTGCCGCTGCGGCATCTATCCGCGGCTGATTGAGGCGATTTTGCTCGCGGCGAGCGTCCAGCGCGGCGACGAGACGATCGATGCGCCGCCGGTACCGGGGACCTCCCCGGCGGATGCTGCACGCGAGGTTCCGGCGTTGGTGCCGCGCAATCGATAATTCCTTTCTGATCGCTGTCAGCGCAATTCAGGCACGGCTCATCGACGCGCGGCTAGGACGAGTTCAACGGCCGGACATGGCGTCCGGACGAAGATTGAGGACAGTTTGATGCGCAAGTCTTTGCTCGCCGCGATCATGGCGGCTTCTGCGTTGATCCCGGCGACTGCGTTTGCGCAGGATGACGGCGACGGACGGCAACGCGGCGCGCGCCAGGAGCGCGCGGAACTCCAGGACCGCCCAGCCCGCGAGCAGCAACCGCAGCGCGAGATGCGCGCGCCCGAAGCGCGGCCGCAATTCCAGCCGCCGGCGCAAGTTCAGCAACCGCAGCCGCAGCCGCGCTTCGAACGGCCCGACCGGGGCGATCGCCCTGATTTCGGCGGTGGGCGCGGTGGCGACGGTCAAGCGCGCGGCGATTTCCGTGGCGGTCGGGGCGAGATGCAGGGTGGCCCCGCCGCGGTGCGCGTGCCCGGACCAGTGCCGCAAGTGCAGACCCCGCCGCAACAGCAGCCACAGCGCGGCTGGGACGGCAGGCCCGGGGACGGCAGGCCCGGGGACAGCAGGCCCGGGGACGGCAGGCCCGGGGACGGCAGGCTGGGGGACGGCAGGCTGGGGGACGGTCGCCGCGACGGTCGACCGGACTTCAATGGCGGGCAGCCGCCACGCGGTGACGTACGGGGCGAGATTCGGAATGACGGGCGCGGCGAGGTTCGCGCCGATCGGCCCGACGATCGTCCGGACGTCCGCCGCGATTGGCGGCAGGATGCCCGGCGTGACGGCTGGCAGGACGACCGGCGCGGGTATGACGTGCGCGGCGGCGACCGGCGCGGCTATTCCAGCGGCTATAACCGCGGCTGGGACGGCAATTGGAACGGCAACAACCGCAACTGGAACCGCGATTGGCGGCGCGACAATCGCTACAATTACAATGTTTACCGCAACCAGAACCGCAATATCTTCCGGCTCCCGCGTTACTATGCGCCGTACGGTTGGGGTTATGGTTATCGGCGTTTCTCGATCGGCTTCACGCTGAGCTCGATCCTGTTCGACCAGGATTATTGGATTGACGATACCGATTATTACCGCTTGCCGCCGGCTTATGGTCCGTATCGCTGGGTGCGCTATTACAATGACGCGCTGCTGGTCGATATCCGCTCCGGCTACGTCGTCGATACGGTGTACGACATCTTCTGGTAAGCGCCGGAAGCGACTGAGACAGGGGTCCGCAGGCGCTGGCTTGCGGACCCCTTGTTTTTTGGGACGAGGCAGGCAAAGTCTCGGGCATGGCTCTCTTTGCAAAAAAACCCAACGGTGCCTCGCCGGTGCGCCGCTTGTTCGGGGAAACGGTATCGGCCCGCCTCGCCAACAATCCGGCGGTGAAGCGCGCCAAGGTCGACACCGCGCATATCTATTATCACCCCGATTTCCTCGATGCCGCGACGTGCAGCCGCTTGTGCAAGCTGATCGATGCCAATCGCCGCCGCTCGACCGTGCTCGCGGCGGAGACGGTTCAGGAGTTCCGCACCAGCGAAAGCTGCGACATGGATCGCTGGTCGCCCGAAGTGCAGCCGACCGACGAAGCGATCGCCGAATTGCTCGGGATCGATCCGGTCCATGGCGAAACGATGCAGGGGCAACGCTATGCGGTGGGCCAGCATTTCCGCGCGCATTTCGACTATTTCAACGAGAAACAGCCCTATTGGCCGAAGATGATCGAAACTGGCGGACAGCGCACCTGGACCGCGATGATCTATCTCAACACGGTCGAGGAAGGCGGCGCGACGTGGTTTCCGCAGATCGGCATCAAAGTGGCGCCAAAGCGCGGGCTGCTGCTCGCGTGGAACAATATGAACCCCGATGGCAGCCGCAACGACCAGACGCTGCACGAGGGGATGCCCGTGGTGAAGGGCACCAAGTACATCGTGACCAAGTGGTTCCGCGAGGGGAATTGGATTCGGGAGTAGCGGATCAATCATCCCCTCCCGCTTCCCCGGCGCAGGCCGGGGCCCAGTTGCGAAGGTCGATCTAGTCGAGCGCTTCGCCCGATCATTGCTGTTTCGCGACTGGGCCCCGGCCTTCGCCGGGGTGGCGGTGGAGCGGGAGCCCTATTCCGAAATCCGCACCACCTTGCTCCCCCCATCCGCCGCGATTTGTGCGGGGGTGAAAGGCAACCGGTGCCATTTCTTGACCGAGAAAGCGCGCGTCTGATCGGCATAATAGGGTGACGCCGGATCGGTCGCTTGCGAATAGCTGAGCAGCGCATCGGCGACCGGCCCGGCGGCATCGAAACCAACGACCTGGATGTAGCTCGTCCCGTGCTTGGGCACGATGCCGCCTGTCACAACATCGGCTTGCTGCACGTTGAGCACGCCAAGCGTGCCCGCCGCGCCGTGGATCGGGATATGGTCGGCACCGCGCACCGCGAACTGCACGTCGCCCCAGCGCGCATCGAGCGCGATCCCTTCCTTGCCGAGCCGCGCGACCGCCGATCGCAGCGCCGCGAGCAGCTTTTCGCCCGCCGCCCCGCTGGTCACCAGATCGCGCGGCGTGTGGACCGCGTCGGCCGTGTCGAACGGCACCGCCCATTGCGGGGCCTTCACCGCATCCCAGAACGCCGCGAACAGATACGCCCCGCGACTGTCGAGATCATAGCGCCGGTCCCACCCGGCGAGCGCCGCGCAGGCCGCCGTCAGATCGGCTTGCTCGCGACACAAAGCCAGCAGCGGATCGACCGCGAGTTCGGCCGCGAGGCTTTTGTTGGCGAACGCCATCGCCTCGGCGCGGGGCTGGTCGATTTGCGTGCCGGGCAAGCCGTCGGTGCCGCTCAAGCGTCGCTCGATTTCGAGCAAGCCGGAGCGCGTGCGGAGCGTCCGCACAGTCTCGGCGCCGCCCAGGATTGGCGAGCGGACGATCGACGGGACCTTGGGGTTGCTCAGCCAATAGGAATCGTTGCTGTTGGCGACATAATCGCGCCGTGCCAGCACCGCCTGATCGCGTGCCGGCATCAGCCCCGCCACCGCCGTGCCGGGGGCCTTGTCCCAGTCGCACGCGCTGCGGCTGCCATCGAGCAGCACCAGCCGCCCGGCGAACGCCGCTGACAACGGCGTGGCGCAATCCTTGACCTTGGCGGTCGAGACATTGGGGACGGCGGTGACATCGGCATGCAGCGCATTGCCCGCGCGATCCGCGGTGATCGTATTGACCCACGGAATGCCGAGCGTGCGCTCGACCGCCGCGCGGACCTCGCCGACGCTGTGCGCCTGCCCGATCGCCAGCCAGGTATCGAGCGCACGCTGATTGTTATGGTTGGCATCGCGCAGCGTGAAGGCGGTGGTCTTGTTCCACACGAACCCGGCGAGCGGATTGGCGACGACCGGGCCATAGCGCGTCGCATACATCGTCCGCACCACCGGCGCGGCGCCATCCTGCATCGGCACGCTGACGCTCATGCGGCGCATCTTCTCACTCTTGCCGTCGACCAGATACGCGGTCGGATCGGCGGGATCGAGCTTGAGCTGGAACATCGTGAAATGCTGCGCGGCGGTGACGGTATGCGTCCACGCGACATCCTTGTTGAAGCCGAGCGTGACGATCGGCCCGCCTGCCAGCGTGACACCCATCACGTCATATTTGCCCGGCAGAGTCAGGTGCATTTCATAGAAGCGGCTCGGCCCCGTCCACGGAAAATGCGGATTGCCGACGAGCAGGCCGCGCTTGTCCGCGGTCACCTCCGACCCGAACGCCCAGCCATTGCTGCCAAAACCGACGTCGCGGGGCCGCAGCGGATCCTCACCCGGCTGGACCGACGCCTGCACCGTACCCGGCGGCGTCGCAAACACCACGAACGGCGCGAGCGCGAGCGAACTCGCCAGCAGCATCTGCTTCTCGGTCAGCCGCAGCATGTCGTCGAGGCCGACCGGCCGGACCCAGCCCTTGCCGCGACACGCGACCGGCACGCCCTGCGGCCCGAGATCGCGCAGCGCCTTGTTATAGCCGGCAAGATAGCCGCGCACCAATGCCTGCGTCGCGGGACTCGCCTTGACGAAGCCGCTGCGCAAAGCGGGCAAATCGACGATCGTGCGGAAGAACACGTCCGACGACAGATTGTCGATCCGGTCGAAGCCAAGCGTCGCGGTTCCCTTCGGTCCCCAGATGCGCGAGCGATCCCCCGCGACGGTCGCGAATTCCTCCGCCAGCATGCACAGATTGTCCTGCGTATAGGCATAAGCGACGCCGTAACCGAGCCCGCCCCAGGTGTTCGCGCGGATATGCGGGATGCCGTATGTGGTGCGCGTGATGCTGGCGGCGAAGCGCGGGGCTTTGGCCTGTACGCCGGTCGCGCACAGTAATGCTGCGCCTGCTGCTAGGCTTGCCAGATACCGCATTGTCTCTCTCCCTGTTTTGGAGACGTTTGCACGCGCCCGCCGCCCACGCAACACACCATGTCACGCTTCCCCGGCGAAGGCCGGGGAAGCGTAAGCGGTGTAGTTCAGCCCGCCCGCATTGCCCCCTGCCCCCACAACCCGCTACGATGCCCCCTCATGAACGTCCTCAACATCAAACAGTCGATCCTCGGCCAGCCGTGGCGCTGGCGCATGCTCGAGACCGATGCGCGCGATCCGGGTTTCGCGCCCGACGATCTGGTTACGCAATTGCTGCTCGCGCGCGGTTGCCCGCGTGACGCACTGGAGGCGCACAAGGCGCCGAGCATCCGCGCCTTCATGCCCGATCCCTCGATCTTCCGCGACATGGACCGCGCCGCCGAGCGCCTCGCCGATGCGGTGCAGGCAAGCGAGCAGGTCGCGGTGTTCGGCGATTACGACGTCGACGGCGCGACCTCGGCGGCGTTGATGATCCTGCTGCTGCGCGATCTCGGGCTAGAAGCGCGGGCGTACATCCCCGATCGGCTGATGGAGGGCTATGGCCCGTCGGGCGCGGCGCTGGTCCGGTTGAAGGATGAGGGCGCGAGCCTGATCGTCACGGTCGATTGCGGCGCGCAAGCGTTCGAGGCGCTCGAAATGGCGCGCGTCGCCGGGGTCGACGTGTTGGTGGTCGATCACCACAAATGCGCCGCCGCCCTGCCCCATGCGCACGCCTTGGTGAACCCCAACCGGCTGGATGAGACGGAGGGCGCGGCGCACGGCCATCTGGCGGCGGTGGGCGTGGCCTTTCTGCTCGGCGCGGCGCTGATCCGGACGCTCCGCGCGCGGGGCTATTTCACCGCGCGGGCGGAACCGAAATTGCTCGATCTGCTCGATCTCGTCGCGCTCGGCACCGTTGCCGATGTCGCGGCGCTGAAAGGCCTCAACCGGGCGTTCGTCGCGCAAGGCCTCAAGGTGATGGCGCAGCGCCGCAATATCGGCCTCAACGCGCTGATCACCGCGTCGCGACTAACGCGCGCGCCGACTAGCACCGATCTGGGCTTCGCCCTCGGCCCGCGCATCAATGCCGGCGGGCGCGTCGGCAAGTCCGACCTCGGCGTGCGGTTGCTGACCACGCGCGACCCGGCCGAAGCCGAAGCGATCGCGGTCGAGCTCGACCGGCTCAACGAGGAGCGCCGCGCGATCGAGGGGATCGTGCAGGAGGCGGCCGAGGTGATCGCCGCGACCAAGAGCAACCACGCCGTTATCGTCGTGGCGGGGCACGGCTGGCACCCGGGCGTGATCGGCATCGTCGCCGGGCGGCTGAAGGAGAAATTCGGCCGCCCGGCGCTCGTCATCGCGATCGACGAGGCGGGCGTGGGCAAGGGCTCGGGCCGGTCGATCCCCGGGGTCGATCTCGGCGCGGCGGTGCTGGCGGCGAAGGATCACGGGTTGCTCGTCGCGGGCGGCGGGCATGCGATGGCGGCCGGGCTGACCATCGCCGAAGACCGGATCGAAGCGTTCGGCGACTTCCTCGCCGAGCGCCTCGACGCGACCGTGACGCGCGCGATGGGCGACCGCGCGCTGCTGCTCGATGCGGTGCTGACCGCGAGCGGGGTCAACCCGACGCTGGTCGCGGCGATGGAGGCGGGCGGGCCGTACGGCATGGGCTGGCCGCAACCGCGCGTCGTCGCGGGGCCGGTGCGCGTGATCAAGGCAGACGTGGTCGGCAACGGCCATGTCCGCGCGATCGTTTCGGGCGACGGCGGCGGCACGCTCAAGACCGTCGCCTTCCGCCAGGCCGACACCGCGCTCGGCCAAGCGTTGCTCGGCGCACCGCCGCACCGCAAACTGTGGCTGGCCGGCCGCGCGAAGATCGACGATTGGGGCACCCGCCCCGCCGCCGAACTGCATCTCGATGACGCCGCATGGGCCGATTGAGCATTTTGCTGCACACAAGCGCTTGACCAGCGCCCGCGCTTTGCCTAACCGACCCTCCGCACCCGACACGTTTCGGGTACGGCCCCTTCGTCTAGCGGTTAGGACGCGGCCCTTTCACGGCTGAAGCACGGGTTCGATTCCCGTAGGGGTCACCAGTTCAACGTTTTCAATGTGTTAGCTGGTATTTTCGTCCAAATGTATCACATGATAGTAACTCACTTCGGAACGAACGTTTCGAGCCCTTAGTGACCCCAAATTACAAAAATGTTACCGATTATGGGGCTGCGTTCGAATGGCGCTTGTCGTTTGTTACCCATCGGGCCATTCCGTTGCCAGCAGACCCCGGATTTCGAGGCGCTCAATTCAAGCGAGTGCCTCCGGAATGCCTTTAATTGCTGCGCGAAAAAGTGGAATCCGAAACCGCCGTCGGCGCGAGGCAAAACGCCTCCTTCGCGACCGCAAAATCTACGCTTTTCTGCGGGTCTTGAAGCAAAGGTCGGTAGACTGGCATAGGCTTCTCCGTGAGCCAATCGAGCCCCTATCAGTCTGGGTTGGCAAAGATACACACTCCCAAGGCCACAAGCTCACCAAGTTCCCGGTCCGCTTCCAGCCAAACGGCAAGCCAATGCCGGAGTGGAAAGATCTGTCCACCTGGTTCAAGCTTCAGCTGACAGTATGGGTCATGGACCAATGGGAGTTTCAAACTTTTAACATCCATCTACACCCACGGCTCGACATGACCTGGTCGGCAGACGGCCGCGACAAACGAATGGCCATCCGCGACCGGCTCAGACGCGAACTCGATGCCAAAGTTAGACCCGGTCTCGAACACTTCTTTGTCATCGAAGGTTGGAGCAAGCTCACCAAAACCGAAACAATCATTCACATCCATGGCGCCGCAGCGATCTATGAAGATGGGGACGCGGACAAAATTATGGACGCTGCGGCCCGCGCAATGGGGCACCGCATTGCACGGGCACCGAAGATGGCAAGAGCTACCCATGGTCGGCTCTTTACCCGCGAGGGTCCTGCGTACATCAATTACCTGTTTAAAAGTGTGCGCCGGCAGGATGATCGGCTTCCATCGCGGCGTGTCACCCAATCCAGATCGACTGTCGGAGCAACCCGCGAATTTTGGAAAATGATTACTGCACGATAGTCGAACCCACCCGCACCCCAATGCGAATGCGTTCAAGGTCATCTCTCACCAAGCTAGAGAGACCACCGATGCAAACTTTCACCTTCATTACCCCTGACCAACACAGGGTCGTCGTCTTCGCAATCAGCTACGGGCACGCTGTAGGGGTGTATGCCCTACGGCATGAGACGATCCATGGTCAGTTCCCCAAAACGCTCTGTAGCGACGTCTGGCAAGCCCCAGAGGCCCACTCCCAGCGTCACCTGGATACTGCCCTCTGAACCGTCCCGGGTTTCTCGGAGGCTGAACCGTCCCGGGTTTCCTGGAGGCTATTTGGTTTGAGTCATGCAACCATATC
>NZ_JBBATX010000036.1:0-23946 GCF_040398505.1 Sphingomonas sp. | reverse complement strand
CGGGCCTGATCCCACCGACGTAGCGACTGACCGGGGCGACTGACCGGGGCGACTGACCGGGGCGACTGGTCGGCAGACAATCCCGAGCGCGAGAGCAACGCACACGCGCCCCACAAAATAGTTCGCAAAGCGTAAATTTCTGTCCGGTTTTCGAACGGCGGCGGCGTTGTTATCGCGAGAAGACCGTGCCCGCTAATCCCGGTCGCGATCCGCCTTACGGGTTCAACCACCTGTATCGCGCGGCAGTAGCCGTCACGGCGTGCCCAATGCGGGCAGGCCCGACGGCTGGCGCGTGCTCCTCACATTGTTGATCGCCCTCAGAAGGCACCACGGGACACGCGGATGTTGCACGAAACGAACGATTTTCAGATCTGGGACTCACCGTGGGAGACGGTTGCGGCGTCGGCCCCTGCCCCACGCTGGACGGTCCTGATCCCGTTCTTCAACGAACGGACATTGCTGAACGGGACGCTCGCCAGCCTTGCCGCCCAGGACGTGCCATTCGAGCTGATCCTAATCGACAATGCCTCGACCGACGGGAGTGCGGAGATCGCCGCCGCCACCTGCCGGCGGCTCGGTCTCGCCTTCACGCTCTTGACCGATCGCCGTCCCGGCAAGGTCAATGCGTTGCAGACCGGCGTTGCACGGACGCGGACGCTTTATGTTGCGACCTGCGACGCCGACACGATCTATCCGACAGACTATCTACGCCAGGCCGAGCTTTTGCTCGAAGCAACGCGAGCGGTCGCCGGAGGTGCCTATTTCGCCGCGCAACACGCGACCGCCGAAGACCATCGCGAAGCCTCGGCCCGCATGGCGCGCGCCGCCATGCTGTTGCCCGGACAATGCCATACCGGTGGCGCGGGGCAGGTCTTCCGGACTGACGCGCTGCGGCGGGCCGGCGGGTTCGATGCCGCGCGCTGGGGTTACGTTCTCGAGGATCACGAGATCATGCACCGCATGGCAAAGCTCGGGCCGCTCGCTTACGGCGGCACATTGTGGTGCGCACCGTCGCCGCGCGAGCGCGACCGCGATTCGATCCGGTGGACGCTGGTCGAGCGCATCCTGTATCATGTGACACCCGGCCCGGCGCGCGATTGGTTCTTCTACGATTTCCTCGGTCGTCGACTGGCCGCGCGCCGCTTGACCAGCGACCGCATTCGCGAGCGCCAATTCTATGCGCAACCCGATTTTTCTGGCGGAATGCCGCGCACAGCGTGACGTGACGTAAGACGGCGCGCGGCCCCAGCGGACCCGGTGGGTCGCGCGGGGGGTTGCAGGGGGGGGTTGCGGGGACGCGCGTTCGGCGCTTTACCCGTATCATGCAGCATCGTCTCGCAATTCGGTGAGTGACGCCGGGCTCAAGGCCGTTTTTCTGGCCGAGCAGCCGATGCTGTTGCGGCTGCTTGTCGCGCGGCTCGGCAATCGCGCCGATGCGGAGGATGCGCTGCAGGACATGTGGCTGAAGCTCGACCAGAACGGCCCGGCGTCTTATGCCCAACCCGTCGCGCAGCCCGCGGCCTATCTCTATCGCATGGCCGCCAACCTCGCCGCCGACCGCAGGATTGCGGCATCCCGCGCCGGGGTGCGCGATACCGCGTGGCTCGATGTGCAACCCGGTGCCGCGGAGCAGCCGACGACCGAGCGCGCTTTGCTCGGGCGCGAACGGCTCGCCCGGATCGAGGCGGCGCTTGCCGCAATGCCACCCCGTATGAGCGCCGCGCTGCGCCTGTACCGCGTCGAGGGTGTGCCGCAAAAAGACATTGCGGAGCAGCTTGGTATGACGGTCAGCGGCGTCGAAAAACTGTTGCGACGCGCCGCCAAAGAGATTCACCTGCACAAAATCGCCGACGAGGCGGAATCGGCCAATCAGCATCGTCTATTGGGCGAAGGGAAATCACATCGTGGCACATGACGCCCCCGATCTCGTCGATCGCGCGATCGACTGGCATTTGCGCCAGGCGACGATGGACAATGCCGACTGGCATGCGTTCGTCGCCTGGCTGGAGGCCGATCCCGCGCATGCGCAAGCGTTTGACGCCGTCGCGGCCGATCTGTCCGTGCTGGCCGAACACCCCGAACTTTATCCGGCTCCGGCCGCACCGGTCGCGCGCCAACCCCGGTTTCCGCAAGGAGCAACGTCGCCGTCACGCCGCGTTTGGGCATGGGTCGGCAGTGGGGTAGCGGTCGCAGCGGCGGCCAGCCTGACGCTGACGCTCACAACCACCGGGTTGACCGGCGGCAGCGCGCCCTATGCGGTGGAAACCAAACCCGGTCAGCGGCGGGATATCGCGCTCACCGACGGGACGCGGATCGAACTCAACGGCGCGACCCGGCTGCTGCTGGACCGCTCCAATCCGCGCGTCGCGACGCTGGAGGCGGGCGAAGCCACCTTCCATATCCGCCACGATCCACGCGATCCCTTCATGGTCCATTCGGGACGTCTGACGCTGCAGGATCTCGGCACTGTCTTTAATGTCGAGCGCGAGGGCGCACGACTCGACGTGCAAGTCGCCAAAGGCTCGGTCCTGTTCCAGCCGAAGCGCGACGCGGTCACGCTGCACGCCGGCGCCGCCATCACCGCGCGCGAGGACCTCGGCCAAATCGCGGTGACCAAGATCGATGTCGCCAAGGTCGGGGCCTGGCGTAACCGCGCCGTGTCGTTCCTGGGCGAGCCGTTCGGCCGGATCGCGACTGCGGTGCGGCGGATCGACGGGGCCACGCTTTTTATCGACTCCGGCTTGTCGCAACGGCCCTTTACCGGCATGGTTCGCTTGTCTGGCAAGGTGGAGCAGGACGTGCCGCATCTTGCGGCTTTGGTTGGGGCTGAGTGGCATCACGATGGCGAGCGGTGGGTCATCTCGCCACGATAGACAGCACGCGTTTCGCTCGGTTCTGACCCGGGGACTTGGTCCCTTTCTGATCCTCGCTGTGGTCCCGATCGCGGCCCGCGCCGATGAACCCCGCATCGCAATTCCACCCGAACCGCTGAGCCGGGCGTTGACGGATCTGGCACGACAAACCGGCTTCGACATCATCAGCACCGAGCCGGGGCTGGACCTAGTTCGCGTCAAGGGTGTGACCGGGCAGATGGCCCCGCGCGACGCCTTGCAGCGTCTGCTCAAGGGCACGGGCTTCCGGGCGGTCGCGATCGATGCGCACAGCTATCGGATCGAACGCCTGCCCCGCAGGCCGCTGACAGCACGCGTGATCGCACGCCAGCGACCAGAGCGGACACCCGACGGCGACATCATCGTGACCGCCAGCAAACAAAGCGCCACACTGCTGCGCTTTCCTGGCAGCGCGATCGTGATCGGCGGGTTTGCGCCGGGGACGCCGACGGCACGCCCGCTCACGATCGATGACGTGGCACGTGCGACGCCGGTCCTGCAGAACACCGAATTGGGCATCGGTCGCAACAAGATCTTTATTCGCGGCATCGCGGACAGTAGCTTCAACGGCGCAACGCAATCGACCGCGAGCCTGTATTTCGACGAAGTGCCGCTCGGCTATTCCGGCCCTGAGCCGAGCCTGAACTTGTACGACATGAAGGGCGTCGAGGTCCTCGAAGGGCCGCAAGGCACGCTGTACGGCGCCGGCGCGATCGGCGGGATTATTCGACTGACGCCCAACCCGGTCGATCTGACGCGCTTTGGTGCATCGTTCAGCAGCGGCATCACCGCGACGCAAGGCGGTGCCGCCGGGTTCGATGTGGCCGGCATGGCGAATGTCCCGATCCTGCGCGACCGGATCGGTTTGCGCGTGGTCGGCTATCGCGACCGCGGCGGCGGCTTTATCGGTGACCGCTTGCGCCAGCTCTCGAACGTCAACCGCACCGATACGTTCGGCGGGCGGGCAACGCTGGCGATCGATCCGGGCAATGGCTGGGGTGTCGAGATCGGCGCGGTGCAGCAACATATCGCCGCCGTCGACGCGCAATATGCCGAACGCATGGTTGCCGCGCTCGATCGCCGCGCGCGCCTTGCGCAGCCGTATAGCAGCGACATCACGCTGCTGCGCGGGGTTGTGCGCAAGCGTTGGGACAGTGGGCTCGAACTCCTGTCCGCCACTGGCTATGTCGATCTGCGAACGGCAGACGTGTTCGACGCGACCCGCGCGATTGGCAGCACCGGGCCGACCATCTACACCAATGCGCAGTCGGCCGCGCTCTTCGTCCAGGAGACCCGGCTGTCCCGCGCGGTGCCGGGCAAGATCGGCTGGCTGCTGGGCGTCGCGGTCCTCCATAACCGCGACATTCAGGCCCGCGACCTGGGCCCGCCCGACCAGCCACTCGACATTATCGGCGTGACCAATCGGACCGACAGCGTATCGGCCTTTGGGGAGGCGACATGGCCGACGAGCGATCGCGTGTCGATCACCCTCGGCGCGCGGGCGACCGCAGCGCGCACCGATGGTGAGCCGTCATCGCGTCCGCGCAACGACAGCTTCATTCGGGGCCGCGCGACGCGCCGGATCGATCCGACGCTCGCCCTCTCCTGGCTGATCGCAAAGCGCACCGCCGTTTTCGCCCGCTTCCAGACCGGGTATCGCACCGGCGGCCTGGCCGTCGCGACCGGGGTTGGGCGCGTGCTCGACTTTCGTTCGGATTCGATCATGGTCGGCGAAGTTGGCCTGCGCAAGCAACGCAGCGGCGAGACCGGCTTGGACCTGAGCACCGCAGTGTCCTACGCGCGGTGGCGGGATATCCAGGCCGATCTCTATAATCGGCGGGGGCAACCCTATACCGCGAACATCGGCAATGCCGAGATCGCGGGGCTCGAAGCCATTGGCGATTGGGTGCCGGTGCGCGGACTCCACGCCAGTTTTGCCTTCCTCTACAGCTACAACATTGTCGATGGACCGATTGCGCAATCATCGGTCAGGGCGAACCGCCGCTTGCCCGAGACACCCGCCTTTTCCGGAAACGCCGGCCTGACCTATCGCTGGACGCATGGCGACACGTCGCAGTTCAGCTTGGGCGTGTTCGGTCGATATGTCGGTCGGTCGGTGCTGGGCACGGGCGATTTTCTCGACGTCAGCCAAGGCAAATATGCGGTCCTCGACGCCCAATTGGGCTGGCATTGGCGCGGTGTCGATTTCAGCCTGAGCGGCGACAATCTCGCCAATGCCAGCGCCAATCGCTTCGCTTTGGGGAATCCGACAATCCTTGCGACACGCCAGCAAACAACCCCGCTCCGCCCCCGCAACCTCCGGTTTGGGGTTACGGTCGGCTTTTAGAGCGCGTCCTCGGGCAAGGGTAAACGCGCTCTAAACCGAGGGGCTGTGATCGCGCCGCCTGAGCGCGCAGGATCAGAATTTGTACCCGATTTCAAACCCATAAGCGCGAGGCGCGCCCGGCGAGTTGAACGACCCGCCAAACTCGATCGCTGGGATCACCTCGTTGACATAGCGCCGGTTGAGCGCGTTGTTGGCGAAGACCGCCGCTTTCCAGGAGTGCCCCTCCAGCCCGAGCCGCAGATCGAGCACGCCGAAGGCTTCGCGCCGCGTGACGCTATAATTGGCATTGCCGACAAAGGCCGGCAAAGCGAGGGCCGAAATCGGCAGCAAGGCGCTGAAGATCGTCGCCTTCGTCTGATTTTGCACGGTATGGAACCAGGTCGGGCCGGTGACGCGATAATTGGCGCGGAACAGCAGATTGACGTTGTTCGCGACACGGAATTCCTGCTGCGAGCCAAGATTGATCGTATAATCCGGCGTGTAGGGGGACTTGTTACCGACGGTATCGGGGCGCGAGCGGTTCTTCTTGATCTCCGAATCGGTGTAGTTGAACCCGCCGAACACGGTCCAGCCAGGCACCAGCTTCAGGTCGCCATTGACCTCGACGCCCTTCAGATCGACGCGATCGATGTTGGACACGACGCGCAACAGGCCAAAGCTGCCGACGAAGAATTCGAAGAACTGCATGTCGCGGACCTGCGTGTAATAGCCGGCGACATTGTAGGTCAGCGGGCCGACCTTACCCTTGAACCCGACCTCATAGGCGCTTGAGCGTTCCTTGCGGAAATCATCGGTGATGAGCACGCCGGCGTTGATCGGTGCCACGTTGAAGTTCTGGTTGACGATCGCAGCCGAGCCTTGATTGTTAAACCCGCCCGATTTGAAGCCGACGCCCCAATTGCCGAACAGATTGAGCGCAGGCGAAATCGTCCAGCGTGCGCTGATCTTGGGCTCAAGCAGCTCGAAGGTCTTGCTCTTCGACGGAATCGCGCCGCCGGTCTGCCCCGGGTTGATCGGTCCGCCAGTAAACGGATCGATCGCGACCGGGACTTGATTGTCGACGCGGCGTTTTTCCACGTCATAGCGCAGTGCGGCGGTGATGCTGACCGAGTCGACCGGCTTCCAATCGACCGAGCCGAACCCGGCGAACACATCGGTCCGGAATTTATCGGCGAACAATTGCGACGTCGGGTTGGAGGAATTGGGCGCATTGTAGAGTTGATGCGTGACGCCCGCCCCCGTGTCGCCGCCAAGGCTGACCCCGGTGAAGCGGTCGAGATGCAGGTAATAGCCACCAAATTGCCAGCCGATCGGGCCGGTGCCGGTCGAGGCAAGGCGGATTTCGGTGCTGAAGTCCTTTTGGTTGCGGACCTGATATTGCGTGCCGTCGCATGTCGTCGGCGAATAGGCCCCGAAGGTCGATCCCGTCGCCGGCGCGAAGATGAACGGAACCGGGATCTGGCCGATAAAGCCTGGCGGGTTGACCGGGAAGCCAGTGAGCCGCGCGGTCGAAGCGAAACAGGCATTGACCACGGAAGCTACGGCGGGGTTCGCCGCGGCGATGTAGCGCGCAAAATCGGCCGAGGTGCCATCGGCGGTTAGGTCGTTCTTCACGTCGCTGTACAATGCCCAGGCCGTCAGCTTCGCGCCGCCGAAATCATGGTCGATCTTGAGCGAGGCTTCGAACGTCTTCTGATCGTTGGTCGGCACGATGTTCGAATAATAATGGAACGGGTGCGCGTTGACGTTTTCATAGAATGCCCCGCCGAACGCGGGCAAATGGAACACCGAATTGAAGTTGATCGAAGCGCCGTGATACTCGCCATAGCGCAGCTTGGCATCGACTTGCGTATCAGCACCGAGCGCCGCGAGGATCCGGCCGTTGACCGCCCATTCCTCGCGATTGTCGACCGTGTAGTTTTTTCAGATAATCGTTGCGGAAGAACCCGTCGGTCCGGTCGTAATTGCCCGACACGACGAAACCGATCCCCTCGGTTATCGGTCCGGCGAGATAGGCGTTGAACGCGCCGGTCTTCTGGCTGCCATAACTGCCGGTAAAGCCGCCTTCGAAATGGTCACCGGGTTTCACCGTCTGCATCACGATCGCGCCGGCCGCGGCATTGCGGCCATAAAGCGCGCCTTGCGGTCCCTTCAACACTTCGATCTGGCGCAAGGTACCCTGATCCTGGTTGAGCACCGCCGAATTGGTCTTGAGGATCCCGTCAAACACCAAAGCGACCGAGCTTTCCGCATCGCGCGCGCCGTTGAGACCGCGAATATTGATTTGATTGTCCCCGGCCTCCGCCGTCGACGAGACGATCGTCACGCCCGGCGTCAGCTTGGTGAAATCGGTCACGCGCTGAATATCGGCCTTGGCGATCGCGTCGGCGTTGAAGGCCGTGATCGACGCGGGCACTTGCGACAGCTTTTCACTGGTGCGCCGGGCAGTTACCACGATATCGCCGCCGTCTCGGGCGGCCTGTGTTTCGGTTGCGGGCGCGGGTGCGGTCTGCGCCTGTGCCGGCAGTGCGGCGATGGCAAGGACGGCGGTGCCGCACAGAAGACAGGCGAAGGTCTTGACGCTCATGCTGTTGCCCCTTTTTATACCGCCTTGCGGTCTCATTGTATACAAAGCTGCTATATACATCGCCGCAGGTCAACCGTAATCGTAACGCCGGAGCAACGTCATCCATGTCGAAAGCCGCAGACCGTGCCTACCACTTCATCCGCGGGGAGATTCTGTCGGGTGCGATGACGCCAGGGGAGCAGTTGCGCGAGGAAGCGCTGGCGGAGGCGTGCGGGGTGTCGCGCACCCCGGTGCGCGAGGCTCTGCGCAAACTGGAAGCCGAAAACCTGATCCAGCGCAGCGACTCGCAACGCAGTTTTGTCGCCACGCTGTCGGTCGACGACATTGCCGAATCCTTTGCTCTCCGCGCCATGCTCGAAGGTCATGCCGCGGCGCGCGCGACCGACCGGATCAAGCCGGAACAGCTCGCCACGCTGTCCACCCACAACGCCGCAATTCGCGACGCAGTATCCAGCGAGACCCCCGATATCGCCGCCTTTATCGACCATAATCGCGGATTCCACGCGGTTGTAACCGATGCGGCCGGGTCAGAACGCTTGACCCGCCTGCTCGCCTCGATCGTGGAGCAGCCCGTCGTGCTGCGCACCGCCCGGCGGTACGATCGCGCCCAGCTCGAACGCTCGGCCGCCGAGCATGAGGAACTTGTCGTGGCCTTCCGGCATCGCGACCCCGATTGGGCGAAGGCCGTCATGATCAGCCATATCCGGCGCGCCTTCCACGTTTACAGCGATGCCCTGACCGCGCCGCCACGCGACCCGAAGACGCCTTGACCGATCGGTCGCGACACCGCTAGTTGTATACAATCTTCTGGAGGGTAAGTGTGCAACGCAGCGTCGAAATCGTCGAGGTCGGACCGCGCGACGGGCTGCAGAACGAATCGCTCGCCGTTTCGACCGCCGACAAGCTTGCGTTGATTGAACGCGCGCTGGGTTACGGTGTTCGCCGGATCGAAGTCGCCAGCTTCGTCAATCCCCGGCGCGTACCGCAAATGGCCGACGCCGAGGCGGTCGCCGCCGCATTGCCCGATCGCGATGACGTGACGTGGATCGGCCTTGTCCTCAACGAACGTGGTGCCGAGCGCGCGCTGGCGACGCGGATCGATCAGCTTGGCGCGGTGTGCGTCGCGACCGATACCTTTGCACAACGCAACCAGGGCCAGACCAGCGCCGAATCGGTGGAGGTCGCGATCCGCATCGCCGACCTCGCCCGCACTGCGGGCCGCACCGCGCAAACCACGATCGCGTCGGCCTTTGGTTGCCCGTTCGAAGGCGAGGTCGATCCCGACCGGATCATCGCGATGGCCGTCGCCTTGGCCGAAGGCGGGATGGTTGAGGTCGCACTGGCCGATACGATCGGCGTCGCGGTGCCGGCCCAAGTCTCGGCGCTCGTCGCGCGGGTCAAGGCGGCGATCGCGCCGCTGCCGGTGCGCGTCCATCTCCACGACACGCGCAACACCGGGATCGCCAACGTCTGGGCTGCGGTCGAAGCCGGCGCGGCGACGATCGATACCGCGCTTGGCGGGCTTGGCGGATGCCCGTTCGCACCGGGGGCGGCAGGCAATGTCGCGACCGAGGATGCGATTTACCTGCTCGACCGCTCCGGCATCACGACCGGGCTCGATCTGGCCGGGGCAAGCGCCGCCAGCCTCTGGCTTTCCGACATCATGGGCAAATCGCTGCCCGGAAGGCTCGCCCGCACGGGCGGGTTTCCGATCGCAGCTTAACGGGATTTGGGACCGCATATGAGCTATCGTCTCGGCGTCGATGTCGGCGGCACTTTTACCGATCTGCTGCTGCTCGACGCAGCATCGGGTCGCTTCTGGCGGCACAAGACCCCGTCGACGCCCGCCGATAGCTCGGTCGGCATCCTGACCGGGGTCACCGCGATTTGCGCCGATGCCGGGGTCGATCCGGCCGAGATCGAGATTTTTCTCCACGGCACCACCGTTGCGACCAACGCCGTGCTCGAGGGCAAGGGCGCGCGCGTCGGGTTGATCGTGACCGAAGGCTATCGCGACGTGATGCAGATCGCGCGCAGCTTCGTGCCCGGCGGGCTGGCGGGGTGGATCATCTGGCCCAAGCCGCGCCCGCTCGCCGCGCTCGAGGATACGATCGCGGTCGGCGGTCGCATGGCGGCGGATGGCAGCGAGGTGCGCCCGCTCGACGAAGTCGGCGCACGTGCCGCCCTCGCGTCGCTCAAGGCGCGCGGCGTGGAGACGGTGACGATCGCGCTGATCAATTCCTATGTGAACGGCGCGCACGAAACCCGGATCGGCGAGATCGCCGCCGAGATCATGCCCGATATCCCGGTTTCGCTCAGCCACGTCGTGTTGCCCGAAATGCAGGAATATGAGCGCACACTGACAACCGTCGCCAACGCGGCGGTACGGCCGGTGGTCGGGCGCTATGTCCGTGCGCTGCGCGGCAAATTGCGCGAGACCGGCATGGCCGGGAAGATCGCGCTGCTGCGCTCCGACGGCGGGCTGATGAGTTCCGAAAAGGCCGAGGAGCACCCCGTTTCGCTGCTGATGTCGGGGCCGGCCGGCGGCGTGACCGGCGCGCTGTGGGTCGCGAAAAATGCCGGGCTCACCAACATCCTGACGCTCGACGTCGGTGGCACGTCAACCGATGTCGCGCTGATCGAAGCGCTCGAGCCGCGCCGCGTGCGCACCACCGAGGTCGGGCATCTGTCGGTGCGTGCCTCCTCGCTCGACGTAAAGACGGTCGGCGCGGGCGGCGGTTCGATCGCGTATGTGCCGGAATTGACCAAGGCGCTCCGCGTCGGCCCGCAATCGGCGGGCGCCGTCCCCGGCCCCGCCGCCTACGGCAAGGGCGGCACGCTGCCGACCGTGACCGATGCCAATGTCGTGCTCGGCTATCTTCCCGAAAATCTGCTCGGCGGCACCTTCATGCTCGATCGCCCCGCCGCGCAAGCCGCGGTGCAGACGATCGCCGATGCGCTCGGCATCGGGCTGATGGCGGCGGCGCGCGGGATCATCGACATCGTCAATGAGAATATGTTCGGCGCGCTGCGGATGATTTCGGTCCAGCAAGGCTATGATCCGCGCGATTTCGCGCTGATGGGCTTTGGCGGCGCCGGGCCGTTGCACGTCAATGCCGTCGCGCGGTTGATGGGGAGCTATCCGGCGGTATCCCCGATGTCACCGGGTGTGCTGTGCGCGCTGGGCGACGCGACGACGCGTACCCGCACCGAAACCGCGCGCTCCTTCTCGCGCCTCGCGCGCGATACCGACGAGGCACAGCTCCACGCTATCCTCGACGAAATGGCGACGCAGACGCGCGGCGAACTCGCCTCCGATGGCATTGCCGATGGCGACATTACCAGCCTGTTCGAAATCGACTTGCGCTATGAAGGGCAAGCGTTCGAAGTGGCGCTGACGATCGACCCCGAGGTGTTGCGCCGCGACGGCATCGTCGGATTGACCGAACGCTTCGATGCCGAACATTTGCGGCTGTTCACCTTCAACATGGAAAGCGCGCACGAGATTGTGAACTTGCGCGCGGTGGCACTCGGCCGCGCGCTCGATTTGCCGGCGGCGAAACTGCCGCAGGGGGATGGCGACCCATCCGCCGCCAAGTTGCGCGATCACACGTTGTGGATGGACGGGGCCGAACAGGCCGCGGCGATCTATGACCGATCGAAGCTGCGCGCCGGTGACCGCATCATCGGCCCCGCGATCGTCGTCGAAATGGATTCGACGACGCTGATCGAAACACGCCACATCGCCACGGTCGACGCGGTCGGCAACATCCTGATCAACCCGGCCTGAGGAGCAGCGACCATGCCCGCGACCATCGTCGAAACCAATCCGCAGCCCTTCGCCGCCACCACGGTCGACCCCGTCATGCTCGACATCATCGAGAATGCCCTGCGCAATGCGCGGGTCGAGATGGACGCGACGCTGGTGCGCACCGCCATGTCCCCCGGCATTCGCGAACAGGGCGATGCCTTCCCGCTGATCGCCGATCATGCCGGCCGGATGATCGTCGGCCAGTTCGGCTCGTTCATCGGCGGCTTTCTCGACGGCTATGACGGCACGGTCGAGGAAGGCGACATGTTCCTGATGTCCGATCCCTATTCGGTCGGCGGCGCGATCAGCCATTCCAACGACTGGCTGGTGTTGCTGCCGGTGTTCAAGAACGGGCGGCTGATCGCCTATACCGCGATGTTCGGCCATCAGAGCGACATTGGCGGCAAGGTTGCCGGCAGCATGCCGATCACCGCGCGATCGATCTTCGAGGAGGGCGTCCGCATCCCGCCGGTCAAACTCTATGCGGCGGGCGTCCACAATGCCGACCTGATCCGGCTGATCATGTGCCAGACGCGCAAGCCCGACTGGTGCACCGCCGATCTTAACGCGCTGATCGCCTCCTGCCGGGTCGCCGCGCGGCGCGTGGTGGAGATGGCGGGACGGTTCGGCGACGATCTCTATGTCGCGGCCACCGGCGAATTGCTCGCGCGCAACCACCGCGCGATGAAGCAACTGATCGCCAGCTCGATCGGCGAGGACCCGGTCAGCTTCGAAGACTATCTGTGTGACGACGGGCTCGGCTACGGCCCGTACAAGATCAAATGCACGATGTGGCGCGAAGGCGACCGCGTCATTCTCGATTTTGCCGGGACCGATCCGCAATCGCACGCATCGATCAATTTCTTCCTCAACGAAAACATGTTCCGGATGTTCTTCGGCATCTACATGATCATGGTGTTCGACCCGCAGATCCTGTTCAACGACGGGTTCTACGATCTGATCGACGTGCGCATTCCTGAAGGATCGTTGCTCAAGCCGAAATTCCCCGCCGCGCTGTCGGGGCGAACGCATGCGCTCGGACGGATCTTCGATATTCTGGGCGGCTTGCTCGGGCAGAAGACGCCGGAGTTCCTCAACGCCGCCGGTTTCTCCTCCTCGCCGCACCTGTTCTATTCGGGCCGCGATGCGAAGGGTGCCTGGTTCCAGCTGTTCCAGATCGGCTTTGGCGGTATTCCCGGCCGGCCGCTGGGCGACGGGCCCGACGGGCATTCTCTGTGGCCGGGCTTCACCAACGTGCCCAACGAATTCCTCGAACGCTATTTCCCATTGCGGATCGAACGCTACGAAACCGAGCCTGATTCGGGTGGGGCGGGCCTGCACCGCGGCGGCAACGGCATCCATATGACCTATCGCTTCCTCGAACCCGGCATGATCGCGATCCATGACGATCGCTGGTTCACCCGGCCTTGGGGCGTCAACGGCGGCAAACCGGGCGCGCGCGCGCGCAAATTGCTCGAACGCGCCGACGGGACGATCAGCGTGGTGGGCAACAAGGTCGAGGATGTCGAAGTCCTGGCGGGTGACCAGCTGCACTTCATCACCTGGGGCGGCGGCGGTTGGGGCGACCCCCTGACGCGCGCCCCCGATCTTGTCGCCCAGGAAGTGCGCGAGGGGTTGGTCAGCGTGGCGGGCGCATTAGCGTACGGCGTCGTCATGCAGGACGGGCTGGTCGATGCTGCCGCAACGGCAGCGCTGCGCCAGCAGATCGGCGAGGCGCGCGGCCCGATCGATGCGGTGTTCGACTATGGCCCCGACATCGCCACGCTCCGCGCCACGTGCCTGGCCGAAACCGGTCTGCCTGCGCCGCGCCAGCCGGTGTGGCAGCACGCGACGGTTGCGGCCTGAGGTTCCGATGGAAAAGCACGGCGCCCTGCACGGAATTCGCGTAATCGAGCTCGGTCAGCTCATTGCTGGCCCCTTTTGTGGCCAATTGCTCGGCGATATGGGGGCCGAGGTGATCAAGGTCGAGCCGCCCGGCGCGGGCGATCCGATGCGGCAATGGGGCCGCGGCGACGACAAATTATGGTGGGAAGTCGTCGCCCGCAACAAGCAAACCGTATCGGCCAATCTGCGCGTACCCGGCGGACAGGCGCTGGTCCGGCGGCTGGCCGAGACGGCGGATATCCTGATCGAGAATTTCAAACCCGGCACTATGGAGAAATGGGGTCTGGGGCCCGACGACCTGCACGCGCTCAACCCGCGGCTGATCATCGTGCGCGTGTCGGGCTATGGGCAAAGCGGCCCCTATAGCGGGCGCGCCGGGTTTGGCGGGATCGGCGAAGCGATGGGCGGCTGGCGCTATATCGTCGGCGACCCCGATCGCCCGCCAAGCCGCATGGGGATCTCGATCGGCGACAGTCTGGCGGCGACCTACGGCTGTATGGGCGCGCTCGCCGCGCTGCACGCGCGCGAGCGCACCGGGCGCGGCCAGGTGGTCGACAGCGCGCTCTACGAAGCGGTGTTGCAAGTGATGGAAAGCCTCGTCCCCGAATATGAAGTGTCGGGCTATATCCGCGAGCGCTCGGGTTCGGTCCTGCCCGGAATCGCCCCGTCGAACGTCTATCCGTGCAGCGACGGCGAGTTTCTGATCGGCGGGAATCAGGATGCGGTATTCGGCCGTCTGTGCACCGCAATGGGGCGCCCCGAACTGGCGAGCGACGCGCGCTACGCCACGCACATTGCGCGCGGCGCGCATCAGGTGGAACTCGACGCGCTGATTGCGGAATGGACGAGCGCGCGGACCGTTGCCGAGGTCGAAGCGGCGATGCTGGAATATTCGGTCCCCGCAGGAACGATCTTCCGCGCGCCCGAAATGCTCGCCGATCCGCATTTCGCCGCGCGCGAAGCGCTGGTCCCGGTCGAGACCGAGCGCTGGGGCCGAATTCACATGCAGAATTGCTTCCCAAAATTGTCCGACACGCCCGGATCGATCCGCACGCCCGCCTCGGCGACGGTCGGCCGCGACAATCAGGCGGTGTATGGCGCGCTCGGCATCGCCGCGGACGAGATCGCGCAAATGACGGCCGACGGGATCATATGAACGATCCCGCGGCCGAGCCGTTCGATGGCCATCTGGCGTTCGGGAAACGCCCTGCCCTTCTCGTCATCGACGTCGTTTGTGCCTATCTCGATCCCGCCTCGCCGCTCTACGCCCCGGCGTTCGTGGCGGCGTTGCCGACGATTTCGCGCCTCATCGCCGCCGCCCGCGCGCGCGCAGTTCCGGTGCTCTATACCAACGTCATCTATCAGGCGGGCGGCGGCGATGGCGGGCTGTTCTATCGCAAGGTCCCGGCGCTGCGGGCGTTCGATGCCGGCGCGCCGTTTGGACGTTTTCCCGACGCAATCAGCCCTGCCGCGGACGAGATCGTCGTTTCCAAACAATATGCTTCGGCCTTTTGCGGCACTTCGCTCGCCTCGACACTCCACACCGCCGCCGTCGACACGGTGCTGCTGTGCGGGTTTTCCACGTCGGGCTGCGTGCGCGCATCGGCGCTGGACGCGCTGCAGACCGGCTTCCGGCCGTTCGTCGTCGCCGACGCCTGCGCCGATCGTGCGCCGGGGCCGCATGAGGCGAACCTGTTCGACCTGCAGGCCAAATATGCCGAGGTGATCGATGCCGAAACCGCGCTTACGTTGCTGCGCACCTAGGGTATCGTGTGCGTCCCGTGATCCACCGCATCCGGTTCGGGCGCTACATTCGGGTGACGCGCTACACACGCTGATTGCTGGCGGCAGCGTCCGTTGCGCGCTAGGGCGCTTGGGAAGTCGAGATCGCGGGAGACGGAAGTGCCAGCCTCCTATGATGTCGCCATCGTTGGTGCAGGAATTGTCGGACTGGCGCACGCGCTCGCGGCGGCGCGTGATGGTCGGCGCGTCGTCGTGCTCGATCGCGACGCGCAAGCCAATGGCGCGTCGATCCGCAATTTCGGCTTTGTCACCGTTACCGGTCAGGAGCAGGGCGTTGTCTGGCGTCGCGCCCGGCGCTCGCGCGACATCTGGCTTGGGCTAGCCGGGCCGGCCGGTATCGCGATCGAACAGCGCGGGCTGGTGATGGTCGCGCAGCGCGCCGAGGCGCGGGCAGTGTGTGAGGCCTTTCTCGAAACCGAGATGGCCGAGGACTGTGCATGGCACGATCCGGTAGCCGCCGAAGCCCTGCTCGGCGCAATCCGGCCCGCCCAGCTCGAGGGCGTGCTGACAAGCGCAGTCGACATCCGGGTTGAATCGCGCACCGCGATCCCGAAGCTCGCCGCATGGTTGGCCGAGCAGCACGGTGTCGTGTTCCAGCGCGGCGTGGCGGTCCACCGCGTCGAGCAGGGGCAGCTTGAGACGACCGCCGGGATCGTCCGTGCGGCGGAGATCATCGTGTGTCCCGGCGATGATCTCACCACGCTGTTTCCCGACGCGATGGCCGGGATCACGCGTTGCAAGCTGCAGATGCTGCGGCTGGCCGCGCCCGGTTACACCTTGCCTGCCGCGATCATGTCCGATCTCTCGCTGGTGCGCTATCTCGGCTATGCCGCGCTGCCCGCGGCGCAGGCGCTGCGCCACAGGCTCGACGCCGAACAGCCCGACCATCTCGCGCACGGCATCCACCTGATCGTCACGCAGAGCGCCGACGGCAGCCTGGTCGTTGGCGATAGCCACCATTATGCGGCAACCCCCGATCCCTTCGCCGATGACCGGGTCGATACCTTGATTCTCGATGAATTCCGGGCAGTGTTTGGCCATGTCCCGCCCGTGATTGCGCGGTGGACCGGCACCTATGCCTCCGCCGCAAGCCATAGCCGTGTCACCAGCCCGATGCCCGGCGTCCGCGTCGTCACCGTGACCAGCGGCACGGGTGCCTCGACCGCCTTTGCGCTTGCCGAAGAAACGCTTGCCGCAATTGGCCGCAACAAAGGAACCGACCGATGACTTTTCCCGTCATGGCCGTGATACTCGACTGGGCCGGCACGATGATCGACCATGGCAGCCGGGCACCGGTGATCGCGTTGCTGGCGGTGTTCGCCGATGCCGGCGCGCCGCTGTCGGAGGCCGAGGCGCGCGTCGATATGGGCCGGGCCAAGCGCGATCACATCCGCGCGATCCTCGCGATGCCGCGGATCGCCGAACACTGGCACGCGGTGCACGGCGCGGCCCCGACCGAAGACGACGTGACGGCGCTCCACGATGCGGTCGAGCCGATGATGCAAGGCGCGGCGAAGCAATGCGCGACGCTCATCCCCGGCGCGGTTGCCCTTGTCGAGAAATTGCGGGCGAGCGGCATCAGGATCGGGTCGTGCACCGGCTATACCCGCCCGATGATGGCCGATATCCTGCCGATGGCGGCGGCGCAGGGCTATGCGCCCGACGTCGTTATTTGCTCGGGCGAGACACTGGCCGGGCGTCCCTCGCCGCTGATGCTGTGGAAGGCGCTGGTCGAACTGGGGGTCTGGCCAGCCTCGGCATGCATCAAGGTCGATGACGCGACCGTCGGCATTGGCGAAGGGCGGTCAGCGGGGGCGTGGACCGTTGGCCTCGCAGCGTCGGGGAACGGCGTCGGGCTCGACCATGCAGCGCTGCTCGCGCTGGCACCCGACGACCGCACGCACCGTGTCGCCGAAGCCGCCGCGGCGCTACGCGCGGCCGGCGCGGACTATGTCATCGACAGCGTCGCCGATCTGTGGCCGGTGATCGAAGCCATCGCCAAACGGATCGAGGCGGGAGAAACGCCCGCGGCGTAGTGCGCGCTGAGCGATCCGGTTTGCATCGTCCGGCGTTTTGACCGCAACCGAGACGGCCGACGTTGATTTCCGCGCGTCGCTGTGCCGGCGGCGTATCTGCCGACACAGCGATGCTTTCCGTTCACATGCCGCCGCCCGCTTGCGTCGTCGGTTTGGGTTCGGTGCCAAGCCCGCGCCACAGCGCGGCGTTGAAGGCGGCGGTATCGAGATGGTCCTCGGTCCGGAAATCCTGGCCTTTCATCGCTTCGGCCCAATAGGCTGCGGTGTGCGGCGTTCGGGCGACGGCCGCTGTCTTGGCCGCATAGCGATCCGCCGGAATCGGCAGCTTGGTTGTGCGCAGCACATCGGCCGCCACCGCGCGATAGCTCCACGCGGTCGTCGTCGGATCGAACAGGTCGGCCATCGGCAGGGCGAGCGAATCGTTGAGACCGAGCGGCGCGAGGCCGAGCACATCCTCGATCGTGCGCAACATGCTGACCGTCGTGTAGCGCGTCGAGACCAGCGCGTGCTGGCGCACCGTCGCGCCGATCACGAACGCCACGCTGCGCCGCGCATCGACATGATCGGCACCGTTTTGCGCGTCGTCCTCGATCACGAAGATCAGCGTGGAGTCGCGATCGCGGCTGTTCGCGATCGTTTCGACCACTTGGCCCAGCGCAAAATCATTGTCGGCCATTTGCGTCTCAACCGTATCGACGCCGTCGATCGCGTCCTTAAAGTCGCCGAAATGGTCGTGGCTGAGCCGCAACAGCGTCAGCGCCGGCGTGGTGCCGCTCGCCTCGGCTTGCGCGAATTCGCGCTGCCATTCGCGCACGCGCCAGTAATCGGGCATCTTTTGGTCGAAACCGCGAAAATACGGATCGCTGCGCGACGCGAGCAGCCGGTCGCCCGGCGTGTAGATGCGCGTTTGCGTTAGGGCCGGTTCGCGCACCAGCGGCACGAAGCCGGGCTTGCCGAGATCGTAGATCGACGCATCGGAAAAGCCGTAATTGCGCACGCTCAACCCCTTGCGGATCGCGGCATTCCACAGAAACCCCTGGCCCGTCTCGTCGTCGCGCTCGCCATCGGGCGCGGTCAGCAGCGCCGGACCGGGCATCAAATCGGGATCGGTCGACAAAGCGGGGTTGGTGGCATGGCGCTCGGCCGGGGTCTGCGCCGTGTAGATAAAGCGATCGGCTTCCTCGGCCTCATACGCGAGGCCGCGCCCGGAATAATTGACCGGTGCGGTCTTCTCCAGCAAATCGGGCACGCGCGCCGCCGTCGACCACGTCCAGCCCGTGCTCGACTGCTCGCCACTGTCATAGAAATTGTCGAGCGTCACGAACGCCCGCGCCAGCTGGTGGTGATTGGGCGAGAGATGTTCGCCAAGGATGGCGAGATGCGGGTCGCCATTGCCGATTTCGAGATCGCCGAGCACCTGATCGTAGGTGCGGTTCTCCTTGATGATGAACACCACATGTTTGATCCGCGCGCGGACCGCCGCCATCGTGGCGGCGGCGGCGGCGCGCTGCTGCGTGTCGCCAAGCCCGATATTGTCGGCGACCTGTCGCGTGGTCCGCACCAGCGCCTTGGGCGCGGGGAGCGGGAAGTGCAACAGCCCGGCCTTTTCGAGCTGGAAAATATACTGGTTGGCGGCCCCGCACGCGTCGGGCTGGCCGCGATAGATGGCGAGCTTCGGCGCACACCCTTGCGGATTCGCCCCCGGCGGACTCTTGCGGTTGGCGACGAACACCCGCGTGCCATCGGCGCTGGCGGCAACGGCGCTGGGATACCAGCCGGTCGGGATCAGGCCCTGCACCGTTGCGCCGCGTGCGCTCGGCGCGACCAACGCCACGGCGTTGATGCCGCCCATCGTCACGAGCAAGCGGCGGTCGGGCAGCAGCGCCAGCGCGTTGACGTTCAGGCCCTTGGCGATGTGTCCGTGACCGAGCGCGTCGGGCAGGCCGAGCCGCGGCTCGCCAGTCAGCGTCGCGCTGGCGGTATCGACGATGGCGAGCCGGTCGGCATTATCCTCGGTCGCATAGAGCCGCTTGGTCGCGGCATCGAAGAGCAAGGCGGTCGGTTCGCCCAGCGTCGCGACGCGCTTGACCACGCCGATCGAATCGCTCGAAACGGTCAGCGCGACCAGCTGCCGGTCGCGCGGTGCCGACACCCAGGCGTGGGTCGCATCGGTCCAGACGATTGCAAACGGATTTTCGCCGCCCGCCGTGCCGCTCTGCGCGGGATCGATCTTGCCTGGTCGCAAATCCTGTTCGGCGATCACCCGGCCGGCGACCAGGTCGATCAGGCTCACCGAATCGTTGTAATAATTGGCGACGAGTGCCCGACGACCATCCGGGCTGACCGCCACACCCGCCGCTTGCGGGCGGACGTCGGCACCGTTCCCGGCGGCATGGCCAAGCCGGATCGGCTTGCCCTGTTCAGCAAAGCCCGCACCACCACGCTTGAATAGATGCAGCGTGTCATCACTGCCCCCACCCACGACAAAGCCGCTTCCGTCCGGTTGCCAGGCAATGCCCGAATAGCTGTTGGGCACGGTTAGCGTTTGCAGCAACCGACTGCCCTTGGCATCGATCGCGTAGCGGAAAATATATTGGCTCGATTGTGCCAGCACGAGCTTTCCGTCTGTGCCGTTATAGCGATTGAAGCCGCTGGTCAGCACCAGCATCTCGCGCCGGTTCGGGCTGACCGCGATCGCCGCCGCGCCGTCCGCGACATAGGATGGGTGCGGCCCGACCTGCGCCACCAGTGGCTCGAAGCGCGCCCCCGGTGCCGCGAGCGGCGTCAGCATCTGGCCGGTCGGCAGGGCCTGGCCTGCGACGGCGCGATCGGCGGCAATGGTGGTCGCCGCAAGCGCAAGCGACCCAAGCGTCAGCACGTATTTTCGGAGGATCATCATAGCAGCAGCCTATGCCCGATTTGCGACAGTTTGGCGACGGCGCGCGGTATTGCTCAGACGCGGCCGCAGCGATTTCTTAAGCGGCGTATTGCAGAGGGTTAGCGTGTTTTTGGTGGTGCCCAGTTCGCCGCTAACGCCGCCCGTTCCTGCGCTTGATCCAGCGCATCGCCATCGATGAGCCGGTCGATGAGCTCGCCGGTGCCGGGACTTGCTGCCATGCGATAGGCACCGGCCGGGCTAGGATCGTGTCCAAGCAGGCCTTGCAGCTGCCACCATTTCCCTTGGTGGCAGGCCACGCCATCGGCAATCTCGGCGGCGAACGACCGACAGATTGCGCCATGCTGATTTTTGAAGGTCAGGCCAATGCGGATCGCGGGATTGGCGCCCTGCGTGCTGGCGAGTTGCGTGTCCAACGCGTGCTCCAGCCGCCCCGAGGCCAGCAGGCGTCCGCCGTGTTCGGTGACGGGTCCTTCCCGGCCGCCGCTGAAGGCCGCGCCGCCAATCAAGCCGGCGACGAGGGTGGCGGCCAGCGCGCCCCAATAGGGCATCGTCCAGACAGTCCGGCGCTGTTCGCGGGCGTGACGCGCAGCCGCCAGGGATCGGACCTCATCCCCCGCCGCGACCTGCGCCAAAAGAACGGGCGGGATTGGCGCTTCCAAGAGTGTCGCGAATCCGCTCTGCAATCGCCCCGCCAGTGCGCGATGCTCGGCGACCATCGCCCGCAGCGCCGGATCGGCGTCGATCAGCGCTTCGATCCGGGTGCGCTCCTCGCCACCCAGCTCGCCATCGATATACGCAAAGATCGTTTCTTCATCGATCATTGGTTGAGCCCTCCTTGATCAACGCGAGAAGCGCCGAGCGCCCACGAACCAGTCGGCTGGATACGGTCCCGATCGGCAGATCGAGCAGTTCGGCGGTTTCGCGATACCCAAATCCCTCGATCAGCACGAGCACCACAACTTCGCGCTGCTCGACCGGCAGCGTTTCCATCGCCCGCATCAGGCGCTCCAGGTCGATCTTGGCGTCCATCTGCGCGGTCGGATCGTACCCGACATGCTCGCCGGCTTCCGCGGGTACCAGAACCTTGCCGCGCGCGCGCGCGCGCGGACCGTGTCGATCCAGCAATTGCGCATGATCCGGTAGACCCACGCGTCGAGCCGGGTGCCTTCCTGCCACTGCATCCGCGCGCGCAATGCCCGCTCGATCGCAATCTGGGTCAGATCGTCGGCATCGGCGCGGTTGGCGGTAAGGCCATGCGCAAAGCGCCGCAACCGTGGCAGCAGCGCCTCCAACGCCTTCTCGAATCCACTCAAATGGTTTTCCCGTGTTCATGCGGATGAAACGACATAGCCCGCACGTTTAATCCTGCGAGACACAATAAAGAAGGAATTGTCGTGATCCGCCCCAGCCTCCGGACCATCATCACCTGCGGTGCAGCCATCCTTGCGGCGGGGTCGGGCAATGCGCAACTGCTCCCGTCACTCGGCGGCATTCCGGGGCGGGTGGTGGGAGGCGTGCTCGGTTCGCCGTCCAATACCCCGATGATCGCGCCGGTGATCGATCGCCTCAACGACGTTACCGGCATGGCAACGGCGGATATGGCGAGCTTGCTCGACCTGCGCCGCGCCCGCCTGCAAGGGCTGATCCGCGATCACCGCAAGGTTCTCGACGCCGATCGGCAAGGCAATCCCGTCCGCAGGGGTGCGGTGATCGCGATCGATCCTTCTGCCGACACAATCGCGCGCGCGCGCAGCGCCGGATTTCGCGTTTTGCAGGACGAACAGATCGCAAGTCTTGAGCTTCACGTCGTGACGTTTGCCCCGCCCACCGGCGACACCACAAGGGAAGGCCTGGCGCGACTAAGGCGGATCGCCCCCGACGCCGCGTTCGACTATGATCACGTCTTTGAACCAGCCGGCTCGACGCTCGTTGCGTTGGGCGGATCGATCGCCGCATCCTCGGCGCTCCAAAGTCGTGCGCTGGTCGGCATGGTCGATGGCGGAGTCGCGGCGCATCCGTCGCTGGCAAATGCGTCGATCGAACAGCGCGGCTTTGCTGCGGCGGGGCCGCGACCGAGCGGTCACGGCACGGCCGTGGCGTCGCTGATCGTCGGTTCCGATGGGCGTTTCGAGGGCGCGGCGCGTGGCCTCTCCTTGCTTGTGGCAGATGTCTATGGCGGCGACCCGACCGAGGGATCGGCGCTGACGATCGCGCGCGCTTTGGGGTGGCTGACGGCGCGCGGCGTTCGCGTGATCAATCTGAGCTTGGTCGGGCCCGCCAATCCCCTGCTCGAGCGGGCCGTGACGTCAGCGCGGGCGCGCGGCATTCTGATCGTCGCTGCGGTCGGCAATGACGGCCCCGCCGCACCTCCATCCTATCCGGCCTCCTATCCGGGCGTCGTCGCGGTAACAGCGGTCGATGCGCGCAATCGCGCCCTTCCCGAGGCCGGGAAGGCGCTCCATCTCGATTTTGCCGCGCCCGGAGCTGACATGGCGGCGGCGCTACCGGGGCGCGGCTATGCCGCGGTGCGCGGCACGTCGTTCGCGGCGCCGCTGGTAACGGCGCGGCTGATGATGGCGGGCGGCGGCGTAGCCGCGGTCGAGGCGGTGTCGCGCGAAGTAATCAGCGGTCACGGCAGCGTGGGCAAAGGCGTGGTCTGTGCAATGTGCCGCATTGCTCCGCGCGACGTCGGCGCCAAGCGCTAGCCAGATGCGGGTGTGCCCTGCGCACTCACGCAAAATTTTCAGCAGGCGGGATGAAAGCCACCCGAGACATCGTTTGCCTCAGTGAAGGAAGCATGAGGCGCTTCCGACCTTGAGGAGCGACGATATGAAGAAGCTGATCATTGCGAATTCGCTGATCCTGGCAGGCCTTGTTGTGGCTGCCCCGGCGCAAGCCCAACTCCTGGGCGGCGGTGGCAGCGGCGGTCTTAGCGGAGCGCTCAGCGGAACCGTCAACAGCACGTTGGGCGGAGCGGGTTCGCTCGGCGGGACCTTGGGATCGCTCGGCTCGACCACCCAGAGCATCACCGGCTCCGTGACGGGCTCAGGCAGCACCACGGCGAGCAAATCGGTCGACGCCAAGTCCGGCTCGGCCAACGCCGATGCCGGTCTGGCCGGGACGGTGACCGGCGCGGTCAATAGTGCCACCTCGGGCAATGTCCTGGGCAATTCGCTTGGCGGCAGCGGTGCCGCTTCCGGCGGCGATTCCGTGAACAAGAGCGCTAGCCTCAGCGCGCAGGGTGTTGGCACCGATGCCGTCGGCGCGTTGGCCGGGCAGGCTTCGGGAATGGCCCAAGGCACCGGAAACGGCGCGACATCGACAGCGGGACGCGCAAGTGGTGACGCGCAGGGCTCGGGCCGGGGCGCCCTCTCGGGTGCAGGCGCGCTTGCGAACAATCCGACGAGCCGCCTGCCTTCACCTGCCTTCGGCGGCGATGCTTCGGGCAGCGGGGCAGCAAGCGGCCAAGGACGTACCAACGCCGCGGCCGGAAATCCGCAGCCACAATAAAGCGATCGCGCCCCTCCGATCGCGGAGGGGCGCGACGTGACCTCCGGCCTGAAAGCGAAACGACTAACAAGCGGCTCTATGACCACGTGCGGCCCGAGGATCGCACCGGCTTGGACATATCCAGCGCGCTGCGGATTTCCGAAGGTATCGAGCAACA
>NZ_JBBATX010000035.1:0-23972 GCF_040398505.1 Sphingomonas sp. | reverse complement strand
TATGAGATCGTGCTGGCGCACGCTCTGGAACAACGCGGCCTGGCGGTGGAGCGACAAAAGTTGTGTCGATCGTGATTGACGGGGTTGCCATCGAAAACGGCTTTCGGGCCGACTTGGTCGTCGAAAATGCGCTGCTCATCGCATTGAAGTCGATCGACCGCCTCTCGGCGGTGCATGCGAAGCAAGGTCTTACCTACCTGCGGTTTCTTGACCTACCGCTCGGTTTGCTGATGAATTTTGGGGGCGAGACTTTCAAAGAGGGTCTGCGCCGTGTCGTAAATCAGCATGGGTCCGTCGAGGGTTCTCACTTGCGGATACATCACCCCATACGCTGACTGCGTCTTCGCGCCCTTACCTTGTCTTCGCGCCTTCGCGTGAACCCCTTCTGCTACTCCCCCCGCGACCAGCGCGCAAAAATCGCCGTCGGTAGCAACAACCCGCGCGCTTCCTCGCGCACCGCCATTTCGCCAACCTCGACCGTGCCACCCAGATCGGCCAGCGCCTGCCGCACGACTTCGCCAATCGCCAGCGCCGACATGCGCACCGCATAGACCGTCAGCACGAGGAACTTGCTGTCCTGGTCGAGCAAGCGGCGGCAATCGGCGATCAGGCCGGGCAAGCCTTCCTCAAGCCGCCACACTTCGCCCTCGGGCCCCCGCCCGAATTTGGGCGGATCGAGGAAAATCCCGTCATACCGCTTCTCGCGCCGCACTTCGCGCGCGGCGAATTTGGCGGCGTCATCAACCATCCAGCGAATCGGGCGATCGGCCATGTCGGACAGGAAGGCGTTGGCCTTGCCTGCTTCGACCGATTTCTTCGACGCATCGACATGCGTCATCGCGGCACCCTTGGCGGCAAGCGCGAGCGTGCCAACGCCGGTATAGCCGAACAGGTTGAGCACTTGATCCCCTTCCGCGACCTGCGCGCGCATCCACTCCCATTGCGGTGCCATATCGGGGAAGAAAGCGAGGTGGCGGAACGGCGTGTTCTGCGCGAGCAGCAACACTTCTTCCCACCGCACGTGCCATCCGCCGCGCGGGACATCGCGCGAGAGGTGCCAGCGGCCGCCGCCCTCTTCATCCGAGGCGCCGATGAAATCGCCATCGGCTTCCCAACTGTCACTGGCGGGCGCCCACATTGCTTGCGGTTCGGGGCGGATGAAGCGGAAGCGGCCATAGCGCTCGAGCTTCCGGCCATGGCCAGAGTCGACCAGGCCGTAATCCGCCCAGGGTTCGGCGATAAGGGTGGTGAGATTGGTCATGCGGTTTTCCTCCCCGCCCTGGAAGGGAGGGGGCGGGGGTGGGTTGGTGTGGATGGATCGCCACGCCTGCCCCATACCGACCCACCCCCAGCCTCTCCCTTCCAGGGAGGGGAGAATAGCGCGCAGCGACCGACCTTCACCGCGGGACGGCTCGCTCGGCGATATACGCCGTCACTGCGTCGAACGTCCCCGGCAGCGACGCATAGCGTTCCTCGCGCGCGAACAGATCGCCGATTCGCCCCGGGAGCGCGGGGCGCTGCCCCGTCGCGCGCTCGACCGCGTCGCCGAATTTGGCGGGGTGTGCGGTGGCGAGCGTCACCACCGGCACATCCGCCGCCAAGCCAGCGCGGCGCGCAGCGGCGAGGCCGATCGCCGTGTGGGGATCGATCGTTTGGCCGCAGGAATCGAAGGCCCAGCGCATCGCCAGCGCCATATCGTCAAGATCAACGCGATCACTGCCGAACAGCGCGCTCGCCCCCTCGCGTTGCGCATTGGTCAGCTGCATCGCCTTGGTCGCTTCGAAACCGTGCATCTGCGCGGCCAAAGCAGACCCGTCGCGACCGCCCAGATCGAACAGCAATCGTTCGAAATTGCTCGACACCTGAATGTCCATCGACGGGCTTGGCGTCGGGATCACCGCGCGGCTCGAATAGTCGCCGCTCGACAGCGCCCGCGCGAGGATGTCGTTGACGTTGGTCGCCACGATCAGCTTGGCGACGGGCAAGCCCATCTTCGCCGCGACATAGCCGGCGAACACATCGCCGAAATTCCCGGTCGGCACCGCGAAGGCGACCGCGCGATCGGGCGCGCCGAGGCGGACGGCGGCGTAAAAATAATAAACGATCTGCGCCATCAGCCGCGCCCAGTTGATCGAATTCACCGCCGACAGCGCGAACGTGCCCGAAAAGGCGGCGTCATTGAACATCGCCTTCACCAATGCTTGGGCATCATCGAAGCTCGCATCCTCAAGCGCGATATTGTGGATGTTGGGCGCGATGACGGTGGTCATCTGGCGGCGCTGGACGTCGGACACACGCCCCTTGGGGTGGAGCATGAACACGTCGACCCCGGCGCGCCCGGCCAGCGCATCGATCGCGGCCGAGCCGGTATCGCCCGAGGTCGCGCCGATCACGGTGACTTGCTGGCTGCTGCCCTTCAGAAAGCGTTCGAACAGCAGCCCGAGCAATTGCAGCGCGACATCCTTGAAGGCGAGCGTGGGACCATGGAACAGCTCCAGCAGCCAGTTCTGCTGGTCAAGCTGGACCAGCGGGACGATTGCGGCATGCGCAAACCGGCCATAGGCCTGTGTGCACAAGCTCCGCAGCTCGTCCTCGCTGAGCGTGCCCGCGACGAACGGCAGCATCACCGCGACGGCGGTGTCGACATAGGACAGGCCCTGCATCGCCGCGATCTGATCGCGCGAGAAGCTTGGCCAGGATTCGGGAAGGTACAGCCCGCCATCCGAGGCAAGGCCCGCGAGCGTGACGTCGCGAAAGTCGAGGGTCGGCGCGGAGCCGCGCGTGCTGATATAGCGCATGGCGTTTTCGGTTAGCGCGGCGCGGGCAACTCGGCAACCGTGCGGCGGCGCAGCGCCAGCGCGTAGATCAAGGCGGCGAGGCTCGCGAAGACAAACCACTGCACGGCATAGGCCAAATGGTTGTTGGGGACGGCCGACAGATCCGGACCCGGATTGGGGTCGAGCCCCGCCACTGGCGGATCGGCGACGAGCATCAGCGTCTTGGGTGCGCCGCGGCCAAACGCCGCCGCGACGATCGGCGCATGATCGGGCGCGTGGCTGATATAACCGCGCACCGGCCCGCCCTTCCAATCAGGCTTGGCATGTGGATCCTTGCCAAATCCCATTTGCACCGCAAAGCCCGGCCCCTCCGCCCCGGTGCGACACTGCGCGATCTGCCGCCAGCCGGTCCCGCCGCGCGCATTGCGCCCGCCCTCGATCGCGAAGCTGACGGGTTCAAGACAAAAGGCGCTCGCACGGCGAAACAGCAGCGAGTCATCGACCGGGATGGCGGGGAAAGTGATGCGCGGGAGTGTAATGTTCTGGGCGTAGCGGACCAGCATCGCTTCCTTTTCCGCGCGACGCTGGAGCTGCCAGACGCCGAGCGCGATCATCGCGGCGACCGCGAAGGCGACAAGAATCGTCGGGATGACCGGAATGCGCCTCATGCGTCGGGATCGGCTGGCACGATATGCCCCTCATGCGCGGCGGTGCGGAATTCCGACCCCAGCAACGCCGCCTTGGCAATGCGCAATGCCCCGACGACGCTCCCGACCGTGACCGGCAGCCAGATGATCAATTGCAGCCAGATCGGAGGCCCCAAGGTGAGCTGAATCGTGATCGCGGTGCCGACCACCAGCGCGCCCAGCACCAGCGTCAGGATCGCGGCTGGCCCGTCACCGACGTTGAACGCGCCATAGTCCAGCCCGCACACCTTGCAGTGATCGGCAAAATCGAGCCAGCTGCGAAACAGTCCGGTCGCGCCACAGCGCGGACACAGGCCCTTCAGCGCGGACGCGAGCGGCGTGGGGGCGGTGATGACCGCCGGCCCATCGCCGCGGATCACCCGGCGGGGACCGGTGCGCCCCAGCCACCATAGACGTAGATGGTGACGAACAGGAACAACCACACCACATCGACGAAATGCCAGTACCAGGCCGCCGCCTCAAACCCGAAATGCTGTCGCGGCGTAAAGTCCCCGCGATAGACGCGGATCTGGCAGACGATCAGAAAGATCGTGCCGATCATCACGTGGAAGCCGTGGAAGCCGGTCGACATGAAGAAGGACGCGCCATAATTCAGTCCCTTGAAGGGGAACGGCGCCTCGGAATATTCGTACGCCTGGATCGAGCTGAAGATCAGGCCGAGCACGATCGTCGCCCACAGGCCCTTCTTCAGACCGTCGCGGTCGCCATGGATCAGCGCGTGGTGCGCCCAGGTGATCGTCGTGCCGCTGGTCAGCAGGATCAGCGTGTTGAGCAGCGGAAATTTGAAGGCGTCGATGACTTCGAGGCCCTTGGGCGGCCATTGCGCGGCCCCGGCGGCAACGTCGGTGATGACGCTGGTCGTCTTGGTCACCGAATCATAGGCGATATGCGCGGGGAAGAGCGAGAAGTCGAAATAGGCCCAGAACCAGCCGACGAAGAACATGATCTCCGACACGATGAACAGGATCATGCCGTAGCGCAAATGGAGCTGGACGACCGGGGTATGGTCGCCGGCATGCGCCTCGACGATGATCTGGCGCCACCAGCCGTACATCACCGCGAGCACGCCCGCGAGACCGGCATAGAAAACCGCGCCGCCGCCGGCCGCCGAGTGCATCCACATAATGCCGCCGGCCGCCATCGCCAGCGCCGCCATCGACCCGGCCAGCGGCCAGATGCTGGGCGGGAGGATGTGATAATCGTGGTTCTTTGCACCGGCCATGGGGGGTAGTCCTTCGTACGCGTCTAGCGGTTTATGCGGATGCTCTAGCCTTTGGCTTTCGCGGAATCCACGGGGTAAAACGTGTAACTGAGCGTGATCGTCTCGACGTCATTGGCATCGGGATCGGACAGGATCTTGGGGTCGACGAAAAAGATCACCGGCATCCGCGCCGTCTCGCCCGGTTTCAGCGTCTGCTGCGTGAAGCAGAAGCACTGGATCTTGGTGAAATATTTGCCGGCCTGCGCCGGTGTAACATTATAGGTCGCGGTGCCGGTGATCGAATGGTCCGACGTATTCGTCGCGGTAAAGAACGCCATGTCGCGCGCGCCGATCGCCACTGTCTCGGACGGATTTTCCGGCGCGAACTTCCACGGCATGTGCGGCGCGACATTGGTATCGAAATCCACCCGGATTTGCCGGTCGACCGCGCCCGGGGCCACCGTCCCGCGCTGCGTCGTGCCGTTAAGGCCGGTCGCCTGGCAGAACATACGATAGAGCGGGATGCTCGCCCAGCCGATCCCGCTCATGAAACACACGCCAAGCACCGCGAACAAGGCGGTCCGGAGCTTGCCGTCGGTGGGCAAAAGCTGCGCCATCAGTGCGGCATCCCCGCCTTGATCTTGGCGATGCTGATCGCGAACACCAGGATCACGAACGCGCCAAGGATCAGCGCGAGCACCAAGGCGCGGCTGCGCTGGCGCTTGCGGACGAGATCTGCGTGTGGGTCGGGGATCATGCGGTAAGCCGATCGAAAGCGAGGGTGGCGAAGATCGCGAGGATGTACCCGATCGAATAGACGAACAGGACGCGCTCGGCCTTCATGGTGGTGGTGGTTTCAGCGCGCTGCACGACGACCCAGGCGGTGAGCCCGACGAACACCAGCGAAGTCAGCGTGGCGATCAGGCCGTAGGTGATACCCGCCAGCCCGAGCGGCCAAGGTGCCACTGCCGCTGCGGCCATCAGCACCGCATAGAACAGCATTTGCCAGCGCGTCGTCGCCGCACTCGCCACTACGGGGAGCATTGGCACGCCGCCCTTGGCATAATCGTCGCGAATCAGCAGCGCGAGCGCCCAGCTGTGCGGCGGCGTCCACAGAAAGATGATCGCGAACATCAACAGCGGCAGCGTCGAGATGCTGCCCGTGGCGGCGACCCAGCCGATCAGCGGCGGAAAGGCACCGGCGGCACCGCCAATCACGATGTTGTGCGGCGTCCGGCGCTTGAGCCCGACGGTATAGACGAGCACGTAGAACAGGATCGAGACGACCAGCAACCCGGCCGCGATCAGACCGATCGCCAAGCCCATCAGCAGCACCGAGAACACACCGAGCGCCACGCCGAACTGCAACGCGGTTTCGCGCTCCATTTTGCCCGCAGGCAAGGGACGCTTGGCGGTGCGCTTCATCAGCGCGTCGATATCGGATTCATACCATTGGTTGAGCGCGCCTGCCGACCCCGCCGCAAGCGCGATCGCGAGGATCGCGGTGAAGGCGAGCGTGAAGGGCAATTGTACCGGGGCGGCGAGCATGCCGCACAAAGCGGTGAACACCACCGAGCGCATGACGCGCGGTTTGGTCAGCGCGAAGAAATCGCCCGCCCCGGCGGGGAGTGTCGCGGTCGGATAGGTCGTCGTGGTCATTGGCAAATTCCTCCCCTCCCGCGTGCGGGAGGGCCTGTCCTTTACGCAACGCGTCGGCCACTAGGGGAGCAGGCCCTCCCCTAGCCCCTCCCGCAAGCGGGAGGGGAGGTATAAACTCAGTCGATCCGCGGCAGCGTCTCGAACTGATGGTAGGGCGGCGGGCTCGACAGCGTCCATTCGAGCGTCGTCGCGCCGTCACCCCAGGGGTTGTCGCCGGCTGGCTTGCCCTTGAACAAGGACCAGATGATGTTGACGAAGAACACCAGCATCGAAGCGGCCATGATCTTATAGCCGAGCGTCGCGACCCAATTCCACTGCGCCAGCGCATCGGTGTAATCCGGCACGCGACGCTGCATGTTCTGCAGGCCGAGGAAATGCATCGGGAAGAACAAGACGTTCACGCCAACGAAGAACACATAATAGTGAATCTGCCCAAGCGTTTCGTTATACATCTTCCCCGACATTTTCGGGAACCAGTAATAGAAGCCGCAGAACAACGAGAAGACCGCACCCAGCGACAGCACATAGTGGAAATGCGCCACCACATAATAGCTGTCCTGCATGTAATCGTCGATGCCGCCATTGGCGAGCACGACGCCGGTCACGCCGCCGACGGTGAACATGAAGATGAAGCCGATCGCCCACAGCATCGGCGTCTTGAAGGACAGCGAGCCGCCCCACATCGTCGCGATCCACGAGAAGATCTTGATCCCGGTCGGCACCGCGATCACCATTGTCGCGGCGGTGAAGTACATTTTGGTGTTCACGCTTAGGCCGGTGGTGAACATGTGGTGCGCCCACACCACGAAGCCGACCACGCCGATCGCGACCATGGCATAGGCCATGCCGAGATAACCGAAGACAGGCTTTTTCGAGAAGGTCGAGATCACCTGGCTGACGATGCCGAAGCCCGGCAAGATCATGATGTAGACTTCGGGGTGGCCGAAGAACCAGAACAGATGCTGGTACAGGATCGGATCGCCGCCACCGGCCGGATCGAAGAAGGTCGTGCCGAAATTGCGATCGGTCAGCAGCATCGTGATCGCGGCTGCCAGCACCGGAAGAGCGAGCAACAGCAGAAAGGCGGTGACCAGCACCGACCAGACGAACAGCGGCATCTTGTGCAGCGTCATGCCCGGCGCGCGCATGTTGAAGATGGTGGTGATGAAGTTGATCGCGCCAAGGATCGACGAGGCACCGGCAAGATGGAGCGACAGGATCGCCATGTCGGTCGACGGCCCGGGCTCGCCATAGGTCGAGAGCGGCGCATAGAGCGTCCAGCCGTTACCCGCGCCACCGAAGAAGGGCGAGGCGAGCAGCAGCGTGAAGCTCGGGATCAGCAGCCAGAACGAGACATTGTTCATCCGCGGAAAGGCCATGTCCGGCGCGCCGATCATGATCGGCACGAACCAGTTACCAAAGCCGCCGATCATCGCCGGCATGACCATGAAGAACACCATGATCAGGCCGTGTGCGGTGATCAGCACGTTCCAGAGATGGAGCGAATGATCGAGACCTTGCTCGCCGCCGGGCAGATAGCTTGCCCAAATGCCGAGATATTGGATACCCGGCTCGGCCAGCTCAGCGCGCATCAGGCCCGAAATCGCGCCACCGATGATCCCCGCGACAATCGCGAAGATCAGGTAGAGCGTCCCGATGTCCTTGTGGTTGGTCGACATGAACCAGCGCGCGAAAAACGACATTTGATGGTCGTCATGCGCGTGGACATCGGGCGTGTGCGCTTCGAACGCGGCGGGGCTGAGAGCGGTATCGGTCATGGCTTATTGTCCAGCGGAAGCGTTGGCGGCGGGAACGGCGGGCAGCGCGTTGGCGGCAGCCGTATCGGCGGCGGTCGGTGCGGCGGGGGCGGACCCGGCCGCGCCAACGACGGCGGGCGACGGCACCGCAGCAGCACCGGGCATCGTGCCGCCCTTTGCCTTCACCCATTGCGCGAACACCTCCGGCGTGACCGCCTGAACCGTGATCGGCATGTAACCGTGGCGCGCGCCACATAGTTCCGAGCAAACGCCGAAATAGACGCCGGGCTTGTCGATCGTGAAGCTGGTTTCGTTCAAGCGGCCGGGGACCGCGTCGAGCTTGATCCAGAATGCCGGGATTTCCCAGCTGTGGATCACGTCATTGGACGTGGTGATCAGGCGGATCGGCACGCCGATCGGCAGCACGACGCGCTGGTCGGTCGCGAGCAGCCGCGGACCGTCGATCGCAGTCCGCGCGCGCTCGCCCTTGCCGACTTCACTGGCTTCCTTGAGCATGTTCGACGTGACTTCGAACCCGCCATTGTCGGGATATTGATACGACCAATACCATTGGTTGCCGATCGCCTTCAGCGTCACCGCATTCTTGGGCGCGGGCTTATATTGCGCCTGCAGCAAGCCGATCGAGGGAAGCGCGAGGCCGAGCAGGATCAGCACCGGGACACCGGTCCACAGCACTTCGAGCACGGTGTTGTGCGAGGTCTTGGACGCGACCGGGTTGGCCGCGCGCCGGTAGCGCACCACGACCCAGAAGAGCAGGAACAACACCAGCACGGAGATGAAGGTGATGACCGGCATCAACAGCCAGTTATGGAACCATGCAGCCTGCGCACCGGTGTGGGTCACCTGCGGTTGCAGCCCGAGCATGCCGTTGACCGGCTGGCCGACCTTGGGGTCGATCGCCATGGCGGGTGCACCGTCGACGGCCAGCATCGGATCGATCGTCGCGGCGGGGGTTGCAGCCGGGGTCGCTGCGGCGGGATCGGCGACCGTGACGGTCGGCGCGGCCTCGACCGGCTTCGATATGGGAGCAATCGGGGTAGACTGCGGTGCGGCATACGCTGCTCCGATACTCATCATCGCGAGGCCGGCGGCCAGCGCGATCGATTTGATCCCGATCATTCGCATCTTTCTGTTTCTACTCTCGAACACTCGTGCCCACCAACGGTGTCGGCACGATGGGGCTACTCTCGTTGTAGCGGCACTATACGCAGGGTACCCCTTCGTCTCAAGTCGAACATGCCGCATTTTTTGCGCGGTCGTTGCGTCGCAGCATCCCCGCTCCTAACTAAGCCAGCCTTACGCAGGACCTTGAGCGATGACCGAAGATGATATTCTAGCCGAATTCCACAACGCCGAAGCGTTGCTGGAGGGGCATTTTATCCTGTCGTCGGGCTTGCGGTCGTCCCGTTATTTGCAATGCGCGCGCGTGCTGATGGACCCGGCGCGCGGCGCACGGCTGGCCGCGGCGCTGGTCGCGCGACTCCCCGATAACGTAAGGGAAAGCATCGCCGCCGTTGTCTCGCCCGCGATGGGCGGGGTGATCGCCGGACAGGAGATGGCGCGTGTGCTTGGGGTGTCGGCGATGTTTCTGGAACGGCCCGATGGCGTGTTCGAACTGCGCCGCGGCTTCCGGCTCGCACCAGGCACCAAGGTGCTGATGATGGAAGACGTCGTGACGACCGGCCTCTCCTCCAAAGAGGCGATAGCCGCGATTGCCCGCGCGGGCGGTGAGACGGTCGCGGCGGCGGCGCTGGTCGACCGGTCCAACGGATCGGCCGATCTCGGTGTACCCTTTTATCCGCTGATTCGACTCGCCGTGCCGACCTATCCGGCGGATGCTTTGCCCCCCGAACTGGCGGCGATTCCGGCGATCAAGCCCGGGAGCCGCGCAGCATGACGCTTCGACCAGCTCAGGGCGATCGGCTCCGCCTCGGGGTCAACATCGACCATGTCGCGACGGTGCGCAATGCGCGCGAATCGGGTTATCCCGATCCGGTGCGCGCGGCGTTGCTCGCGGCCGAGGCGGGTGCCGACGGCATTACTGCGCACCTGCGCGAGGACCGGCGGCACATTACCGACGACGACATTGCGCGGCTTTGCGCCGAACTGACGATCCCGCTCAATTTCGAAATGGCGGCGACCGCCGAGATGCTGGCGATCGCGCTGCGTCACCGCCCGCACGCCGCGTGCATCGTCCCCGAAAAGCGCGAGGAGCGCACCACCGAAGGCGGGCTCGACGCGGCGGGGCAGTTTGACCAGCTTGCCCCTTTGGTGTCCGAACTGCGCGGCGCGGACATCCGCGTGTCCTTGTTCATCGAACCCGATGCGCGCCAGATCGACGCCGCGATCCGGCTCGGCGCGCCCGTGATCGAGCTGCACACCGGACGCTATGCCGATCTGTCGGGCGAAGCGCAGGTCGTGGAGGTCCGTCGCCTTGCCGATGCGGCGGCGCTGGCCGTGAAGAATGGCATCGAAGTCCATGCCGGGCACGGCCTGACGCTGACCAATGTCGCGCCGATCGCCGCGATCCCGCAGATTCGCGAGCTGAACATCGGCCACAGCCTGATCGCCGACGCGATCTTCATGGGGCTGGGCAACGCGGTCCGCGCGATGCGCGCGGCGATGGATGCGGCGCGGTGATTGAAAGAAGAGGTTTGGTTCGCGCGGAGGCGCGGAGACGCGGAGGAGGAGGAGAGAGGTTTCGCTGCGCGCGGCCCGTATCAGGTTCAGCGCGCCCTTTCGAATGCGGTGCGAAGCGCAACACATTTTCTTTTCTTTCGTCTTCCGGTCCTTCTCCGCGCCTCCGCGCCCCCGCGCGAACCAACCTTTTCCTTCTTCAAAGCATCCGGCCATGATCATCGGGCTCGGTTCCGATCTGTGCAATATCGAGCGGATCCAGGCCTCGCTCGATCGTTTCGGCGCGCGTTTCGAAAACCGGGTGTTCACCGATATCGAGCGTGCCAAAGCGGAACGCCGTCCCTTCACCAAGGCGGGGACGCTGGCCAAACGCTTTGCCGCCAAGGAAGCCTATTCCAAGGCGGTCGGCACCGGATTCAAGCGTGGCGTGTTCATGAAGGACATCGGTGTCGTCAACGCCCCCTCGGGCGCGCCAGCGCTCGCCCTGTCCGGTGGAGCCAAGGCGAGACTTGACGCGTTGACGCCTGACGGCCACGTCGCACGGGTACATTTGACGATGACCGACGACCATCCCTGGGCCCAGGCCTTTGTGGTGATCGAGACGGTGCCGAAGGACGAGACATGAGCGAGGATCTGGCGCTGGACACTGAAGAGATCGGCGAACCCGGCGAAACCAACGCCCCCGCCTCCGACGCCGCGACCCCCGCCGCCAAGCGACCCGGCACCGACTGGGCATCTGAACTGCGCGGCATCTTCTGGCTGATCCTCGCGGTGCTCGGCTTCCACACCTTCGTCGCCAAGCCGTTCTACATTCCGTCGGAATCGATGCTGCCGGGATTGCTGGTCGGGGATCAGCTGGTGGTGAGCAAATATCCCTATGGCTGGTCGTTCGTGTCGCCGACCTTTCACTTGCTGCCGTTCGTCCACGGCCGCTTGCTCGGTCGCTTGCCCGAGCGCGGCGATGTCGTGATCGTCACCCCGCCGGGGACCAAGACCGACTATATCAAGCGCCTGATCGGCTTGCCCGGGGATCGGATCGAGGTGCGCGGCGGCACCGTGATCCTCAACGGTGTCGCGGTGAAGCGCGGGCCGCTGCATTATGTCGATATGCCGTATTACGGCGGAATGCCGCAGCCCGCCCCCGAAACCGGTCTGACCTGTGATCTCGGTGAAGGCGCCTTGCGCACCGCGCCCGATGGCAGCGCGATTTGCCATATGCCGCTCGTCACCGAAACGCTGCCCAACGGGCGGCATTACGAAACGGTCGAACTCGGCGTGAGCGCAGGCGACACTTATGGCCCGATCGTCATTCCGCCCGACCACGTCTTCATGATGGGCGACAATCGCGACCGCAGCGCCGACAGCCGCGTGCCGCTCGACCAGGGTGGCCTCGGCGGGCCGGTGCCATGGGAATATCTCGGCGGCCGCGCTGAATTCATCACCTTCTCCAAGACCGGTCTCGGCAGCTGGAACCCGCTGAGCTGGGGCCAATCCTTCCGGGGCGGCCGCGCCGGCACCTCGCTCCATGCGACGCGTGAAAAATGAGCGATCCGCGGTCGGCTGAACTGGTCAGCGAACCCGCGCCCAACGAACTGCGCGATCCCTTCGTGCGGCAGGAACTGAAGCGCGCGACGGTCTGGCTTGGTCTCGCCAGCGCGATCGCCCTGGTCGTCTTGCTGATCCAGCCGTTGCTGATCATCTTCGGCGGACTGGTCTTCGCCTCGATGCTCGACGGCGGCGTGCGCCTGCTCGGGCGCGTGTTGCCGATCGGGCGGCCGTGGCGGCTCGCGATTGTCGTGATCCTGACCGTCTTGTTCATCGTCGGTGTCTTCTATCTGACCGGCGCGGGCATCGCCGAGCAGGTCGAGCAGTTGCGCGCGACGCTAACGACCCAGGCGAGCAAGCTGATCGCATGGGCGTCGAATAACGGATTGATGCCGGGCAAGGCCGATCTCAACGGCATGATGCAGCAGGCGCTGGGATCGTTCGGCAAGATCACCTCCTATCTCGGCACCGCGTTCGGCGCACTTGCCAGCCTGATCATGGTGCTGGTGATCGGCCTGTTCATCGCGATGGAGCCGCGTTTGTACGAAGGCGGGCTGCAATGGATGGTACCGCGCGACATGCGCCCGCGTTTTTCGGGCACGATCGAGGCGATGGCGGTGACGATGCGTCGTCTGCTGGCGGGAAGGCTGTTCGGCATGGCGCTGGAGGGCGTGATGACCGGCGTGGCGCTGGCGATTTTCGGCGTGCCGATGGCGCTGGTGCTGGGGATCATCACCGGGATCCTCGCCTTCATCCCCAATATCGGCGCGATCACCAGCGGCGTGTTGATGGTGGCGGTCGGCTTCAGTGCAGGAACGCATACCGGCTTCGCCGCGATCGGCATCTATTTCTTCATCCAGACGCTCGACGGCTATGTCATCATCCCGATGGTGGCCAAGCGCACCGTCGATATGCCGCCGGCGCTGACGCTCTCGTCGCAAATTTTAGCGGGGACACTGTTCGGGCTGCTCGGGCTGACGCTCGCCGATCCGCTGACCGCGATGATCAAGGTCGCGCTCGAACGCAGCTCGAAAGCGGAAGCCGACGCCGAGGCATGACACCGATCCTCTACGATTTCTGGCGCTCATCCGCCGCATACCGCGTGCGGATCGTGCTCAATCTGAAGCAGGTCACGTATCACAGCGTCGCCGTCGATCTGGCCAAGGGCGCGCAGCACGCGGTGGATTTCCTGGCGCGCAACCCGCAAGGCCTCGTGCCCGCGCTCGATATCGGCACGACGGTGTTGACGCAGAGTCTCGCGATTATCGATTATCTCGATGCGACGCATAAAGCGGTGCCGATGGTGTCGTCCGATCCGGTCGCACGGTCGCACGTGCTGGCGCAGGCGCTGGTGATCGCGGCGGATATCCACCCGATCGACAATCTGCGCGTGCTCAACCGGCTGACCGATCAGTTCGGTGCAGACCAAGCGGCGCGCGACGCGTGGTATGCGCACTGGATCACCACAGGGCTGAGCGCGCTCGAGGCGATGACCGTCGATCTGCCCGGGCCGTTCCTGGGCGGCGACGCGCCCAATCTTGCCGACGTGTGCCTTGTCCCGCAGCTTTACAATGCGCGGCGCTTCGCGGTTCCGCTTGCGGCGTTTCCCCGCCTGCTGCGCGCCGATGCGGCCGCCGCCGACCGCCCCGAAATCGCCGCCGCACACCCCGACCGCGTCAAGCCAGTGGCCTGACAGGCCCCCGCACGCCGCTCATCCCAAGCGAATTGCCGCGCCACACTTCTGCCGTTAAGGGGCGGCAGGGCGACACGGTCGGATATCGCCGATTAGCCCAACGAGCGGACAGACGCACCACGTGGACATTTTGAAGACCGGGCCGGGTACCATCGGAACGCCGAATGCATCGTCCACCCATGCCGGTTTGCCGCCGCCGTCGGGCACCGCGGCGGGTGCGGATCTCGGCGGACTCGTGCCCATGGCGCCGCTCAAACGACGCTGGCCAACCTATCTCGGTGCTGCCGTCACGGTGGTAATGATCGTCTGGCTCGGTCTAAAACTGCGCGCGCTCGGGGTCGACAGCTGGGTTTCGGCGATGCCGACCAGCCCCTTATTCTACGTCTTTTTCATTCTGCTCTATTTTTCACCGGTCGCCGGTGATTTCATCATTTTCCGAAGATTGTGGGGCATTCCCGCCAGCGGATTCGGCGCGCTCATCAAGAAACGCATCGCCAACGACGTGCTCAATTATTCGGGCGAGGCGTATTTCTACGCCTGGGCGCGGCAACGCTCGTCGATGGTCGCCGCCCCGTTCGGCGCGGTGAAGGATGTCAGCATCCTCTCGGCCGTTGCCGGCAACATGGTGACGCTGGCGATGATCGCGGTCGCGATGCCGCTCGGCATCGGGCTGCTCACCGAACAGCAGTTCCACAATGCGATCTGGTCGATTGTCGGGGTGTTCGGCATGTCGCTGCCGTTCCTGATCTTCTCGAAGCGAATCTTCTCGCTGCCGCGCAAGATGCTGTGGTGGATTTTCAACGTGCATTGCCTGCGGCTAATCGCGGGCTCGGTGCTGACCGCGCTGGCGTGGCATTTCGGCTTGCCGACGGTCTCGGTCGGCATGTGGCTGCTGCTGTCGGCAGCGCGGCTGATCGTCGGGCGGTTGCCGCTTCTGCCGAATAAGGAACTTCTTTTTGCCACCTTCGCCACGTTATTGATCGGGCAGGACGAAAAGCTGACCGTGCTGATTGCGGTGACGGCGGCGCTGCCGCTGCTGGTGCATGTGGTGCTCATGGCGATCTTCGGCTTGTCGAGCTTGGTGAGAAAGACGTGAGCATGCTGGTGCGCAAAGGTTGGATGACGGCAGCCCTGATGGGTGCAGCGGTGTTCGGTGCGGGGCTGGCCGGTCCGGCGCAGGCCGCACAAGTGCTCGGCAGCGATGCCGCAGCCTGCAGCGCGGGCGGCGGTCCGGCGATTCGTGTTACGGTCGATGGTTTGAAGGACCGGACCGGCGAATTGAAGCTCGAACTCTATCCCGCCACCGAAACCGATTTCCTGCGCGACGATTATCTGCTGATCCGTGAGGGCAAATTCTTCCGCCGCGTGAAGGTGCCGACGCCGGCGAGCGGGCCGGTCGTGTTGTGCATTCGCGTGCCGAGCCCGGGGGCCTATGCGCTGCTCCTCACGCACGATCGCGACGGCAAGAACAAGTTCAACTTCTGGACCGACGGCGCAGGCTTTGCCAGCAATCGCAAATTGGGGCGGTCGCGCCCGAAACTTGAGCAAGCGCGGATCGTCGTTCCGGCAGGGATGGTATCGGTCGAAATTCGCGCGCAATATCTGCGCGGGCTCGGCGGTTTCGGCCCAATCGGGAGCTGACCTGCGATGCGCATCGTCGACGTCAACGAATTCTATTCACCGACCGGCGGCGGTGTGCGCACCTATATCGACCGCAAGATGGGGATCATGTCCGATCTCGGCCATGAGCTGATCGTGATCGCGCCGGGCAAGGAAAACCGCGTCGAGGATCGCCCCGGCGGCGGCCAGGTAATCTGGATCCAGACCGGGCATTTGCCGCTCGACCAGAATTACGGGATTTTCTGGGAAGCGCCGCCGATTTTGCACTTGCTCGATGCGTTGCGGCCCGATGTGGTCGAGACATCCTCGCCGTGGCGGCTGCCGTGGATCATCGGCAAATGGCAACCAAAGTATGAAGGCGGGGCGGTGAAGGCGTTCTTCATGCACAATGACAATATGGCCGCTTACGCGTTGCGCTGGCTCGAAAATATGGGTCCACAAGACCGGCTGGAACACGCGTTCAGCTGGTATAGCCATTATATGTCGAGCTTTCTCAAGTATTTCGACACGGTCGTCACCAACGGCCCCGCGCTCGAAAAGCGGCTGCGCAACCGCGGTGTTCACATCGATGCGGCGATGCCGCTCGGGATCGAACGCGGCCATTTCTCGCCTGATCTGCGCGACGAGCGCTTGCGTGCGGCCTTGCTCGCGCAGTGCGATTTGCCCCCGAGCGGGCATTTGCTGCTCGGGCTTGGCCGCCATCATCCCGAGAAACGCTGGCGGCTGGTGATCGATGCGGCCGAACGCGCCGGATCGGAACTGCCGGTCGGGCTGATCCTGCTCGGCAGCGGCGTCGAAAGCCGCCAGATCGAGATGCGCATCGCCGGCAGCCCGCACATCCGCATGTTCCGCCCGGTCTATGACCGCGAGCGCCTCGCGCGGATCGTGGCGAGCTGCGACGCGCTGATCCATGGGTCCGAGGCCGAACCGTTCGGGCTGGTCGCATCGGAAGCGATGGCGGGCGGCTTGCCGCTGATCGTGCCCGACACCGGGGGGTGCGCCGAGGTGGCGGATAAACACGCGTCCGAATTCTACACCGCGCGCGATGCGCAAAGCGCCGCGATGGCGATCCACCGGCTGTTCGCGCGCGACCAGCGGGTGCTGCGCCGCGCGGTGTTGGTCGCGGCGGGCAAGGTGCGCAGCGACCGCGACCATGCGATCGAGCTGATGGACTATTATCAGGCGCAGGTTGATTTCAAGCGCGCCGGCAAGCCGCTGCGCGCCGCCGCCTAGCCGATCTTGGCGCGGAGCTCGGCTGGGCAGCTTTCGGGCGCACGCGGGCCCTTGTCTCCCCGCAGGCGATACACCAGACGCACCCGTCCACGCGTCGGGACGCAGCCGGCAAGCGCGTAGCGCTGCCGGATCGCCTGCAGCACCAAGGCGTGCGCGGCGGGATTGCCGAAGGCATAGACCGGATACGTATCGACGATCGCTTGCGGGTTGGCGGCAAGGATCGCGCGGGTGATCGCCCGGGGATCGCCGCCCAGCGCGCGCGGATTATTCTCGTCGGCGGTGTTGAGGTGGCCCGGAAACGCCCAGCGCGACGGCAGGCAGGAGTGCGTCAACATGTAGAGTGCCGGATAGCCGTTATAGACGAAGATGCACCCGCGTGTCGGTTTGGCGAGCGCCGCGACGGCGCGCGCTTCGCGGTCCCCGCCCTTGGCCGCTGCACTGACGACCAGCACGATTTGCCCGGCCACCAGCGCTACGATGGCGAGCCCGATCGCCAGCCGCCGCCGCGCCGCGAGTGCGGTCGCGAGCAACACGCACGCCGGGATCAGGATCGGTAAAGCATAATGCGGCGCGTCGAAACGCCAATAGACCAAAACGCTGACTATCGCGGTGGCGAGCCAGCCGAGCAGAAACCGCCGCTCGAGCGCGCCCGGCGCGGTGGCGGGCATGCGCGGGCCGATCAGCCCGACGATGATAAGCGGCAGGAACAATCCGACAAAGCTCGCCAGCCCGACACTCTCATGAACGAACGATCCTTTGGTTTGCCCGAACACCGACAGGAAGTTGGCGAAAACAAAGGCCTGCCACTGGCCGATCGCCGCATAATAGAACGCGGCAAGCGCCGTCGGCAGCAGCGCCAGCGCGATCATCGCGGCGGCGAACAGCGCGGTGCGGGTCCACGAAACCCCATGCCGCCGCGCGAGCAGCAGGAACGCGCAGCCGAAATACACGCCCTCCAGCAGCACGCTATATTTGACCTGCAGCGCAAGCCCGACCAACAGCAGCGCCGCGGTCCCCTTGGCGATCAGCCGCTCGGCGCGCGGCACGGCTGAGAGCAATAACGCCCCCGCCCCAACCATCAGCGCGTTGTAGAAAATCGGCGCCTGCCCGCCCTCGCCCTCCAGAAAATTCAGCCACAGAATGTAGACGATCGCCGCGAGCGCAGCGCCGAACCAGTCGACGTGGCGCCGCGCGGTCCAGTAGACCCCGTAGCCGGTCGCCGCGACACACAGCCCGGCCAGCAGCTTGTACTGGACAAAACCCTCGCCGCCGAGCAGCCGCGCCCCAGCATAGATCAGGAACAGGCCGATCGGCTTGCGGTCGAAAATGTCGACATAGGGCAGCGCGCCGTGCAGCATCCGGTCGCCGACCAGCAGATAGAATTGCTCATCGAAGCCGATCACGGGATTGCCCAGCGTCGCGATCCGCGCGGCAAGCGTGACGAGCAGGATCAGCCCTGCCGTTGCTGCATTGCTAAGGGCGAAGGGGCGCGGGGTGTGCGCGATTGTAGCGGGACCGGTCTCGCTGTCGGTCGCCACACGCACACTCCCCAATCGTCGCTCGACGGGCGTTGCCACCCCGGCAATCTGCGTTATTCCGATCCGTCACGGATATGCAATCGACAAGTGGCAAGCACCCGAACAGACCGATAGGAGATCTCGACATGGTAGCCCTTGACCGCCGCTCTTTCCTGCTGACCGGATCGCTTGGATTAGGCGCCTTCGCAGTGCCCGGCTTCGCGCAAAGCCCCAATGTGACGAGCGGACGCGGCTTCACCCATTCGGTCGCAAGCGGCGAGCCGGGCAGCGACACGATGCTGCTATGGACGCGCTACGTCCCCGCGAGCGGCGACAGCGCCGAACTCCGCGTCGAGCTGTCCGAAACGCCCGATTTCGCGCGCGTGGTCAGCGGTGGATCGCAGATCACGGGCGCGTGGCGTGATTTCACCGCCAAGATCACGGTCGACGGCCTCAAGCCCAACCGGCGCTATCATTTCCGCTTCGTCGCCCCCGACGGGAGCTTCTCGCCGGTCGGCACCACCAAGACCCTCCCGCAAGGCCCGGTCGATCGCTTCCGCACCGCGACCTTCTCCTGCTCGAACATGCCGTACGGTTTCTTCAACGCCTATGCCCATGCCGCTGCGCGCGACGATCTCGACCTCGCGATCCACCTCGGCGATTATCTCTATGAATATAAGACCGGCGATTATCCCGCGGCAAAGGACCAGGTCGCCGGGCGGGTCCCGCTGCCCGCGACCGAATTGCTCCACCTCGCCGATTACCGCATCCGCTACGCCAGCTATCGCAGCGACCCCGATCTCCAGCGGCTCCACGCCAAACTGCCGATGATCGTGCAGTGGGACGATCACGAATCGGCCAATGACAGTTGGGAAGGTGGCGCGGAAAATCACCAGGCCGAAGAAAGCGACTGGAAGGCCCGCCGCGCCGCGTCGATCCAGGCGTATCGCGAATGGATGCCAGTCTCGGACGAGCCGTGGAAGGCGTATGAGGTCGGCACGCTGGCAACCTTGTTCCGGACCGAGACGCGTTTGCTCGCGCGGACCAAGCAAGCCGATGTCGCGCCCTTGTTCAGGGCAGCCGACCCGATTGCCGCGCTGAAGGCGTTCCGCGACGGCGGGTGGATGGACCCGGCCGCGACGATGATGGGCAGCCAGCAGGAAAGCTGGCTGTCGCATGCGATCGCGACATCGGTGCGCGCCGGGCAGCGCTGGCAAGTGGTCGGCTTCGGCACCGTCATGGGGCGGACGATCATGCCGCCCGAAGCCCCTGGCTGGCTCGCCGCGACCGCGAGCGAGCGCGCCAAGAACCGCATCCTGGCGGGCGTGGTAGCGGCCAAGCTCGGCCTGCCGTTCAACTTCGACAGCTGGGACGGCTATCCCGCCGCGCGCGCACGCTTCCTGCACGCTGCGCAGACAGTCGGCGCGAATCTGATCGTGCTGTCGGGCGACAGCCACAATGCCTGGGCGTTCGACCTTGGGCAGGATGGCAAGCCCGCGGGCGTCGAATTCGCCGGTCACGGGGTCACCTCGCCGGGCTATGAATCGGCCTTCGCGCTCGACCCCAAACTGATCGCTGCCGCGGCGGTAAGGGCGAATGCCGAGCTGAAATGGTGCGACACGTCGCGGCGCGGTTATATGGCGATGACGCTGACCCCCGACAGCGCGACGAATGACTGGATCATGGTCGATACGATCAAGACCAGCACCCCCGCCGCCAGCATCGGCCATAGCGCGACCGTGCGGCGCGGGCGCAATGTGATGGCCTGACGGTTGCCCGGACGGCCCCGCTGCGGCACAGATGGCGGCGGGGTCATCGGGGAGCTTTGGTTTTGCGCGTAACGATCAAGGACGTGTCGCGCGTTTCGGGCGTATCGATCAAGACGGTGTCGCGCGTGCTCAACAAGGAACGCTATGTCGGCACCGAAACGCGCGCCCGGGTCGAGGCGGCGGTCGCCGAACTGAACTTTCGCCCGAGCATGGCGGCGCGCTCGCTCGCCGGGAAGCGCAGTTTCCAGATCGCGCTGATTTGCGACAATCCCAGCCCCTATTACGTATACGAAATGCAATCGGGCATCCGCGACCGCTGCGCGCTCGACGGCGTGCGGATGATCGCGCAGCCCTATGACCGCAATTCCCCGACCTTGCTCGACGATATCGAAAATCTGGTCGAGGCGACGCATGTCGACGGGTTGATCCTGACCCCGCCCGTGTCGGATTATCCGGCGGTGCTCGATTTGCTGGCCAAGCGCGGCGTGCGCTTCGTACGCGTGTCGCCGGGCAGCGCCGCCGAGCTCGCGCCCTCAACCTTCATCGACAATGAAGCCGCGGCAGCAGCGATGACGGCGCATCTGCTCGGCCTCGGGCATCGCCGGATCGGCTTCATCGCCGGGCATCCGAGCTATGCGACGAGCGGGCAGCGAATGCAGGGCTATGCCAAAGCGCTCGGCCAGATCGGGATCGCGCTCGACCCGGTTTTGGTGCGCGAGGGGAGTTACGATTTCGCCTCAGGCGCGGCGGCGGCAGAGGAATTACTCGCGCTCAACCCGCCGCCGACGGCGATCTTCGCGTCGAGCGACGATATGGCAGCGGGCGCACTGACCGCCGCGCATCGCCGCGGTCTCAGCGTGCCGGGGCAGCTGTCGGTCGCCGGGTTCGACGACACCGCGCTCGCCGGGTTCGTCTGGCCGCCACTCACCACGATCCGCCAGCCGACGCGGGTGATGGCGTATCAGGCGGCGGATCTGTTGCTCGGCGCCGCCGACGCGCCGGTCGAACGGCGTGAGGTGGCGTTCGAACTGGTGGTGCGTGAGTCAACGGGTTCGGTTTGAGAGAAAAAGTAGGTTGGTTCGTGCGGAGGCGCGGAGACGCGGAGATTTTCTTGCGGATGTGCCGGGAGACCTTCCAGCCCAGCGCTTGTGGCGAACGAAGATAATTGAGGGCTGACGCCCCTCCTCCTCCGCGTCTCCGCGCCTCCGCGCGAACCAACCTTCTTCTTTTTACCCGATCAGAAACAACGCCGCCGCCAGCGCCAGCCCGAACGCCACCAACGTCGCCACCCCGATGATGATCAGCGGCTTCGGCCCGGCCTCGAGCAATTGCGCCAGCGGCGAGCGGATCGCGGTCGCGGTGACCGCCGCCGCCAGCATTGCCGCCGCGGCCTTCTCCGCGCCGCCTGCGACGAACGCCGGGATCACGCCAAACGAGTTGATCCCAGCCAGCACGAAAAAGCCGATCACGAACCACGGCACCCCCGGCCCCTTCGCGGCACCCTCTCCCTTGGGCAAGCACATCGCCACCACCGCGAGCACCGGTGCCAGCAACGCAACGCGCGTCAGCTTGACGATCGCGGCAATCCCGCCCGCGCCGTCCGAATAGGAATAGCCCGCACCCAAGGCCTGCGCGACATCGTGGATCGCCGCGCCGAGCAGGAACCCGGCCTTGAGGTCGCTCATGTGGAAGGCGTGCGCGACCAGCGGGTACACCATCATCGCGCTAGCACTCATCGCCGAAATACCGACCAGCACCAGCGTAAGCTGCGCCTGGCTGGTGCGTTTCTCGCCGAGCGTCGTGGCGAGCGCCATCGCCGCCGAAGCACCACAGATCGCCACCGCGCCGCCCGCCAGCACACCGAACGCGCTATCCTGCCCCAATCGGCGCGCAGCGAGAACGCCCGCCCCGATCGTCGCCGCGACGATCGCCACGACGCACAGCAACGCGACCGGGCCGAGCGCGATGATTTGCCCGGCGGTGATTCGCACCCCGACCAGCACGATCCCCCAGCGCAACAGCGAGCGCGAGGCAAAGGCGAGGCCAGGCGTGAGGCGCGCATCGGCGCTCAGGAAGTTGAGCGCGAGGCCGATCAGCAGCGCCATCAGCGTCAGCGGCACGCCATAATGATCCGACAGAAACCCTGCCGCCAGCGTCCCCATTGCGACCACGATGAGGCCGGGGAGATAGCCGCGCCAGTCACGCTTCGGCGCGGCTTCGATGGCGCTGTAGAGATCGCCGTAAAGATCGGCGGCCATCGGCAGCGGGCGTTTCGGGTATTTGGTTGCCATTCGATCCCACTCGTCATGCCGGACTTGTTCCGGCATCCACCGTGCCGCACACCGGACCTGCAAGTCATTGCGGCGCGGTGGACCCCGGCACAAGGCCGGGGTGACGGAGCGTGGGGTCTAGCGCAAGCGCCCTCGATCTGACAACGTTGTCTCAAGAAAAAGACGGGAGCGGATTCGGATGGCATTTGGGATCAGGGGTGGGGCGGCGCGCTGGATCATCGTGGCGATGGTGTTCGTTGCGATCATGCTCAATTATGTCGACCGGCAAATCCTCGCTTTGCTGAAACCGACGCTGGAGGCGCAGTTCCAATGGTCCGATCAGGATTATGCGAACATGGGCACCGCGTTCCAGATCGCCACCGCGTTCGCCTTTCTCGGGACCGGCTGGTTCCTCGATCGCGTCGGCTTGCGGCTGGGGTTCGCGCTCGGCGTGCTGATCTGGAGTCTCGCCGGGATGGCGCACGCCTTTGCGACGTCGGTCCCCGCCTTTTTCGCCGCGCGGATCGTGCTCGGCATGGCCGAATCGGTCGGCACGCCCGCCGCGGTCAAATCGGCGGCGACCTATTTCAACCATAAGGACCGGCAGATCGCGTTGGGCATCGGCAATACCGCGCCCAATATCGGCGCGATCGTGACGCCCTTGTTCATCCCGGCGCTCGCGGTGGCGTTCGGGTGGCAAGCGGCGTTTCTGGTCGCGGGCGGCCTGGGGCTCATCTGGGTGGTAGTATGGTTCGCGCTCAGGATCAAGCCGGTCGCGCTCGACGCCGTCGCCCCGGCACCCGTGCCGTGGCTGAGCGTGCTGCGCAGCCGCGAGACCGCGGCGATCGCGATCGCGAAGGTGCTGTCGGATCAAGTGTGGTTCTTCATGCTGCTATGGCTGCCCGATCTGTTCCACCGGCTGTTCGGGATGCCGCAGGGCACGCTCGGCCTGCCGGTCGCCTTGGTCTATGTCATGGCGGCGTGCGGCGCGCTGACTGGCGGCTTCGTGCCCTCTCGGCTGATGGCGGCGGGGTGGAGCGTGGATCGCGCGCGGAAAACCACGATGCTGGGCTATGCGTTGCTCGTACTGCCGGTGGTGTTCGTCCAGAGTGTGTCGAGCCCATGGTCGGCGGCATTGCTGCTCGGCCTCGTCTTGTTCGCGCATCAAGGGTTTTCGACCAACGTCTTCGGCGTGACGACTGACATCACGCCGGCGCGATCGGTCGGGAGCCGGATCGGGATTGCGGCATTCTGCGGCAATCTCGGCTCGGTCGGGATGATCCAGTTTCAGGCCTACGCACTGGCGCACGGCTGGGGCTATGCGCCGGCGCTGGCGATTTGCGCGGGGTCATATCTGACCGCGCTGCTCGCGATCCATCTGCTGATCCCGCGTATCGTGCCGATCGACGAAAGCGAGCGCGGCGACGGTTTCGTCGCGGCGCACTGACGGAATTGAAGCCCTCTCCCGCGAAGGCGGGAGAGGGCTTTGGTCCGAGATCAGAAGTTCACGCGACCCGTCACACCGAAGTAGCGATCGGCATCGCGCGGGATCTGGTAGCGATAGGC
>NZ_JBBATX010000034.1:12623-23989 GCF_040398505.1 Sphingomonas sp. | reverse complement strand
TGATGGAGACAAACGCAGCGACATATGAGCCATCCGCCCATGAGCCAATTTTAATAAAGGCCCCAGAAACGCTGGAGAATGTTGCAAGCAATCCGATGGTAGACGCACTGTTTATCGCAACATGGAACACGGCCAAGAATCGTGATTGCGTTCTCATGAGGAATAAATGGCGCGGTAGCGCTTAAAATGCAACGGCTGTGCGCTCCCCTTACGCGGGGTGAGCGGCCTAGACGCGGCGCGTTTGCTTCAAAGCGCTTGGAAACGTTATCATCAGCGGCGCCGAAACCAGCCGTCCGACTTCCTCCGCTAAATCCGCCGGTCCCCCGGATAGGCCAGCAACAGGTCGCTCCCGGCATCCGCTGCGATCTCGCAGCGGCCGATCAGCATCAGGCATTCGCCCGCTTTCCACGCCACGCCATCGACCGCCCCGGCGCCCGCGACGGGCACCAACCAGCCGATGACGCCAGCGGGCAAATCAACCACGCGGTGCCCGCCAGCGAAGCGTTCGACGACGAATTTCGGGCCCTCGGCGAGTATCTGTCGATCTCCGCCATCCGCAACCGGCGTCGGCAAGGGCACGAACGGCACCGCATCCGCCACCGCGACGCCGGCGTCGAGGTGCAATTCGCGGTCGCTGCCATAATCGTAGAGGCGGTAGGTCAGATCGACATTCTGCTGGATTTCGACGCAGGTTATCCCCGCCCCGATCGCGTGAATCGTGCCGGCCTTGTTGTACATGAAGTCACCCGCTTTGACTGGTTTCCAGTCGAGCTTGTGCGCGATCGATCCGTCGAGCGCGGCGGCGCGCAATTCCTCCTGGGTCATCGGCGCCAGCGTGCCGATCGCGATCGTCGAATCGGGTTCGGCGGCGAGGATCAGCCACGCCTCGTCCTTGCCGCGCGGATAGCCCGCCGCTTGCGATTGGGCATCGTCGGGGTGGACCTGCACCGACAATTTCTCGCTGGTGAAGAGATATTTGACGAGCAATTCGGGTTCGCCGGCATGCGGCGTCTGGAACCACACTTCGCCGACCTTCTCCCCGCCGGGTGCGGGATCGGCGAAACCGGGCCACAAATGGGTCCGGCCCCAGGGCTTTTCGACGCGTTTGGTGGCGAGCAGGGTTGCGGTCACGGTGCGCGATCTCCAGTCAGGCAAGGATTAGAGCAACGCACCGTTCGGGCCAAGCGATCCGTTCGCCGAAAAGGATTGTTTGCCGATGCGCGCTTGCGCTAAGACCGGCCCCGATGCGTACCTCCCTTACCCGCTCGCCCCTCGTCCGCAGCCTCGCGGTCGTCCTGATCGCGGGATCCGCGCTCGTCACCACCGGCTGCGCGCGCAACCGCACCAAGGGCGACATCCCATACGTCGCGCGCGATTTTGGCACGCTTTATAGCGCCGCACGCAAGCGTCTGGACAATAAAGAGTATAAGCTCGCCGCTTTGTTGTTCGACGAAGTCGAGCGGCAGCATCCCTATTCGGTATGGGCACGCCGCGCGCAGTTGATGAGCGCCTTTAGTTATTATCTGGCGCATGATTATACCGCGTCGATCCAGTCGGCGCAGCGATTCCTCTCGGTCCATCCCGGCAACCGCGATGCGCCTTATGCCTATTATCTCATCTCGCTCGGCTATTACGAACAGATCAGCGACGTCACGCGCGACCAGAAGATCACGCAGCAAGCGCTCGATTCGCTCGGCGAGTTGATGCGGCGCTACCCCAATACGCGCTATGCCGCCGACGCGCGGCTCAAGGTCGATCTCGTGCGCGACCATCTGGCCGGCAAGGAAATGGAGATCGGGCGCTTTTACGAAACACGCGGGCAGTGGCTCGCGGCGACCGGGCGCTTCCGCAAGGTGGTCGACGACTATCAGACGACGACGCACACGCCCGAGGCGCTGATGCGCTTGACCGAGACCTATCTGGCGCTCGGCGTGCCGGATGAAGCGCGCAAATCCACCGCCGTGCTCGGCGCGAACTATCCCGGTACGACGTGGTATGCGCGCGCCTATAAATTGTCGAATGAGCACCCCCCGGTCGCGGTGGCGGCGATCGCGACGGGTGAACCGGTCGTGCCCAATACGGGGACCCCGGCACAAGTGACTCCCAAGAAAAACCGCGAATTCAAGCGCGACACCAGCGCGGCACCCGTCGGAAGCTCGTCGACCAACCCGGGCAACCCCAATCCGGGCAATTGAGCGGAATCGGCGTTGTAGGTTTTCCTGCGAAAGCAGGAATCCAGCGCCCCGCATGTCGCGCTCACGACCCTCGGCGCTGGCTTTCGCAGCAGCGCGGCATCGTCGCTGCGGGAATTGCGAAAAGAACGATACCGGAACACGTAAAGCTCGGATAAAGGGGGCGGCACGATGCTGAACTCTCTCGCCATTCGTGACGTCGTGCTGATCGAAGCGCTCGATCTGCAATTCGGCGCAGGGTTAGGTGTGCTGACCGGGGAGACGGGCGCGGGCAAGTCGATCCTGCTCGATGCGCTCGGTCTCGCGCTCGGCGCGCGCGGCGAGGCCGGGCTGGTGCGGCAAGGGGCGGCGCAAGCCGTCGTCACCGCGACCTTCGATACGCCACCCGCCGACGGGCCGATCGCCGCTTTGCTCAGCGAGAATGGCCTCGATCTCGATCCGGGCGAACCTTTGCTGATCCGCCGCATCGTGAAAGCCGATGGCGGCAGCCGCGCGTTCGTCAACGACCAGCCTGCCTCGGCCGGATTACTGCGCGAATTGGCGACCTGGCTGGTCGAAATCCACGGCCAGCATGATGATCGCGGGCTGCTCAACGCGCGCGGCCACCGCGCCTTGCTCGATGCGTTCGGGCGCGTCGATGCCGCTCCGACGGCGGCCGCCTACAAAGCGTGGCGCGAGGCCGAGGGGGCACTGGCGGCGGCACGGGCGAACATCGATACCGCGCAGCGCGACCGCGACTGGCTCGAACATGCCGTTGGCGAACTGCGCGCGCTCGCGCCCGAGCCGGGCGAGGAGGAGACCCTTGCCGCGCGTCGCCGCACGATGCAGCGCGCCGAGAAAATTGCCGAGGATCTCGCCGCGATCGAGAATTGGCTCGAAGGATCGGATGGCGGGCTATCGCAGCTGCGCCAGGCGGCGCGCGTGCTCGAGCGGATTGCGGGCGACCACGTCGCCTTTGCCGATGCGCTCGCGGCGATCGATCGCGCGGTGATCGAGGGGGCGGTCGCCGAGGACCGGCTGCGCACGGCGAAGGCCGATCTGTGGTTCGATCCGGCGACGCTGGAAGAGGATGAGACGCGGCTGTTCGAACTGCGCGGCATGGCGCGCAAACACCGCGTCCAGCCCGATGATCTGGCCGAGCTGGCGAGCGAATTGGCGGGCAAGCTGGCGGCGTTGGAAGCGGGGGAAGAGGGCCTTGCGGCGCTGGAGGCCAAACTCGCGGCAGCGCGGGCGCGTTACGATACGGCGGCGGACGCGCTGAGTGCCGCGCGGCGCGAAGCTGCGCTGCGGCTCGATGCGGCGGTGAAGGGTGAACTCGTGCCGCTGAAGCTGGATGCGGCACGCTTCTGCACCGTAGTCGCACCGGCTGCGCGGGAGAATTGGTCCGCGGCGGGCAAGGACCGCGTCGAATTCGAAATCTCGACCAACCCCGGCGCGCCGTTCGCGCCGCTGGTCAAGATCGCGAGCGGCGGCGAATTGTCGCGTTTCATCCTCGCGCTGAAGGTCGCGCTCGCCGAGCAAGGCGGGGCAGCGACGATGATCTTCGACGAAATCGACCGCGGCGTCGGCGGCGCGGTGGCGAGCGCGATCGGCGAGCGGCTCGCGCGGCTGGCGGGCGGCACGCAATTGCTTGTCGTGACGCACAGCCCGCAAGTGGCGGCGCGCGGCGGGCATCATCTGCTAATCGCCAAGAGCCATGACGGGACGGTGACGCGCACCGGGGTGACCGCGCTCGACGAGGCCGCGCGCCGCGAGGAAATCGCGCGGATGCTGTCGGGGGCAACGATCACGCCCGAAGCGAGGGCGCAGGCCGAGCGGTTGCTGGAGACGGCGTGAGCCCTACTCCGTTCTTTCTTCTCCCCTCCCTCAAAGGGAGGGGAGGCAGCAGACAATCCGCCGCCCGCTAAATCCCGCGACAATCCCGTAACGATCTGCTATGACAAATTCATCGTGCGAGTCTGCCCCCAAGCATCGCGCGGCTGAGAGACCTGCTGCGCTCCCGCTTGCCTGGCATCGGATGCGCGGTCTTGCTCTCTCGCTTCCCCCTTTTCGGTCGGCCTCGTCGCTGCGGATTACCCGCGCGCCGGTGACCTACAGCAATCGGATGCGCCGGCCGGGGCCGGACGACGCATCCGTCTTCGATCTCGGCCCCATTCGGCACGCCCCAGACGGGCGGAGCCGGGACCAAAGGAATCAGTTATGGCTATCGGCACCGTTAAATTCTTCAACGCCGACAAAGGTTATGGTTTCATCGCGCCCGAGGGCGGCGGCGGCGATGCGTTCGTCCATATCAGTGCGGTTGAAGCCGCCGGCATGGCGACGCTCGATCGTGACCAGCGCGTTTCGTACGAGCTGGAAGAGGACCGTCGCGGCAAGATGTCGGCGGTCAAGCTCGCCCAGGCGTAATTTCGCAATCTGAACGGGGTGTCGCGCGCGTCTGCTTTGCGGCGACGGCGACACCCTTGCTTGTCCTCACATTGTCGCGGAGACCTCCGACGAACACCACCGCCCTTTTCTATCGCGACCGTGCCCGCCAGGCCGAGTCCGATGCATCCGCCGCGACGCTCGACAATGTTCGCAGCCGTTTCCTGCGTGCCGCCAAGGCGTGGGACGAAATGGCGACGCGCGCCGAAAAAACCGCCGAGCGCCGCTCGGTCAATGAGGAAGCCAAGCACGTCGCCGAAATGGATGCGAGCGAGGATTAGGGTCGTTCTGTCCTCCACACCCCGTTCGGGCTGAGCCTGTCGAAGCCCTGCGTGCCACAAACGATGTCCGACGTGTGGCACGCAGCCCTTCGACAGGCTCAGGGCGAACGGGAAGCATGACGAACGCGTCTTGAATCTCATCGCCGCCCTCCGCTACCAAAGCGGCATGAGCACCCCCCTCCCCGCCACCGACAATGATGCAGCCGCCGAACTGGCGCGGCTGGCGGCGGAGATCGCGCACCATAACCGCGCCTATCACACCGACGACGCGCCCGAGATTTCGGATGCCGACTATGACGCGCTGACGCGCGGCAACGCCGCGATCGAGGCGGCTTTCCCGCATCTCGTCCGCACCGATTCGCCCTCGCTGGTCGTCGGCGCAGCGCCCGCCGCGCATCTCGCCAAGGTGGCGCACGCCCGGCCGATGATGAGCCTGGAGAATGGTTTCTCCCCCAATGAGGCGTCCGAATTCGTCGCGCGCGTGCGGCGTTTCCTCAATCTGCCCGAGGATGCCCCGGTCGCGCTGACAGCCGAGCCCAAAATCGACGGCCTGTCCTGTTCGCTGCGCTACGAACACGGGCGGCTGGTGCAGGCGCTGACGCGTGGCGATGGTCAGGTCGGCGAGGACGTCACCGCCAATGTCGCGACGATCGGCGATATTCCGGCGCGCCTGAGCGGCGACGCCCCCGACATTTTCGAAATCCGCGGCGAGGTTTATATGGCCAAGGCCGATTTCACCGCGCTCAACGCGCGGCTGCTGGCCGAGGCGGAGGATAGCACCAAGGAGGCGCGGCAATTCGCCAACCCGCGCAACGCCGCCGCCGGATCGCTCCGCCAGAAAGATGCAGCGGTCACGGCGAGCCGCCCGCTGCGCTTCCTCGCGCATGGCTGGGGCGAGACGTCGACGCTGCCGGCCGACACGCAGTTCGGGGTGATGCAGGCGATCGCCGCCTGGGGCCTGCCGGTCAGCGATGTGCTGATCCGCTGCGACGGGATCGAGCAGGCGCTCGCGCAGTACTCCGCGATCGAGCATCAGCGCGCCGACTTGCCGTTCGATATCGACGGCGTCGTCTATAAGGTTGACCGGCTCGACTGGCAGGCGCGGTTGGGCGCAGTCGCCAAGGCGCCACGCTGGGCGCTCGCGCACAAATTCCCGGCCGAGCGCGCCGAGACCACGCTCGAGCGGATCGACATCCAAGTCGGTCGCACCGGCAAGCTCACCCCCGTCGCACGGCTGACCCCGGTCACGGTCGGCGGCGTGGTGGTCACCAATGCGACGCTGCACAATGCCGATGAGATCGCACGGCTTGGTGTGTGGCCCGGCGACCGCGTCGTGCTGCAGCGCGCGGGCGACGTGATCCCGCAAATCGTCGTGAATTGCACGCCCAATCCCAGCCGTGGTGCCTGGCCCTTCCCCACCGTCTGCCCCGAATGCAAGTCCGACGCGGTGCGCGAAGACGGCGAGGTCGATATCCGCTGCACCGGCGGGCTGATCTGCCCGGCGCAACGGATCGAACGGCTGCGCCACTTCGTCAGCCGTGCAGCACTCGACATCGAAGGCCTCGGGCTCAAGCAAATCGAGGATTTCTTCCATGACGCGCTGATCCACAGCCCGGCCGACATCTTCCGGCTCACGGAAGCGCAATTGCTCGCGCGCAAGAAGGATGGCCGGGTGTGGGCGGCGAATCTGCTGGCCGCAATAGCGGCAAAGCGCGCGCCCGACCCGGCGCGCTTCCTGTTCGGGCTCGGCATCCGCCATGTCGGGCAAGTCACCGCACGCGATCTGGTCAAGGCGTTCGGCACGGTCGCGCGCATCGCCGAAATCGCCAGCGCTGCGCACGAAACCCCCGATGCCCGCGCCGAACTCGAATCGGTTGACGGTGTCGGCCCGGTCGTCGCCGAGGCGTTGGTCGATTTCTTCGCCGAACAGCATAACCGCGACGCCTGGGCGGATCTGCTCGGCGAAGTGTCGCCGCTCGCGTATGTCTCGAACATCCGCGAGTCGCCGGTCAGCGGCAAGACCGTGGTGTTCACCGGCAGCCTCGAGACGATGAGCCGCGACGAAGCCAAGGCGCAAGCCGAGACGCTGGGCGCGCGCGTGGCGGGCTCGGTCTCGGCCAAGACCGACTTGGTCGTGGCCGGGCCGGGGGCCGGATCCAAGCTTAAAAAAGCTGCAGATTTAGGGGTTTCGGTGATCGACGAAGCGCGCTGGGCCGAGATCGTCGCCGCCGCGCGATAATCGCGAAACGGTCTGATTGTGATGCCTTTTTGCAACGCAACATGAATCCTTTGTCATGACTCCGGTCAACATGACTCGACTGTCATCCAACCGAAATATATCGCGTGCATGGGGCAATCGCGATGGGGTGGTACGGTTTGTAATGCCGGCCCCCGCGCGGTTACGAGATTCTAAGGGGACTATTATGAAGATGAAGCTTTGCACGAGCGTGGCGTTTGCCGCGTTGCTGATTCCGGGCGTCGCGTTCGCGCAGTCGACCGGTTCGGTCGATTTCGACAAGAGCGGCGCCGACATTATCGTCACCGCGAGCTCGACCAAGGGCATTAACGGCGTCCAGATCCCCGACACGTCCAAGGCGAAGGGTCAGCTCGACCAGGCGTTCATTTCGCGCCAGACCCCGGGCCAGACGATCCTGGACACGATCAACCAGCTGCCAGGCGTCAATTTTCAGAATAACGATCCGTTCGGTTCGGCCGGCGGCACGCTCAACATCCGCGGTTTCGATGCGTCGCGCATCTCGCTCTCGTTCGACGGCATCCCGCTCAACGACACCGGCAACTACGCGCTCTATTCGAACCAGCAGCTCGACCCTGAGCTGATCGAGAACGTCAATGTCAGCTATGGCTCGACCGATGTCGACAGCCCGACCGCGGCGGCGACTGGTTCGACCGTTAATTATCGCACGAGCGTCCCGACCAAGGATTTCGGCGTACGGCTCGTCGGCTCGGTCGGCGATTTCAGCTTTTTCCGCGTCTTCGGCCTTATCAACACCGGTGAGTTCACCTCCTTCGGTACCAAGGCGTGGTTCTCGGCCAGCAAGGCGACCAACGACTGGTTCGTCAACGATTTCGGCAAGATCGACAAGCAACAGTTCAACGCCCGGATCTATCAGCCGCTCGGCAGCAATGGTGACTTCATTTCGGTCGCCGGCAACTACAATGAGAACCGCAACAATTTCGGCGGTTCGGCACCGCTGCGCAGCGACACCAATATCTACACGCAGAGCATTGCTGCTCCTGGGTCGGCGCTGAACCCGACGCTCCTCACCGGCGCAGCGCGTACCGCAGGTACGAACAGCTCCTTTAACCGTTTCCCGCTCAGCGGCAGCGAAATTCCGTATCATATTGAACGCTGCACGATCGGAGCAGGCACCCCCGGCGTCGCCGACGCACCTGCCAACATCGTTGCCCCGGGCGCGTCGAACAACGGCACGGCTTGCGGCACCAGCTTCGACGAGCGTTATAACCCGTCGAACACCGGCAGCATCCGCATCAACTCGCGCTTCACGCTGGCAAGCGGCCTCGTCCTGACGGTCGATCCGAGCTTCCAATATGTTTTGGCGAACGGTGGCGGCACCGTCACTGCGCGCGAAGGCTTCCGTGACATCAACCCGGCGGGCGGCACGGCCGCTACAAGCGGCACTCCGACTTCTTGCGCCAATGTCCCGAATTCGGCAACCAACACCTGCCGCCTCGGCTATTTCGCGGGCAACCCGTTCGTCGGCAAGGACCTCAACGGTGACGGCGATCTGCTTGACACTGTCAACGTTCTCGCGCCGAGCACGACCCAGACGCGCCGCTATGGCGTGATCGCCAACTTGCGCTGGGATTTTGCCGAGGGCCAGACCGTCCGCGTTGGTTACACCTTCGACCGCGGTCGTCATCGCCAGACCGGCGAAATCAATGCGCTGCAGACCAACGGCTTCCCGACTGACGTATTCCCGCTCAATAACCCGATCCTCGCAGCCAATGGCGAGATCCTGCAGAAGCGCGATCGCCTCTCTTACGCCACGCTTAACCAAGTTTCAGGCGAGTATCGTGGTCTGTTCCTCGACAAGAAGCTCAGCGTTTCGATCGGTATTCGTGCCCCGTTCTATCGCCGTGACCTGAACCAATATTGCTTCGCCAGCAGCGCGGGCGGTTCCGTCGAGTGCTTCGGCCGCAACACTACGCTACAGGGTGAAATCGCCGCAGCGAACCCCTACACGGTCAACGCCGCAACCGGCCTGACCGTTGCCGGATCGTTCGCTCCTCCCGCCACGCGTCGTTATACCTACAGCCGCGTGCTGCCGAACGTTGGCTTCACCTTCAAGGCGGCCGATGCGGTCTCAGTCTACGGCAGCTATTCGAAGGGTCTGTCGGTTCCGGGTACGGACAATCTTTACAACCAGTTCTTCTATAACCGCACCACCACGCAGGCGAACCCGACGCCTGAAACCACCGACAATTTTGACGCCGGCATCCGCTACAATACCCGCCAACTGCAGATCCAAGTCGGTCCGTGGTACACGCGCTTCACCAACCGTCTGGCCAGCGCGTTCGATCCTGACACGCAGCAGTCGATCTACCGCAACCTCGGCCGCGTCGATAAATATGGCATCGATGGCAGCCTCGATTTCCGTCCGATCCCGGAGATCCTGCTCCATCTCTTCGGTTCGTATCTGAAGTCGGACATCAAGAACAACATCCAGATCGGCAATTGCACCACCAACACGACGATCAACTGCGCCACTGTCGGCGATCCGATCTTCGCGTACACGGCGGGCAAGCGTGAATCGGGGGCTTCGGTCTATTCGTTCGGCGCGCGCGCGCAGGGTAAGCTCGGGCCGGTCGAACTCGGCGTCCAGGCAAAGCGCTATGGCCGTCGTTACCTGAACGACCAGAACATCGCGACGATCGGTTGCACCGCCTCGCTGGTCAACCAGATCTGCCCGACCGCGGCGAACACGGCGGCGACCTTTGCCGGCACGCGTGGCTTCCAGTATACGGCGTATAACCCCTATGCACCCGGCTACACGCTGGTCGATCTCGACGCGCGGCTGTCGATGGGCTGGGCCGGTCTGAACGACAAGACCTACCTCCAGTTCAACCTGCAGAACGTCTTCAACAAATTCTACGTTGGCGGCTTCTCGGGTGGGTCGACCACCAACACTTCGGTGCCGTTCGCGCAGATCGGTACGCCGCGCACCGTCATCGTGACGCTCAACGCCCAGTTCTAAGTCGAACCGGCGCTACAAAATTGGCCGCCGTCCCGGATGGGACGGCGGCCTTTTTTATGTCCGCGTTCTGAAAAAGCCGAAGGTCAGGCCGCCGCATCCCCGATCTTCGCATAAATCGAGGTGATCGGCCGCGCGAAAACGCGCCCGACCATCGGTTCGAAGAAAGCGAGCGGGGCGCTGTCATAGGCCGGGTCGAACGCCGCCTGATCGTATTTCTCGCAAAACTCGGCGCACGCTTCGAAATGCGGGTGGCCGCGATACTGCTCGCGCAGATCACGGTCGCTGCCGATGTAGTGGAAGAAATAATAGCCCTGGAACACGCCGTGCGTGTTGGCGATCCAGTGCAGTTCCTCCGACACGAACGGCCGCAGCATCGCCGCCCCGATCTCGGGATGGTTATAGGTGCCGAGCGTATCGCCAATATCGTGCAGCAGCGCCATCACGACATAGGCCTCATCGCGCCCGTCCTGGTGCGCGCGCGTCGCGGTCTGGAGCGAATGCTGCAGCCGGTCGACCGGGAAACCGCCATAATCGCCGTCGAGCAAGCTCAAATGCGTCAGCACGCGGCTCGGCAGGGTACGCGCGAACTGACCGAAATGGCCCGAGATCAGCGTCCAATCCTCTTTCGTGCCGTGTTCCATCGCGGTGAACTGCGCGCGTTCGGGCTGGTGGTTCATGGCTCTCTCCTTTTTTCTTCCTCCCCTCCCTGAGAGGGAGGGGTCGGGGGTGGGTTGGCCCGAGGCGGCGTCTGCCCTCCCCCCATACAAACCCACCCCCGTCCCCTCCCTTCCAGGGACGGGAGTCCGCAATAGCATACCCCGCTTTGCGCATCGATCCCAGCCGGTCTAGAAGGCAGGTATGCCGCTGTTCACCCGCCCCGCGATTTTCTCGCGGCCTTTCTTCGAAGACAAGAGCCGTGCCTTCTGGACGCTGCAAGCGGTCGGGTGGAGCGGGTATCTGATCCTGCGAGGCGTTTCGACCGTGTCGAGCATCGCCGGGGCCGAGGATTTGAAGCGGCTGGTGCCCGTCGTGTTCGAATCGATCATCGGGTATAGCGTCACGCTGCTGCTCTCGTCGCTGTACCATTATTACCGCCGCCAGCCGCGCCTCGCGATGGCGGTGCTGACGGTGTTGACGCTGGCCGTGGCAACCTTGCTCTACGCCGTGCTCGACGCCTTTTCGTTTTCGTTCGTGGGGGATTCCGCGCCGGGGCTGACGCTGCCGCTGGTGCT
>NZ_JBBATX010000034.1:6098-12523 GCF_040398505.1 Sphingomonas sp. | reverse complement strand
TATCTCGAAATCGAAAAGATGCGCTTCGAGGAACGCTTGCGCCCGAGCTTCGAGCTCGATCCGCGCGTCGCCAAGGCGCGGCTGCCGTCACTGCTGCTGCAACCTTTGGTCGAGAATGCGATTAAATATGCGGTAACGCCGCAGGAAGACGGCGCCGAAATCGCCGTCGTCGCGCGGCTCGCCGGGGATCGGGTGCAGATCGTCGTATCCGATACCGGCCCCGGGTTGAACGAGGCGAAGAACCGGTCAAGCGTTTCGATGGCGATTCAGTCCCTTTCAACCGGGGTTGGGCTCGCCAATATCAGGGAGAGACTGGCTCAGGCTTACGGGCCCGATCATAGTTTCGAGACGCGATCGATCCCGGGGGGCGGTTTTGGGGTCGAAATTGAAATCCCGTTCCAGTTCGAGGAACCTAGGAAAGACTCTGCATGACGATCCGCACCATCCTCGTCGATGACGAAAAACTCGCTACTCAGGGCCTCGCATTGCGCCTTGCCGCGCATGACGATGTCGAAATCATCGATACCTGCCAGAACGGCCGCGAAGCGATCCGTTCGATCAAGACCAACAAGCCCGACCTCGTTTTCCTCGATATTCAGATGCCGGGCTTTGACGGCTTTTCGGTCGTGCAAGGGCTGATGGAGGTCGAACCGCCATTGTTCGTCTTCGTCACCGCCTATTCCGATCATGCGCTGAAGGCGTTCGAGACCGACGCGGTCGATTATCTGATGAAGCCCGTGGAGGAATCGCGCCTGGCCGACACGCTCGACCGCGTGCGGCAGCGCTTGACCGAGAAGCGCGGCGTCGAGGAGGCCGACCGCCTCAAGGAAGTGATTGCCGAGATCGCGCCCGATTCGGTCGAGACGCTGGGCGATGCCGAGCATGTCTCGTCCAACCGCTTTGAAAAGCTCATCAACATCAAGGATCGCGGCCAGATCTTCCGCGTCGATGTCGACACGATCGAACTGATCGAGGCGGCGGGCGATTATATGGTGATCAAGACCGGCGACAATTCGCTGGTGCTGCGCGAGACGATGAAGGACCTCGAACGCCGCCTCGACCCGCGCCGCTTCCAGCGCGTCCACCGCTCGACCATCGTCAACCTCGATCTGGTGAAAGAGGTGAAGCCGCACACCAATGGCGAATGCTTTCTGGTGCTGCAATCGAACGCGCAGGTGAAGGTGTCGCGCAGTTACCGGGATGTGGTGGCGCGGTTCGTGCACTGACGTACTCCCCTCCCCTTCAGGGGAGGGGCTTATGCGTTGGAGTCGTCACCGCCCGGTGCCGGATTTTCGAAAAACGACTCAACTTCGCCCGACAGTTTCAGCGTCAGCGGGTTGCCGTGGCGATCGACCTTCTTGCCGAGCGCGACGCGGATCCAGCCCTCGGAACGGCTATATTCCTCGACATCGGTGCGTTGCAGCCCCTTGAAGCGGATGCCGATGCCGCGGGCCAGCACGGCCTCGTCATAATGCGGGCTGCGCGGGTTGGAGGAGAGGCGGTCGGGTGGGAGATCTGTGTCGCTCATGATCGCGGCTCATGACGCAAATCGCGGGCCGACGCCAGACACGAAAAAGGCGCGGGGATCGCGCCCCGCGCCGTTTCTTGATGACGAAATCCGATTAGCGGCAAACGCGGACGCGCACGACCTGATCGTAATAGCGATCATAGCGGCGCTCGACATAGCACCGGTCATAATAGTCGCGACGCTGATAGGCGTAATAACCGTCGCTCGGATAATAATTGTGCGAGCGATAGTAGTTGTCGTCATAATAGGGATCGAACCCGCGCTCGCGATAATAATCGTCGCGATAGCGATCCCGACGGTTGGACGCGATCGCCGCGCCGATCGCGAGGCCGGCGATGCCCGCGACAATCGCGGTGCCGCCATTGTCGCGGTCATGATGGCGATACCCGCCGCCATAACCACCGCCCCAACGCTGCGCTTCGGCCGGGGCCGCTGCCGTCAACGCGGTCGCGCCAAGCGCCACCGCGAGACCGATCTTCTTCATGACACTGTTCACTGCAAAATCTCCTCGCTCCAGCAGCCCCGCATGCATCGCCAAACAACGCACCAATGGGATAGCCTGTTACATCGACTAACCGAGTCGCCCTGAATGCGTGCGGAACGGCAGGTTTACCCGGCGTTCAGCAAAGGAGGATGCCCGCTATGGCCGATTGGCTGCTGAAATCGGAACCCGAGACCTATAGCTGGGACGATTTGGTCGCCGAGGGCCGAACCGAATGGACCGGCGTGCGCAACGCTGCGGCGGCGCTGCATTTGAAGGCGATGCAGATCGGTGACCGCGGCTTTTTCTATCACAGTGGCAAGCCCAAGGAGATCGTCGGCACGGTCGAAGTGACGCGCACAGCGCAGCAGGATGGCGAGGAAGCCCGCTGGGTGTCGGTCGAGATCGCCCCGCGCGCCCCGCTCGCACGGCCGGTGACGCTCGCCGCGATCAAGGCCGAGCCGCGCCTTGCCGGCATGGAATTGCTGCGTCAGTCGCGGCTCAGCGTATCGCCGGTGCGCGCCGCGGAATGGGACGCGATCGCGCAATTGGGATCGGCCGCGGAGTAGCTCAGCTTGGCTTGGCGACCATCACCCAGGCGGCGGCGACCAGCGGAACGGTGATCAGCAGGCCAACGATGAACCACGTCCGGCTCGCCCGCCAATAGGCATCCGGAATGGCGTCGCCCGACTCGAAGGTGCGCGCCATCCGCGCCAGGCGCACTTGCAGTGGCACCAAGATACCGATCCACAGCGCGCCCGAGGCCACGAACAGGATCTGGCCGAGCAGCAGCCAGCGTTCGGACACGAGATCGATCTGCGCGATCGCGGCAGCGCCGTAGCCGCCGATCATTGTCAACGCAGCCCCCCAGACGGTGAGGCTCCAGTCGGTCAATGTGACGAGGCGCTGCCCGAAGCCGACGATCTTCGGGTCCTTGCTGCGATCGGCAAAGAATTTCCAGATCGCGGTCGCGGTGACGTTCCCGAGCAGCATGATGATGCCGAGGATGTGGATGAACTTTGCCGTTTCGTAAGCCATGCTCGATTTCTATCCGCGTTCCCGGCACGGTCAAACGGCTTGGACGCAGCTGCGTACGTACTCGAGGTCCGCGCCCATCCCTTCGTTCGGCCCCGGACTTGATCCGGGGCTGTCGAAGCCCTGCGTGCCACAAAGCCATGCTGGACGTTTGGCACGCTGCCCTTCGACAAGCTCAGGGCGAACGGGAGGGGGTGCAGCCTCCCAAAAGACGCTGAGAAGCGCCCACGAAAAAGGGGCCCGACGCTTGCGCGCCCGGCCCCTTTCGCATCGGCTAGCAATGGCTCAGCTTTGCAGCTTGGCCCGGCTCGCACGCTTGCGGTCATTCGCGTCGAGATAGCGCTTGCGCAGCCGGATCGACTTGGGCGTCACTTCGACCAACTCGTCATCGTCGATATAGGCAATCGCCTGCTCAAGCGTCGCGCGCTTGGGCGGGGTCAGGCGCACGGTGTCGTCCTTGCCGCTGACGCGGAAGTTGGTCAGCGCCTTGGTCTTCATCGGATTGACTTCGAGATCGTCGGGCTTGGCATTCTCGCCGACGATCATGCCCTCGTACAGCGCCTCGCCATGCGCGACGAACAGGATGCCGCGCTCCTCAAGCGGGCCAAGCGCGTAGGTATTGGCTTCGCCGGCACCGTTCGAAATCAGCACGCCGTTCTTGCGGCCTTCGATATTGCCCTTGTGCGGGCCATACTTCTCGAACAGCCGGTTCATGATGCCGGTGCCGCGCGTGTCCGACAGGAACTCGCCGTGATAGCCGATCATCCCGCGGCTGGGCGCGGAGAAGGTGATGCGCGTCTTGCCGCCGACCGATGGCCGCATGTCGGTCATCTCGGCCTTGCGGATGTTCATCTTCTCGACGACCGTGCCCGAATATTCGTCATCGACATCGATGATGACGGTTTCGTACGGCTCGGTCTTCTTGCCGTCCTCATCCTCGCCGAACAGCACGCGCGGACGGCTGATGCCGAGCTCGAAGCCCTCGCGGCGCATCGTCTCGATCAGCACGCCGAGCTGAAGCTCGCCGCGACCGGCGACTTCGAAGCTGTCCTTGTCGGCCGCCTCGGTCACCTTCACGGCGACGTTCGATTCGGCTTCGCGGAACAAGCGCTCGCGGATCATGCGGCTCGTCACCTTGGTGCCCTCGCGGCCCGCCATCGGCGAATCGTTGACGGCAAAGCGCATCGACAGCGTCGGCGGATCGATCGGCTGGGCGTGGAGTGGTTCGGTCACGCTGGTGTCGGCGATCGTGTCGGCGACGGTCGCAATCGACAGGCCGGCGAGGCTGATGATGTCGCCTGCCTTGGCTTCGTCGACCGGCACGCGATCGAGCCCGCGGAACGACATGATCTTCGACGCGCGGCCGGTCTCGATGACCTTGCCGTCATTGTTGAGCGCGTGGATCGGCTGGTTAACCTTGACCACGCCCGAATTGACGCGGCCGGTGAGGATGCGACCGAGAAAGGGATCGCGATCGAGCAGCGTCACGAGGAACGTGAACGGCACGCCGGCGACTTCCACCGCGGGGGGTGCCACATGGCTGACGATCGTTTCGAACATCGGGATCAGCGTGCCTTCGCGCGCATCCATGTCGGTCGAGGCATAGCCGTTGCGGCCCGATGCGTAGAGCACGGGGAAATCGAGCTGCTCGTCCGTTGCGTCGAGCGACACGAACAGATCGAACACTTCGTCGAGCACTTCCTGAATGCGCGCGTCGTTGCGGTCGACCTTGTTGACGACGACGATCGGCTTGAGGCCGAGCGCCAGCGCCTTGCCGGTGACGAACTTCGTCTGCGGCATCGCGCCTTCCGACGAATCGACCAGCAGGACGACGCCATCGACCATGCTCAGGATGCGTTCGACTTCGCCGCCGAAATCGGCGTGGCCGGGGGTGTCGACGATGTTGATACGGATGCTCTCGCTCGCGCCCGGGGGCGTCCAGTCGACCGAGGTCGGCTTGGCGAGAATCGTGATGCCACGCTCTTTTTCGAGATCATTCGAATCCATCGCGCGCTCTTCGATGCGCTGATTGTCGCGGAAGGTGCCGGATTGACGGAACAATTGATCGACGAGAGTGGTCTTGCCGTGATCGACGTGGGCGATGATCGCCACGTTGCGGAGGCTCATAAAGTGTCCTGATGCTAAAGCGGAAGTGTTCGCGCCGCCGCATAGCGCAAAATGTTGCGCTGCGCAAAGGCCATAGGCCGAGCCGCTATCGCACGTTGACGAGCAGCAATTCAGCGGATTCGGCATTGACCGGCTTCGAGTACAGAAAACCCTGGCCGAATTCGCACCCCATGCGTTGCAAATGGAGGCGCTGACGGTAGGTTTCCACCCCTTCGGCGATGACCGACAGGTTCATCGTCGATGCCAGATCGAGCACCGCCTGCACGATCCCGGTGCTGATGGGATCGCTCCCTACCCCCACCCCCAGCCCCGACACGAAACTACGATCCAGCTTCAATGTGTTGAACGGATAGCGATGGAGGTGGCCCAGCGAGGAATAGCCCGTCCCGAAATCATCGAGGCTGATCTTCACACCGACGTCGCGCAAATCGGTCATAATGCGCACGGCGCGGTCGGGGTTGGCGACGGCGATCCCTTCGGTAATCTCAAGCGAGATCGTAGCGGGATCAATCCCCGCCTCCCGGATCGTCGTTCTGACCAACTCGGTGAAGCCGGATTGGAGGAACTGGCGCGGCGACACGTTGATGCTCATCGTGACCGGCTTGCGATGCGCGAACCGCCGGTGCCAGCGCGCCGTGGCCTCACAGGCTTCGCGGAGCACCCAACTGCCGATCGTGACGATCAGCCCGGTTTCCTCGGCAATGTCGATGAAATGGCCGGGAGCAACCAGTTCATCGGGCCGGCGCTGCCAGCGCAATAGCGCCTCAAAGCCTGATATTGCCCCGGTCTTGAGCACGACGATCGGCTGGTAATAAAGCTCGAACTCATCGCGCCGCAGCGCACCGCGCAGGTCATTTTCAGTCTGTAGCCGGGTCAGCGCGCGCTGGCGCAACACCTTGTCGAACACCGCAACCTGGCCGCGCCCCCGCGCCTTCGCCTCGTACATCGCAGTATCGGCCATGCGCAGCAGATCCTGCGCGGTCGCCCCGCGCTTGTGCGCAAAGGCCAGGCCAATGCTGCCATCGCTGTGAACGTCATTCACGCCCACCAGATGCGGCTGGGCCAGCGCGGCGAGAATCGTATCGGCAATCGCATGCGGAACGGCTTCATCGGCGAAATCTTCGATCACGACCGTAAATTCGTCGCCGCCGAGCCGCGCAAGCGTGACCATCGGCCAATCCATCCCCGCTGCCGCCTGTGCTGCCGCTTGCGCTGCCAGCACATCGGCCAGCCGCCGCGCGGTGGCCACCAGCA
>NZ_JBBATX010000034.1:0-5998 GCF_040398505.1 Sphingomonas sp. | reverse complement strand
GCTGCCGCTTGCGCTGCCAGCACATCGGCCAGCCGCCGCGCGGTGGCCACCAGCACTTCATCGCCGACCTGATGGCCAAGGCTGTCGTTGATAAATTTGAAACCGTCGAGATCGAGAAACAGGACCGCGACGCCGTAATCGGGGCACCGTTCGCGCCGCTCGAGCGCAATCGAGACTCGTTCGGCAAAGAGCGCGCGATTGGGAAGACCGGTCAAGGAATCATGCAGCGCATCGAAATAGAGTTTCGCGGTCAAGCGCTCGCGTTCGATCACGCGGCCAAGCTGAACGCCGATCTGTTTCATCAGATCGAGAAATTCGGCATCCTCCGCCAGATTCTCGCGCGCGAAAAATTCCATTACGGCGACGACATCGTCCTGCACGCAGACCGGAAAGGCAAAGGCGGAATGCAGGCCGCAGCGCCGCGCGACATGGCGGCGAAGAAAGGTATCGGCATTGCCAAGATCGACCAACCATAACGGCTTGCGCGTATCGAGCACGCGCCCCGGCAGCCCGACCCCCCGCTAAAACGTGCGTTCGAGCGTCTCGGTGATGAACGGCATCAGCGGTTCAGGATGCGCCGCAAACCAGATTTGCGGGGCGACCAGCATATCGCGATTGGCATCATCGGCGAGATAGACATGACCCAACGCCCAACCGGTATGGGTACAGATCTCTGCAATTGCATACGATAAAGCTTCGTGCGTATCGGCCGCTGCGTTCGCCTTGGCAGCGATACGGTGCAGCAATGCGATGCGCTGTTGCGACAGATACAGCGCGCGCAGACCACGTTCAGCAATGGCCTCTGCCGTGGTCCGCGCGGTGCGTTCACGCGCGAGACGGCGGCGGAGTCGAACGATCTCTTCATCGACACCCGTTAACGTGACGAAGTCGCTGGGGTTCAGGACTCCCATTCTACCACCAGGGAACATTCAGGGCTGCCATCATGCATGCAATCACGATGCGCGACCGTTAGCGTCTCGCCGAAATGATCAGCCGCGCCGACGATAAAGCCTTCGGCCAGAGCGCACATCTTGCGGGGTGAGGAATAGCCGATGATCAATTCACCCGTCTCCATTTCCTCGAACTGGAAATGCGGGCACCCTGCACCCGAGTAAAGCTTGCGCACTTCGGGGTGGATGATCGCGTTCACGCTCAACAAGAAATTGCGGACATTGCCCGGCGCGGTGAAAAAGGCAGGATATTGAATTGCTAGCGACGGAATGGCGCTTTTGCCGAACCAGCGCAGGATCGCCGCTGGCGACAGCTTCAGCTTTTCTGAAGCGGCGGCCACCAGCGCCATGATTTCGCTATCGGGGTAGCTGCCCAGCGAGGTGTAGGCCCCTTCGAGCTCGGCGGCATCGAGCAGATCATCCCAGGTGGCGTCGCCAAACTGATCGACGACCGCTTCTTCGAGAAGATTGAAAATCACACCCTTCATTGTCGCCCCTACTTTCCCGAGTCCCCATGACAGCGGAATGATGAACGCGACGTAAATGGAGGAGCGGGCGGGCGGCGCGCCAGAACGCGCCGCCCGCCTGTCCGGCTTAGAATTTACCGCCGATTTCAATCCCGTAAACGCGCGGTTCGCCGCGAATATAGCTCGGAATCCCGAAGCCGCCGCCGGTGTTGCCGGCGTCGATCAGATATTTGCGATCGAGCGCGTTGCGGGCGAATCCGCCGATGCGGTAGCGCCCGTCGGCGATTTCGACACCGGCGCGGATGTTGACCAGGGTGTAGGGTCCCTGGCTGATCGCCGCCGAATTGGGCAGTTCGAAGAACACGCTGCTCTGATAGGTCGCGGACGGCGTGGCATAGAGCGTCAGCCCCTGCACCGGCACGCGCACAGTGACGCCGCCCGATGCACTATATTGCGGCTGCAGGCGGAAGCGCGCGCCCGAAAAGACACCGAAGCTGGCATTATTGGCGATCTTGCCGTCGACATAAGCGAAGTTGCCGAACAGCGAGACGAAGCGCCCGAGTTTCAGATTACCCTCCGCCTCGACGCCGGGGCTGCTCGCCTTGCCCGCGCTCTGGGTCGTTGTCACGCCATTATTGGTGACCGAAACCTGAAAGCGATTGTAATCCTGATAGAACACGCCAAGCGAGCCAGTGAACGGCCCGACCTTGCCCTTGATCCCGGCTTCGTAGTTCCACACGACTTCGTCGGGCACGACCTGCAAATTGGGCACCACGACGCCGCCGACCGTTGCTGCGTTGAGCTGCACGACCGGCGAACGACGGCCCTTGCTGATCGTCGCATAGACGTTGACGCTGTCGGTGACGCGATACAGCACGTTGGCGCGCGGCAGCACTGCGGTGAAGCTTTTCTGCGCGGTGAAGATCTGGCCATTGGTATTGGCCGTGCCGAGCAGGCTGGAGCGGATGCCGAGCGACGCGAGGATCGTCGAATTGGGCTGAACCGAGCTGTAGCCCGATTTGCGCTGTTCGATCAGCAGCCGCGCGCCGGCAGTGATTTCCAGCCGCGACGTCGGCATCCAGGTGCCGTCGGCGAAGACCGAATAGGTGTCGTTGGTGCCGTAATTGGTGAACACCGCCTGATACGGCAGCTGCGTGGCTGCCCCGCCGGTGAGCACCGCCGTGGCGCGCGCGGCGGTCACCGTGCCATTCGCCGCGACGCAACCCGATACGCCGTTAGCGGCGAGCAGGCTTCGAATCCCGGCAAAGGTCGGGGTGACCGAGCAGCCGAGGTACGTGCCTTCCTCGGTCGAGAACGGAACGCGCTGCAGATTGTTTTCGAAAAACGCGTTCCAGCCAAACGACGCGCGATATCTCGGGCCGGTAAAGTTGAAGCGGCCTTCATGGCTCCACTGATCGCCGCGCGCATCCTCGGCGAATTCGAGATACCAGGCGGGGCCGCCATCGGCGTCGAACACTTCGTTGCTGTTGAATTTGCGATAGCCGTTGACGGTGGTGAAGCTGACGCCCGGCGCAAGCTGTGCGGTCAGCGTGAAGTTGGCATCGTATACGTCACGCTTCAGTCCGAGCTTGGCATCGCCGAGCACCGCGGCGCTGTATGGCGAGCCCGACAATTCGGCATAGCTATAGTCGCCGCCATTGCCGCCGGTGGGGCTGAGCGCGCGCGAACGGAAGGCGGTGCCGGGGTTGCGCTGCCCGTCATAGGTGAGGACGAGGCTCGCGGTGATCGCATCGCTCGGCGTCCAGCGCAGCGAGCCGCGAACGCCGCGCTGGTCCTGCCCGTTGAGGTCGTCCTGGTTGATCTTGCCCTGATTCTGGTTGGGGACATTGGGGTCGCCCGCAATGTTGCGGACGAAGCCGTCGTGATATTTATAGGCAAACGCCAAGCGGCCCGACAGCGTATCGTTGCCAAGGTTGATGAAGCCCGAGACCTGACCGCGATTGTAATTGCCATATGAGCCGTTGAGTTCGGCCGAGGTGCCGGCGCGCGGCTGGGCCGAGATGAGGTTGACCGCGCCGACGGCCGAGGCGGTGCCGAACAGCGTTGCCTGCGGGCCCTTCACCACTTCGATGCGCTCCAGATCGTACAGATCCTGATAGGCACCGCGCGTGCGCGAGATATCGATGCCATTGTAATAAAGCGAGACGCGCGCGCCCTGCTGCGACGAGCCGCTGTCCGAGGTGATGCCGCGGATGACGAAGCCTGGGTTGTTGGCGCTTTGCTCCTGAATGCGCAGGCCGGGGATGTAGAGCGCCACTTCGGCGAGCGAGTTGACGCCCAGTTCCTGCATCTTTGCACCGGTGACCGCGGTGACCGTGATCGGCACGTCCTGAATCTTCTGTTCGCGCTTCTGCGCGGTGACGACGATGTCGGGACCGTTCGCGTCGGGCGCAGTCGGCTGCACCGCGGATTGGGCGAGCGCCGCAGTCGAGCTGCACCCAAGCAATATGCCGACCAGAACGAACGACAAAGACCGAGTCATTTGCGCAAAACCCCTTTTATGTCTGCGGATTATTGAAGTGCGGTATCGTTCGCTTGCGTCGGATTCGCGTCGTTTCGATGAAAAATGCGTGACATAGGGCGTATTACGATCATGACACACTTGAACCGGGCCGCGATCCGCTTCATCTAGAGGCGACATTGGCCGGAGTGACGACATGGCGACCGCTGCAGAGACCGAAACGAACGATCTGGTGCTGACCCCGCCCACCCCCGTGCCCGTCGTCACGCCGGAGAAGGCGATCGGGCTGGTGCCGATCGAAGATGGCGTACGCACCAAATTACAGGCGAAGGTCGCCGATTTCGTCGATGATCTGATCGCGCAGGACGTGAATTCCCCCGAATTCGGCAAGCGCGTCGATGCGATCGCGGCGATGGGCCAGAAAGAAATTCGCGCGGCGGCCGACCAGTCGAATCGCTTTCTTGATCGCCCGGTCAAGGCGATGGACGGCGAAAGCGGCGTTGGCGCGGACCTCACCGAACTGCGCCGGACGATCGAAAAGCTCGATCCCAGCGTCAACGGCAAGCTGATTTCCGGGCGCGGGATGCTGAGCAAGCTGTTCGGCGGGGGGCTCAACACCTATTTCGACAAATACCGTTCTTCGCAGTCGCACATCGCGGCGATCCTCAAGACCTTGTCGCGCGGCAAGGACGAGTTGCTGATGGACAATGCCGCGATCGATACCGAGCGCGCCAATCTGTGGACCGCGATGGGGCGGCTTGAGCAGATGATCGTGCTGTCGCAGGAAATGGACGGTCGGCTGGAAGAGAAAGCCAACGATCTCGACCATAGCGACCCGGCCAAGGCCAAGGCGATTCGCGAGAGCGCGTTATTCTATGTGCGCCAGCGCACGCAGGATCTGCTGACGCAAATGGCGGTGACGGTGCAGGGCTATCTCGCGCTCGATCTGGTCAAGAAAAACAATGTCGAGCTGGTCAAGGGCGTCGATCGCGCCTCGACCACCACCGTCAGCGCATTGCGCACAGCGGTCACGGTAGCGCAGGCGCTGGCCAATCAGAAATTGGTGCTCGACCAGATCACCGCGCTCAATTCGACCACTGCGAACATCATCGATGCGACCGGCAAGCTGCTGAAATCGCAGACCGCGACGATCCACGAACAGGCCGCTGCCGCGACCATCCCGGTCGAAACGCTGCAACGCGCGTTCCAGAACATCTATGACACGATGGACGCGATCGATTCGTTCAAGGCCAAGGCGCTGGTATCGATGAAAGCGACGGTGGGCACGCTGTCGAGCGAAGTCGAGAAGTCGAAGGGCTATATCGCACGCGCCGAGGGTGCAGCGCAGAACCAGCTGTCGGGCCCGAGCGACGGCTTCAAGCTGGAGGCGGAGTGACGCCGTGACCGATGTCTGCCGTCAGATTGCGCGCGCCGGCGAAGTGCTCGATCGCACGCGCGCCGAACGGCGCGCGCTGGCGGACCGGCGGCGGCAAGCCTCGAGCGTGGCGAAGCGGCTCACGCTGGCAGCGGGGGCGGATCTCGCGATCATTGTTGCAGCGATTCTGGTCGGCTGGTTCATGCCGATCGGCATGGGCGGTGCGCTGCTGGTCGGCGCGCTGCTGATGGTCGTGACGCTGTTCCTGCTGTTCGCGAACCTGACCCCGACGGTGCGCGCCGAGCAGCTTCCCACGGTGCCGCTCAAATTGCTGCCATCGCGGACCGGTGCGTGGCTCGATACGCAGCGCAAGGCGCTCCCCGCGCCGGCGCAGACGCTGGTCGACGGGATCGGGGTACGGCTCGACATGCTGTCGCCGCAACTCGCGACGCTCGACGAGCAGCAACCCGCCGCCGCCGAACTGCGCAAGCTGATCGGCGAGCAATTGCCCGATCTGCTGCGCGATTACGCCAAGGTCCCGCCCGCGCTGCGCGGCGTCGCGCGCAACGGCAAGAGCCCCGATGCGCAGCTCGCCGACAGTTTGCGGCTGATCGACGCGGAGATCAGCGAGATGTCGACGCATATCGCGCAAGGCGACCTCGATTCGCTGGCGACGCGGGGACGGTTTCTGGAGATCAAATATCGCGACGAGGGCAGCGTTTAG
>NZ_JBBATX010000033.1:0-24399 GCF_040398505.1 Sphingomonas sp. | reverse complement strand
ATATGGTTGCATGACTCAAACCAAATAGCCTCCAGGAAACCCGGGACGGTTCAGGTTTTGCAATTATGTCGACGACGCGTTTGCGCAGATCGCGCCGGACGTGTCGCCCGAGCAGATGTTCCTCGACAAGGCGCACTTGCTTGCGCTGAGCGCGCCCGAATGGGTCGCCCTGGTCGGTGGTCTGCGCGTGCTGGGGGCCAATCATGATGGCTCTGCCGACGGCGTGTTCACCGATCGGGTTGGCGTGTTGTCGAACGACTTCTTCACGACGCTTACCAGCATGGACTATGACTGGACGAAGCTCGACGAGACGGGCTTGCGCTTTTCGCTCAATGACCGGGCAACCGGCCAGTCCCGCTTCCAGGCGACGCGTTGCGACCTCGTCTTCGGCGCAAACGGTCAGCTTCGCGCCGTTGCCGAAGTCTATGCCGGAAGCGACGGGCACGACCGCTTTGTGCGCGATTTCGTGAAGGCGTGGGACAAGGTGATGATGCTCGATCGCTACGACGTGCGCGTCTGATCGGGGTTCGTCACCGCCGCAGCATCGCCCCGCCGAATCAGCCAGTGATACAGGCTGGGCAACAGCAGCAACGTCAGCAGCGTTGACGTTACGATACCCCCGATAACGACCGTCGCGAGCGGACGCTGGACCTCGGCACCAGCGCCGCTCGCGATCGCCATCGGGATGAAGCCGATCGCCGCGACCAGCGCGGTCGACAGCACGGGCCGCAGCCGATCCCGCGCGCCTTCGCGAACAGCATCGACAATCGAGCGCTTCTCGCCGCCCTCGCGGCCATCGCGCAAGCTGTTGATATGGTCGATCAGCACCAAACCGTTGAGCATCGCGATTCCCGAAAGCGCGATGAACCCGATCGCCGCGGTGATCGAAAACGGCATCCCGCGCAGCCATAGCGCCAGCACGCCGCCGGTGACCGCGAACGGAATGCCGGTATAGACGATCGCCGCCTCCTTCACGCTGCCAAGCGCCGCATAGACCAGCAGGAAGATCAGGATCAGCGCGGCGGGGACTACGATCGACAAGCGCCGCTGCGCCGCCTCGAGCTGGTGAAACTGCCCGCCAAATTCGATGCGATAGCCCGGTGGCAGCTTGACTTGCGCCGTGACCGCGGCGCGCGCCTTTTGCACGTAACCCGCCAGATCGCTGGTGTTGAGGTTGACCATCAACGCCGCGCGACGCTTTCCGCCATCGTGCAGGATCGGCTCGACCGCGCGCACGCGGTTAAGATGCGCGACGCGCGACAAGGGCACGATGCCATACGCGCCGACGCGCAGCGGCAATGCGAGGATCGCCGCCGGATCGGCGCGCAAGCCTTCGGCCATGCGGATGACGATCGCGTGGCGTGCTTGGTCATGCGGGATGAACCCGACTTCGGCCCCCGCGACGGCATCGGTGATCGCCTTGTTGACCTCGGCCGTCCCCAGCCCGAGCCGGACCATCGCGGCATGGTCGAGCTCGACGACGATGCTTTCGGGGCGCCCAGCCGTCTCGAACTCGACGCCCGCAGTTCCGGGTTGCTGCTCCAGGATCGCCTTGGCCTGTCTGGCGGCGCGTTCGAGCACGTCATAATCCTGGCCGAACACCTTGACCGAGACGTCGGCGCGTACGCCTTCCAGCATTTCGTTGAAGCGCATTTCGATCGGCTGGGCGAATTCGAAGGATTGCCCGCGATAGACCTGGCGGCCGACCTTGCCGATGCCCGCGATCAGCTCTTGCTTGGTCTTGGGCTTGCCCGCGCCGGTCGGCCAATCCTTTTCCGGGGCATAGAAGATGTAGAGGTCATTCTCGTTTGGCGGCATCGGATCGGTCGCCACTTCGCTGGTCCCGATGCGCGAAAAGGTGTGGGTGATTTGCGGGAATTGCCGCCGGATTTCGCGCTCGGTCGCTGCCTCGATCGCGAGACTGCGCTCAAGCGACATGCCGACCGGGCGGTACACCATCGCGGTGATCGACCCTTCGTCGAGCTGTGGGGTGAATTGCGAGCCGAGCGTGCGGAAGACGAGCAAGGTCGCCGCCAGCAGCACCGCCGCGCCGATCACCAGCACCCTGGGATGCGCGAGCGCGCGGTCTAGCACGGGGGCATAGCCGCGTTCGGCCACCCCGATCAGCCCGGTGCTGCGGCCATCTTCCGCGGCGCCCTCGGGCGCGCGCAGCAGCCAGGCGGACAGCGCGGGCACGATCGTGAAGGTCCAGATCAGCCCGGCGAAGATCGCCAGCATCACCGCTTGCGCCATTGGCTGGAACAATTTCCCCTCGACCCCGCCAAGGCTCAGCACCGGCACATAGACCAATCCGATGATCACGATTCCGAACAAAGTCGGCCGCGCCACCATACGGGCCGCATCGGCGACGGTCGCGCGGCGTTCCTCGGGCGTCAGGTCTTCCCCCTTGGCGCGGCGGCGCTCGGCGAGCAGGCGCAGGCTGTTCTCGACCACCACGATCGACCCATCGACAATCAGCCCGAAATCGAGCGCGCCGAGACTCATCAAATTACCCGACACGCCGATCGCGGTCATGCCCGTCACGGTGACGAGGAAAGCGAGCGGGATGACCAACGCGACGATCAGCGCCGCGCGCCAATTGCCCATCACCAACAGCAGCACCAGCGCGACGAGCAACGCGCCTTCGCCGAGATTGCGGGCGACGGTCGCGATCGCGCGGTCGACCAGATCGGCGCGGCTATATTGCCGGTCGATCACCATCCCCTTGGGCAGCGCCGCCTGAATCTCGGGCAGCGCGTCCTGCACGCGCAGCGCCACTTCGCGGCTGTTCTGGCCGACCAGCATCATCACCGTGCCTAGCACGGTCTCGCGTCCGTTCTGCGTTGCGGCACCCTGGCGCGGCGCCGCGCCGATCACGACATTCGCCAGATCGCGGACCTGCAGCGGCAGTACTCCAGCGGCGAATTTGACCGGAATCGCGCCGATCTCGGCCGCATTGGTCACACGCGCCTTGGTCAGCACGGTAAACCGCTCGGGCCCGCGCGCGATGATCCCGCCCCCCGCATTCTCGACATTTTTGCCGACCGCCTCGGCCAGTTCGGCCGCCGTGACGCCGTGCAGCGTCAGCCGCGCCGGATCGGGCTGGACGACATATTGCTCCTCCATCCCGCCATTCGAATTGACGTCCGCCACGCCAGTGACCGCGCGGAGCATCGGCCGCGCGGTATATTCCTGCGCTTCGTACAGCTCCATCAACTGGCGCTGCTGCGTCATGCCGCGCGGCGGAGCCTGCCATTCGAGCGTGTAATAATAGATTTCGCCCAACCCGGTCGTGATCGGCGCAAGCTGCGGCGAGGCCCCCGTCGGCAGTTGATCGCGCACCGCCGCCAGCCGCTCGCCGACAAGCTGGCGCGCGCGCAACTGGTCAGTGCCGTCCTTGTAGAGCAAGGTGACCTGGCTCAGCCCGGTCTTGGTCAGCGCGCGCGTTTCCTCAAGCCCCGGCTGGCCGGCCATTGCGCGCTCGATCGGCAAGGTCGCGAGCCGCTCGATTTCCTCGGGCGCGAGTGCCGGGACCATGGTGTTGATCTGCACCTGGACGCCCGTAATGTCGGGAATCGCATCGATCTTGAGCGTGGTATAGGCATAGAGCCCGACCACCGCGACAAGCGCAGTAACCAGCGCCACGGCAAGCCGATGGCGCGTCACGAGCGTGAGCAACCAGCTGATCATCGCGCGAGTGCGGTCCCGCCATTGAGCGCGCGCAACCGGAGCAAGGCCTCCAGTGCCTCGCGCCGTGTATCCAGCACGGCGTTGGTCGCCTCGATATACGACTGCTGCATCTGCATATAGGTGGTGAGCGGAATCGCCCCGAGCCGATAGTTGCGATCCGCATCCGCCGCAGCATCCGCGAAACTGTCCACCGTATTCCCCGCCCATTTGCCCAGCGCGTCGCGCTTCGCGTCATATTGCGCCGCCTGCTCGAACACGTCACGCGCAACACGGCGTTCGGCATTGATCAGGGTCGCATTTGCCTGCGCCTGACGCCCCTGTTCGGCGGCAACGTCGCCGGCCTGGCGGTTCCACAGCGGAAGCGCGCTCGACAGCCGCAGCCCGTAATTGGTTTCTTGAATGTCGGAGCGGGCACGGTCGTAATAAGGCCCGACGCTGACCACCGGAATGCGGGGTTTGCGCGCGAGATCGACGCGCAGGCCCTGTTGCTCGAATTGCGCGCGCAGCGCCTTCAGCTCGAAATTGTTCGCCGTGGCCAGCGCGGCGAGCGCGGCACCCGAGGGAAGATCCGGCAGCGCCATGTCGGGCCGGATCACCCGGATGCGCGCCGCAAACGCTGCGCCGCGCAGCTGATTAAGCTCGTACAGGATCGTATTGGCCTCGGCATCGGCTGACGCCGCGCTCCGCTCGGCGCCGATCGCGCTCGCCTGCAACGACGCGGCTTCAAGCCGGGGGGCCGGGCCGGCCGGATCGCGCGATACGATGACGCGCGCCAAGGTCCGCATCCGCCCGGCGACCGCGCGGGCGGCCGCCGCCTTTTCGTCCGCCGCAAATAGGCCATAGCCCAGGGTCCGCGCACGCGCGGCGAGCGTCGCGTCGAATTGCTGCAGGCCCAGCTTCGCCAGGTCGATCTGCCGGTCGGCAATCGCCCGGCGCAACGCAATCCGCCCGCCAAACTCGATCGGCTGCACGATCGATACGGCATAGGTCGTCCCCTCGCCGAGCAACGAACTGGTGACGGGGTCGGTCGCACGGCGCTGTCCGAACTCGACCACGACCTCGGGGTCCGCCCAGCGTCCGGCGGCGGCGCGCTCGACGCCGGCGGTCTCGATCTGACGCTGATAGAATTGCCGCTCGGGATTGTTGGCGACGACATCCTGCGCGAGCCGGTCGAGCGAGATCGCGGTTGCATCCTGCGCCTGCGCGGCGATGGGGGTCGCACAGCAGGCCAGCAGCATCAGGACCGTGGTTCGCATGGTCGACTTCTCCGTAAAATTCGAAGTGCCCGTTACGGCGCGTAGCTGCGCCGCGTCGAGTAAATCCGAGTTCAGACTATGAATTGCTATTCAGTTGACGTGCTGCCCGGCAGGCCCGAACTGGCGGCGTGAGGCATATTCTCCTGCTTGAGGACGACCCTGGGACCGCCAACGAGATCGCGCTCGAACTGGCGACCAGCGGCTATGCGCTGACGCACTGCACGTCGATCGACGACGCGTTTCGCGCTGCGCAGGACGATGCGGTCGATTTGCTGATCGTCGATCGGCAATTGCCCGACGGGGAGGGACTCGACCTGATCGCGCGGCTCCGGGCGGCGGGGCGGCGGACACCGGCGCTGGTGCTGAGCGCGCTCGGCAGCCTCGACGACCGCGTTCGCGGGCTTCGCGCCGGTGGCGACGATTATCTCCCCAAACCCTTCGCGCTGGTCGAACTCGTGGCGCGGGTCGAGGCACTGCTGCGCCGTCCCAACGAATCCCGCGATACGCGGCTGATCGTCGGGCCGCTCGATCTCGACCTGCTCGGCGGCTCCGCGACGCGGTCAGGCCGCGCGCTCGATCTGCTCCCGCGCGAACTCAAATTGCTCGACTATCTGGTCCGTCGCCCGGAGCGGATTGTCACCCGCTCGATGTTGCTGCGCGATGTGTGGGGCTATACGTTCGAGCCCAATAGCAATGTCGTCGATGTGCACATGGGCCGCCTGCGCCGCAAGGTCGACGCGGAGGGGGAGCCGCAGTTGATCCGCAATGTGCGCGGGCAAGGCTATGTCTTCGATGCCGGTGCCTGATCCCCGGTCGCGCACCACGCTGCGCTGGGGCGGCACAATCGCGGCCTTGCTCGTGTTCCAGTCGATTGTCGTGGCGGGCCTGTTCTGGCTGTTGGTGAGTGGCAGCCACCAACGCACCGCCGAACGCGCCTTCGCGGACGATTGCCGGGTGATGGCGGCACTTCCGCTGCAGGCCCGGCGCGAGCAGGTGCGCGACCGGCTCAATCGCGACATCCACCGCGATCACTTTCTCGCGCTGTTTGCGGACAATGGCGCGCTGGTGGAAGGCAACATCGCGCAGCTTCCGCCGTTCACCACGGCCGCAGCATCGCTGATTGCAGAGGTGCGGCCGACCGCATTGCCGGGCAAGACGCGCGATACCGCAAGACTGACCGTGTGCGCGATGCCGGACGGCACGCGCCTGTTGACCGGGGTCGATCTCGACGAAGCCGAAGACGCGCTGCGCGTGGTCGAACGGTCGTTGATCTTCGCGCTGATCCCGGGTTTGCTGCTGGCACTGGCATTCGGTCTCGCGGTCGGGCGACGCGCGGTGCGCCAGGTCGATGCGGTCCGGACGCTGACCGCGCGAATCGTCTCGGGCGATCTCGACCAGCGGCTGCCCGTTGGCGCGCATCCGGACAGTTTCGGCCTGCTCTGCGCGCATATCAACGCGATGCTGGACCGGCTTCAGCTGCTCGTCACCGAAGTCCGCGGCGTTGGCGACGACATCGCGCACCAGCTGCGCACGCCGCTCACCCGGCTGCGCGCGCGGCTCGAACGCGGTTTGCGTGACGCGCGCGATCGGTCGGAATTCGGGACCGTGGCCGACGAAACGCTGGTCGACATCGACAAGCTGCTCGGGATCGTTGCCGCCTTGCTGCGCATTCGCGAACTTGAGGATCATGCGCGGCGAAGCCGCTTCGGGCCAGTCGATCTCGCGCAACTCGCCGAGGATGCCTGCGACCTGCACCGCCCGACGGCGGAAGATCTCGGCATCGAGCTGGTGTGCGTGATCACCCCGGTCCGCCCGACCGAAGGCGATGCCAGCTTGTTGATGGAGGCGATCTCGAACTTGCTCGACAATGCGATGAAGTACGGGCCACCGGGGGGGCGGGTAACGCTATCGCTGCAATCGGTCGCGGGGGCCCCGATCGTCACCGTTTCCGATCAGGGTGCCGGGGTTCCCGCAGCCGAGCGTGCGCTCGTCACGCAACGCTTCTATCGCGGTCGGCACGAGCATGAGGGCGTCGGGCTGGGCTTAAGCCTAGTGAAGGCTATCGCCGACCTGCATGGCTTCACGCTGCACTTCGCCGACCACGGCAGCGCCGTCTCGCTCCAATGTCGGTAGCGAAGCACGCTCGCTGCAGGTCGGCGACGTTATGCCTTGCTCGCCAATTCACGATTGAGACCGAGCGCCACTAGCGTGGCCAGCGCGCCTGACAAAAGATACGCCCCCGACGCGATCAGCCCGAACTGCGACGACAGGAACAGCGCCACGAGGGGCGCGAAGCCCGCGCCGACCAGCCAGGCGAGATCCGACGTCAGCGCCGCGCCGGTATAGCGCGCTTCACCGCTGAAGTTTGAGGCGACCGCACCTGAGGATTGCCCGAACGACAGGCCGAGCAGCGCGAAGCCGAGCACCATGAACGCGATTTCGCCCGCTTCGCCCGCTGCCAGCAATTGCGGCGCGAACCCGGAAAACACCGCGATCGCCGCTGCGCTGACGCCCAGCAGGTAGCGCCGCCCGATGCGGTCGGCGAGATACCCCGACACGACGATCGCCGCGACGCCGATCGCCGCGCCCAGCAATTCGATGATCAAGAAGCGTTCGGGACTGGCCTTGGTGTACAGAAACACCCACGACAATGGGAACACCGTCACCATGTGGAACAGCGCGAAGCTGGCGAGCGGGGCAAACGCGCCGATCACGATGGTGCGCCCCTGCCCGCGCACAATTTGCAGCACGAGTGCCGGTTGCAGCGCTTTGCTCTCAAACAGATCCTGATACGCCTTGGTGCTGACGATTCGCAGCCGCGCGAACAGCGCCACAACATTGATCGCGAAGGCGACGAAGAACGGGTAGCGCCAGCCCCAGTCGAGGAAATCGACCGCCGAGAGCGTCGCGGTGAAATAGGCGAACAGCCCGGCCGCGACCATTAGTCCGAGCGGCGCGCCGAGCTGCGGGATCATCGCATACCAGCCACGGCGATGCTCGGGCACGTTGAGCGCGAGCAACGAGGATAGCCCGTCCCACGCGCCGCCCAGTGCCACGCCCTGCGCTACGCGGAACAGGCCGAGCAAGATCGCCGCCCACACGCCGACCGTGGCATAGCCGGGCAGGAACCCGATCGACACCGTGGCGCCGCCGAGCAGGAACAGCGCGATCGTCAATTTGGTGCCGCGGCCATAGGCGCGGTCGATCGCCAGGAACAGGACCGACCCGAGCGGCCGCGCGACGAACGCCAGAGCAAACAGGCCGAAGGAATAGAGCGTACCGGTCAGCCGGTCGACAAATGGGAAAATCAGGGTCGGGAACACCAGGACCGAGGCGATCGCATAAACGAAGAAGTCGAAAAATTCGGACGTCCGGCCGATGACCACGCCGATCGCAATCTCGCCCGAGGTGACCTCGTTATGCTTGGCGTTGATCCGCCCGGCATCGACCTCGATCGCGCGCGAGCTGGGCGTAGCGGTGGCTTGCATGGCAGTCGGATACTCCGGGCGAGCATCGCCCTCTCGGTGATTTAGCGATGCTGCAGTGCGGGGGGGATTGGACAAAGTGTCCAATGGGAGCGGTGCCACGCTCGGCATATCTGCGCTCCATGCACTTGCCCCTCCCCTTCCCGTCGCGCCGCGTGCTGCGGTCGATCACCCTGCTGGTTGTCCCTGCGCTGATGTCCGGCTGCAGCGCGGTCGTGCTCGCTCCAGCCGGCGATGTCGCCGCGCAACAGGGCAACCTCGTGATGCTCGCCACGGCATTGCTGCTGCTGATCATCGTGCCGGTGATGGTGCTGATCGCGCTGTTCGCCTGGCGGTATCGCCATTCCAACAGCAAAGCGACCTACACGCCCGAGTGGCATCATTCGACGGCGCTGGAACTGGTGATCTGGTCCGCGCCGCTGCTGATCATCATTTGCCTCGGCGCGGTCACGTGGACGAGCACGCACTTGCTCGACCCGTATCGCCCGATCGGGCGGATCGACGCCAATCGCGCCATTTCTGCTGAGGCCAAGCCGCTACGCGTGCAAGTTGTGGCGCTCGATTGGAAGTGGCTATTCATCTACCCCGATTACGGGATCGCCACGGTCAACGAACTTGCCGCGCCGCTCGACCGGCCGATCGCGTTCGAATTGACCGCGTCCAGCGTCATGAACTCTTTCTACGTGCCGAACCTCGCCGGACAGATCTATGCGATGCCGGGCATGACGACCAAGCTCAATGCGATCGTCAACCGGCCAGGCAATTTCACCGGCTTCTCGTCCAATTTCAGCGGCGAGGGCTTTTCGGGAATGCATTTCCGCTTCCATGCGGTGCCGGCGCAAGACTTCGATTCCTGGGTACGGCGGATCCGCACCGGCGGCAGCACGCTTGATCGCGCACGTTATCTCAAGCTCGCCAAGCCAAGCGCGGATACGCCGGTGATGCGCTTTGCCGGCGTTGCCCCCGGGCTGTTCGATGCCGCCGCCAATCGCTGCGTCGCGCCGGGCGAGACGTGCATGCGCGACATGATGATGGCCGATGCCGGGGGCAAACACGTCATGGCGATGTCCGCCATGCCAAGGAGCAAACCGGCCGGGCCGATCGAAACCAGCACGACCACCGCTAAGAATTCCGCCGACGACACCGCGCGCCTGACCGGCGCCGGCCTGTCGATGCCCGGCGCGCAGAGGACCAACTGACATGATGTCGCCGATGGACCATCCGACCCCGCCGGTCAGCCCGATCTTCGGGCGTCTGACGATCGACTCGCTTCCGCTGCACGAACCGATCGTGCTGGTGACCGTCGTGGTCATCGCGATCGGTGGCCTCGCGCTGCTCGCGTTGATCACGAAATATCGCGTCTGGGGCGTGCTGTGGCACGATTGGTTAACCAGCGTCGATCACAAGAAGATCGGCATCATGTACATCATCCTCGGGCTGGTGATGTTTGTGCGCGGGTTTTCCGACGCGCTGATGATGCGCGCGCAGCAAGCGATGGCATTCGGCGGAAACCACGGCTATCTGCCGCCCGACCATTATAACCAGATCTTCACCGCGCACGGCGTGATCATGATCTTTTTCGTGGCGATGCCGCTGGTCGCCGGGCTGATGAACTTCGTTGTGCCGCTGCAGATCGGCGCGCGCGACGTGTCCTTCCCCTATCTCAACAATGTCAGTTTCTGGATGACCGCGGCGGGTGCCGCGATCACGATGATCTCGCTGTTTGTCGGCAATTATGCGCGCACCGGCTGGCTGGCGATGCCGCCGCTATCGGGTGTGGTGGCGAGCCCCGACGTGGGCGTCGATTATTACATCTGGGGGTTGCAGGTGGCGGGCATCGGCACCTTGCTGTCGGGCGTCAATCTGATCGCGACGATCGTCAAGATGCGCGCGCCCGGCATGACGCTGATGAAGATGCCGATCTTCTGCTGGACCGCTTTGTGCACCAACACACTGATCGTCGCGGCTTTCCCGGTATTGACCGCCGTGCTCGCTCTGCTCTCGCTCGACCGCTATGTCGGAATGCAGTTCTTCACCAATGGTCTTGGTGGCAATCCGATGATGTACGTCAACCTCATCTGGATCTGGGGCCATCCGGAAGTCTATATCCTGATCCTGCCCGCCTTTGGCGTCTATTCCGAAATCGTCGCGACCTTCTCGAGCAAGCGCATCTTCGGCTATACGTCGATGGTATATGCGACCGTGGTTATCACCATCCTCGCCTATCTCGTCTGGTTGCACCATTTCTTCACGATGGGGTCGGGTGCCAGCGTCAATTCGTTCTTCGCGATTACAACGATGATCATCTCGATCCCGACCGGCGCCAAGATCTTCAACTGGTTGTTCACGATGTACCGCGGGCGGATCCGGTTTGAATTGCCGATGATGTGGACCGTCGCGTTCATGCTGACCTTCGTGATCGGCGGGATGACCGGCGTGCTGCTGGCGGTGCCACCGGCCGATTTCGTCCTGCACAATTCTCTGTTCCTGGTGGCGCATTTCCACAATGTCATCATCGGCGGGACGCTGTTCGGCATGTTTGCCGGGATCAATTATTGGTGGCCCAAGGCATTCGGCTTCAAGCTTGACCGGGTATGGGGCAAGCGTTCGTTCTGGCTGTGGGTATCGGGCTTCTGGTGCGCCTTTGCGCCGCTCTACGCCCTTGGCCTGATGGGCGTGACGCGGCGGCTGAGCCACTTCGATGACACCACCTATCAGCCATTCTTCATCGTTGCCGGGTTCGGCGCGTTGCTGATCGCGGGCGGGATCGCATGTCTGGCGGTGCAGATCGTCGTCAGCATCCGCAACCGCGAAGCGCTGCGCGACCTGACCGGCGATCCATGGGATGGCCGCACCCTCGAATGGTCGACCTCCTCGCCGCCGCCCGACTATAATTTCGCGTTCACGCCCGTGGTGTATGACAATGACGCGTGGTGGGACATGAAGCAGCGCGGCGCGGTCCGCCCGACGACCGGGTTCCGCGCGATCCACATGCCCAAGAACACCGGCACCGGCGTCATCCTCGCCGGGTTGAGCGTGGCCTTCGGCTTTGCAATGATCTGGTACATCTGGTGGCTCGCCGCCGTCAGCCTGGTCGGCTTGTTCGCGGTGACGATCGGCCATTCGTTCTTCTACAAGCGGGATTTCCACATTCCGGTCGAGGATGTCGAGCGTATCGAGAATGCCCGGACCCGCCAGCTCGCCGCCGAAGGAGTTGCGGCATGAACGCCCAGACGCACGAGGATTTCGGCGGCGCAACGCCGGTATTCTACGATCTCGACGAACACGATCATCCCGCCGGCGGCAGCACCGCACTCGGTTTCTGGATGTATCTGATGAGCGATTGTCTCATCTTCGCGATCCTGTTCGCCTGTTATGCGGTGCTCGGCCATTCTTATGGCGGCGGGCCGGGGCCGAAGCAGTTGTTCGAACTGCCGCTGGTCGCGCTCAACACCGCGATGCTGCTGCTGTCGTCGCTGACCTATGGCTTCGCGATGCTGACGCTGGAGCGCAAGGGTGCGAGCGTGCGGGCAGTGCAGGGCTGGTTGATTCTGACCGGGCTGTTCGGCCTCGCCTTCCTCTGCATCGAACTCTACGAATTTTCGCACTTGATCCATGACGGCGCCGGACCGCAGCGCAGCGCCTTTCTGTCGTCCTTCTTCACGTTGGTCGGCACGCACGGCCTGCACGTCACTTTCGGGCTGATCTGGCTGGCGACGCTGGTCGTCCAGCTCGGGACTCACGGCATCGGCCCGGACAATAAGCGCCGGCTGATGTGCCTCGGCATGTTCTGGCATTTCCTCGACGTCATCTGGATCGGCGTCTTCACCATCGTCTATCTCATGGGAGTGCTCGCATGAGCGCCGATACGCTGACCCCCGCCGCCGCGCACGATGACCATGGCGGCAGCGCGCCGCACGGCACGTTGCGCGGCTATTTGATCGGCTTCGTCCTCTCGGTGGTGCTGACCGCGATCCCGTTCGCGCTAGTGATGACCGGGCGCTTGGATGCGACGACGACCGCGATCGTCGTGCTGGGCATGGCGCTGGTGCAGATTGTCGTCCACATGGTCTTCTTCCTGCACATGACGACGCGGGCGGAAGGAGGCTGGTCCTTCCTCGCGCTGATGTTCACGCTGGTCGTGGTCGTCGTCACGCTATCGGGATCGATCTGGGTGATGTATCACATGAATGCCAACATGATGCCGATGAGCGGCGCCACGATGAGCCAGCAATGACGCGCGCACCCGTGACGAGCGCGCTGTTGGCGGCCGCTGCGGGTGTGCTGTGTGCCGGGCTGATCGGGCTCGGGATCTGGCAAGTCGAGCGACTGGCGTGGAAGCGCGCGCTGATCGTACAAGTCGATACGCGGGTGCGTGCCGCACCGGTGGCGGCACCGGGTCCGGGGCGATGGGCAGGCGTCACCGCCGCGCGCGACGCTTACCGTCACGTCGCCGCGCGCGGCAACTACCGCGACGATCACGCAACTTTGGTCCAGGCGGTGACCGAGCGCGGCCCCGGTTTCTGGGTGATGACCCCGCTCGACACCGATCGCGGCTTCACCGTGCTGGTCAATCGCGGCTTCGTGGCAGAGCGGGGCGCGGTTCCGCCGGGCGGAGCGGCGGCGGTCACCGGGTTGTTGCGCCTGTCCGAGCCAGGCGGTGCCTTTCTCCGCCGTAACGATCCGGCAAACGACCGCTGGTTCTCGCGCGATGTCGCCGCGATCGCCGCCGCACGCGGGGCCGGACCGCTGGCCCCGTATTTCATCGACGCCGATGCCACGCCCGACGCGGTAGCGAAGGCGCCGGTCGGCGGCCTGACCGTCGTCCGCTTCACCAACAACCACCTTGTCTACGCGATCACCTGGTTCATCCTAGCGGCGATGGCCGCAGCGGGCGGTGTCTGGTTGCTACGCGAGGCGCGCCGCCGATGATCCCGACCACCCCGCTGACCACCCTCGCGATCGACACCACCGGCCGCGACAATATGCGCCAGCTGGTCAATCTGCGCTGGCTCGCAGTGATCGGGCAATGCACCACGATCCTGATCGTACAATTCGGGATGGGCGTCGCGCTGCCAGTGCTGCCGATGCTCGGCGTGGTCGCCGCGCTGGTGCTGCTCAACCTCGTCAGCCTGTGGCAAGTGCCGCGCCGCGCGACGATTTCGAACGGCGCGCTGTTCGCCAGCCTGCTGCTCGATGTCGCCGCGCTGACCGCGTTGCTGTACCAAAGCGGCGGCGCGACCAACCCGTTCATTTCGCTGTTCCTGCTGCAGGTCGTGCTCGGCGCGGTGTTGCTCGAGACCTGGTCGAGCTGGGCGCTGGTCGCGGTGACGAGCGTTGCCTTCGTGTTTCTGATCGAACGCCATCTGCCGCTCGCACTGCCGCCCCGCTTCGTGTCGGGCTGGAACGACCTGTATATTATCGGCGCACTGTTGTGCTTCGGGCTGATCGCGGTGCTGCTGGTGGCGTTCGTCACGCGGATTAACCGCAATTTGCGGAACCGCGACGCGCGCCTCGCCACGATGCGGCAACAAGCGGCGGAAGAGGATCATATCGTGCGCATGGGCTTGCTCGCCTCGGGCGCGGCGCATGAATTGGGGACGCCGCTCGCGTCGCTGGCGGTGATCGTCAATGATTGGCGTCAGACCCCCGGCCTGATCGCCACGCCCGGCCTCGCCGAGGAAATCGAGGACATGCAAATCGCCATTGCGCGCTGCAAGACGATCGTTTCGGGGATCCTCGCCTCGGCCGGGGAAGCGCAGGGTGAACATCCCTCGGTCACCACCGTCCACGCGTTTCTCGACGGCGTCGTCGCCGACTGGCGCGCACAGCATGGCGAGACCGCGCTCGCTTATGAAAACCGCTTCGGCGACGATGTCGCGATCGTGTCGGACACCGCGCTCGGTCAGGTCATCCGCAACATTCTCGACAATGCGCTGGAGGCGTCGGCAAGCCCGATATCCTTGCGCGTGATGCGCGACGCAAGCACGCTCGCGCTCGATATTCGCGATCACGGCGGTGGCTTTAGCGACGACATGCTCGCCAATTTCGGACAGCCTTATCGCTCGACCAAGGCGCGGCAAGGCGGTGGCTTGGGGCTGTTCCTCGTCGTCAACGCGATGCGCAAGCTCGGCGGCACGGTTTCGGCTGCGAACCATCCCGAGGGCGGCGCGATGATTTCGCTGCGTCTGCCGCTGGCGACGCTGCAGTGGACCGCATCATGACCTTGCCCTTCCTGGTGATCGTCGAGGATGACGAAGCCTTTGCGCGCACGCTACGACGATCGTTCGGACGCCGCGGCTATGAGATCGCGCTGGCCCCCGACTTCGCGACGCTCAAAGCCGTGATCGCCGAACGCGCGCCCGATTTCGCCGTGGTCGATTTGAAGCTCGGCGCGGACTCGGGCCTAGTCTGTGTCGCGGCGATCCACGCAAGCGCGCCGGAGGCGACGATCGTGGTGCTGACGGGCTATGCCAGCATCGCCACCGCGGTCGAGGCGATCAAACTCGGCGCCACCAATTACTTACCCAAACCGTCGAACACCGACGACATCATTGCCGCCTTCGCCAAGGCCGGCGGCGATGCGGCGGTCCCCGTGGTCGGTCGCTCGACCTCAATCAAGACGCTGGAATGGGAACATATCCACCAGACGCTCGCCGACACCGGCTTCAACATCTCGGAGGCGGCGCGGCGGCTCGGCATGCATCGCCGCACGCTTGCGCGCAAATTGGAGAAGCAGCAGGTCAAGTGATCCGCGCGCGTTCACATCGTCATCGCGCGATCATAGCCCGTCAGTTCGAGATACCCGCGCCCACCCGGCGTTCGCACCGCGCCCTCCCAATAGACCGGCAAGCCGCTGCGCCGCGCGTCGAGTTCCTGCGCGGCGAATAACGGGGTCAGCACCCAGCAGTGTACTCCATCGGGCAGGCGCACGCGAAGTTCCTGCTGCACCGGGTAGACCGCGCCCGTCACCGGGCTACGCCAGCGTGCCAGCGGGCGGAACGTCACGTCACCCGGTGCCAGCACGACCGTCGTGCCGTCGGCGCGGCGCAGCGATCCGCCCGCCCATAGCGTGCCGCCCGCTTTGCGCCGAATGCGGAAGGCCATCAGCGCGCTGCCGTCAGCGAAGTTGAGGCCAGTCCAGTCCCACCCTTGCGCATCGCGCTGCAGATAGTTGGAGGACCATTCGCGATCGAGCCACGCCTCGCCGGTAACCGCCACCGAGGTCGCACCGCGTCGCACCGTCCCCGAGACCGTGAGGTGCGGGATCGAATAATAATAGCTCGCCGCCTCGGGCTTCGGCCCCTTGCGGCTATACCCGCCTTGGCCCTGTGACAGCGGCGGCTGCGTCGGCGCGAAGGCGAGTGCAAGCGCGAAGTCGGGTGCCACCACTTGCGTCGCCCAGCGCCCGTCGGCGCGCCGCTGCAGCCGCCAGTCGCGGATCGTGACATTGGCGTCGCCGGTGGCGGCACCGGCAAGGCCGAACCCCGCCCGGGCGGAGCGCTCGCCGTGCAGCAACCGCCCGATCTTCGGGTCCGACAGCGCGGTGTGCGCAAACAGCACTTGCCCGGCGGCAAAACGGCTCGGATTGGCCGGATCGACCGTTGGGCGAGTCCGGAAGAAGGTCACCTGAAAGCCGAGATCGGCACCGTCGGCGGTGCGCAGCCAGCCGGTCACGTACCACCACTCAGTCCGGAACTGCGGATGTGCGCCGTGATCGCGCGGGAACGCAAGCGTGATGCCGGGCTTCACCACCGGATAGGGCATTGGCGCGGACGCGGTCAGGCTTGCACCGGCAAGCAAAGCGACGATCGGGGACACGCGCATCACCAATCCTCCCGCACCGATTGCACCGCGCTGCGCGAAGTCGCACGCCGCCCCGCCAGCACGGCGGTCACCGCCGCCGCGCCGGTCAGCGCCGCTGCCACCGCCAGCAACGTCCCTACGGGCACGCGCGTTTCCATCGTCCAGTTGAACGATTGCGGGTTGATGACATGGATCAGCACTTGCGCCAGCACCAAGCCAAGCCCGATCCCGGCCAGCGCGCCGGTCAGCCCGACGATCGCTCCCTCGGTCGCCAGCATCGCGCCGAGTTGGCCGCGCGTCAGCCCCAAATGGCGCAACATCCCGAACTCGCGTTCTCTTGCGAGGGTCTGCGCCGACATGGTCGCCGCGACGCCAGCCAGCCCGACCAAGATCGCGATCGCCTCGAGCAGATAGGTCACCGCGAAACTCCGGTCGAAGAGCGTCAAGGCGAAGCGGCGGAGCGTCGCCGGCTGCGTGATATCGACTTGCCCGCGCAGCGCCGGTGCTACGCGCGAGCGCAATCCTTGCATCACCACCGCCGCGTCGGCGCCGGGCCGCAGCGTCGCCGACGCCTCGTCGCGCCCCGTGTCGCCGGTCAGCCGCTGGTAATCCGCGTCGTCGATCAGCACCGCCCCACCCTGTCGCGCATAGTCGCGCCACACGCCCGCCACGGCGAAGCGCGTACCGCCACCGATCGGCAAACGGATCACGGTGCCGGGATGCCAGCCGTAAAGCCGCTCCGCCGGCTCCGACACCCAGATCGGCAGAATCCCCGCTGGCAGCGCGGCGGCGCGCGCGATCAGCACGAATTGCGAATCCTCCGCCCCACGCTGCGGCCGTGCGACGAGCGCGATCGGCGGACGATCGGGGGCGATGGTCAGCGCGAGCTGGCGTCCGAAGGCCAGCCGCGCAATGCCGGGCGTCGCGGCCAACCCCGCGCGTGTCGCCGGGTCGAAGCTCGCGCCCGCATTGGTCCGCATATAGAGATCCGCGCTGAGCACATTGCCAAGCCAGTCGTCGACCGCGCCACGAAAGCTCGTCACCATCGTCGCCATCGCGATCATCAGCGCGGTCGAGGCGACGATGCCGCACAGCGCCGTCGCGGCCGCGCCCGGCGCGCCGTGCAAGTGCCGGATCGCAAGCTGACGCGGCACCGTGCCGATCGCACGGTGGGCGAGCGGCCCGAGCAGCACGCGCGAGAACCACGGCACCCCCGCAATGCCACCGGCAAGCAACAACGCCATCCCGGCAAAGCCGAACAGCGGCAAATGCGCGACGGGCGGCAGCAACGCTACCGCGCCACCTGCGATCAACAGCGCGGCCGCCGGCCACCATGCGACACGCTGACGCGGATCGAGCACGTCACCGCTATTCTTGAGCGCCACCGCAGGTGCTGCGCGCGCCGCCGATCGCGCCGGGACTGCGCTTCCCGCAACCGCCGCGAGCAGGCCGATGACGAAAAAGCCGAGCGCGGCCCAGGGCTGGAACACTAACCCTGCCCCCGTGCCGCGGAAATAGCCGGCGCCAAGGTCCCCGCGTAACCAGTTCACCGCCGCCCAGGCAAGCCCATACCCCGCCGCCAGCCCAATCCCTGATCCAATCACGCCGATCGCCACGCCTTCGGCCACAACGGCGGCGATCACGCCGCTGCGCGGCAAGCCAAGCGTGCGCAGCAGCGCGAACGCGCGCTGTCGCCGGACCACCGACAGCGATTGCGCCGAATAGACTAGGAATCCCCCGGTCAGCAGCGCGACCAGCGCCAGCATGTCGAGATTGACCCGGTAGGCGCGCGATAGCGCATCGCCTTGCTGCGTCTGTGCCTGCGCGGTTGAGATCACCGCATCGCCGGGCATAACCGCCGCGAGCGCGGCATCCGCCGCCGCGCGATCCGTCACCTTGACGTCGAGCCGATCGAGCCGTCCGATCCGGTCGAAGCGCCACTGCGCAGCGGCAATGTCCATCACGGCGATGGCGCTACCCTCGGCAGCGCCGGGGAGCGTGCCGGCGATCCGCAGCGGCACCGCACGCCCGTTCGCGGCAACCGTCACCACCGCGCCGACTTTCGCTCCGCTCTGCGCGAGCGCCGCGCGCGACAGGAAGACGGTCGCTTCGTCGAACACCGCGCCGCCATCGGCATCGGCACCTTGCGAGCCAACCCCGATCAGCGTCGGAGTCACCGCCGCCGCGCGCAGGATGTCGAGCCCAAGCAGTGTGATGCGCGCCGCGCCGATCCGCGCTTCGAGCTGCACGACCGGACTTGCGTCGGCCACGCCGCGCGCCGGCGCGACGCGCTGGTAGAGGCGCTCGTCGAAGCCGAGCCGGCTCGTCGCCTTCACGCTCAGATCGGCCGCGCCATTCACGCCGCGCACCGCGCTGTCGAACGACGCCAATGCCGAGCCGTTGACCAGATGCACCGCAAAGCCGAGCGCGACGCCCACTGCGATCGCCACCGCCGTGACCAGGAAGCGCGCCGGATGGAAGCGCCATTCGCCGCCGATCAGCCAGCCGAGTGCCAGCCGCCCCGACCATAGCCCAGGCTCAGCGCGCACGCGCGACCAGACCGTCGGCCGTCAGCGTCAATACGCGATCGGCAATCGCGGCGGTTGCCTCAGAATGCGTGACCAGCACCGCCGCCGCGCCGCGTTCGCGCGCGGCGTTGGCGAACAACATCAACACGCGCGCCGCGGTCTCGGGATCGAGATTGCCGGTCGGCTCGTCGGCGAGGATCAACGCCGGGCGGTGGACGAGCGCACGCGCGATCGCCACGCGTTGCAACTCGCCGCCCGACAGGTCGCGCGCATAGCCCGCCCCGCGCCCGCCGAGCCCGACCGCGGCGAGCATCGCATCCGCTTCGGCTTGTGCCGCGGCAGCGTCGGTCGAGACCAAGGCGAGCGGCAGCGCAACGTTCTGGCACAAGGTCAGATAGGGCAGGATGTGAAAGGCCTGGAAGACGAAGCCGATCCGCTCGCGCCGCAGCCGGGTGCGCGCGGTCTCGTCGAGCCCGCTGAGCGCGATCCCTTCAATCGCCACCGCGCCCGCATCGGCGTCGTCCAACCCCGCCAAGATGTTGAGCAGCGTCGATTTGCCGACCCCGGATTCGCCGGTAATCGCGACGATCTCCCCCGCGCCCACCGCCAAATCGAGCCCACGAAACAGCGTACGCGGGCCAGGGACGCTCTTGGCGAGCGCACGCACCGTCAGCAGGATAGGATCAGCCATCCGCGCTTGTCGCCGGTTGCCGCGGCGCCGACAAGATCAATCCTCTCGCCAACCGGCGATCCGAGGCAGCGTGGCCGACAATGGTCCCGCTGCCTCGATCGACATCAGAATTTGAAGCGGAAGCCGGCCTCATAGCTCTGCTTGTAAAACTCGCGCTGCACCGTCCGGTTCGCAAAGCCTTCATAGTAACGCAGCGGCGAGTTATTCAGATTCTTGGCATTGAAATAGACCGCCATGTTCCGCGTCACCTGGAACGACGACGTCAGATCGAGCTGAGTGCGCTGATCCTGGAATGTGTCGAACCCCGCGTCGCCACCAACGCCGAAAATCGCGGCATCGACGTGGCTCAGCGACAGCCGCAGCTGAAGACCGTGCGCTTCATAATAAGCCGCGAGGTTATAGGTTAGCGGCGACGTCCCCGGCAGACGGCTTGTCTGGCCGGGCCGAATCGCGAACGTCGACCAGACATAGGTAACGTTCCCGAGCACGCCAAAACCGTCAAATGGCGCCGGCAGAAAGCTGAGTTTCTGATTGTACTGCGCCTCGATTCCGCGCGCGCGCGAGGTTTTGACGTTGGTGTAGCTGGTCACGTCATAGCCCGCATACGACGTGCCGCTCGAATCGACGTAGGTCGTGTTCTGCTGCAGATTGTTGACGATGTAATTATTGAATTCCTTGTCGAACGCGCCAACCGACAGAATCCCGGAATTGCTCAAATAATATTCGAGCTGCGCATCGAACGCGTTGACCGTAGTGGGATTCAGTTTGGGGTTGCCGACCGAGACCGCGAGGTTGCCGGTATCGATGACCGCGCCCGACAGCAGTTGGAGAAAGCCGGGACGACCGATCCCGGTCGAATAGGTCGCGCGGGCCACCAGTTTCGGCGCGAGATCATAGCGTAGCTGCAGCGTCGGGAAGATATTGGTATAGTTCGACTTGCGCGACGCCGGTGTGAACAGGTTGCCGTTGGTGATCGTCGTGCCGCGATAGGTGCCGTCGGTATTTTCCACGCGCACCCCGGCGAGGATGCCGAGCTTGCCAAACGTGCCCGAATATTGCGCATAGCCGGCATAGATGTTTTCGGTGTCGTTGAAAAAGCCCTGCGCGTTGCGTTGCGCGTTGGCCGCGCTGGTGAACTGGGCCAGCGGCGCCAAAATCGCGCGAACGCCCGGGATGCTCGGCGCGTAGCCGACATTATAGGTCCCGTTGTAATAGTCAGTGTAAGGGCCGCCGCCCAGGACCGCGCTCAGCGACGTCGCAGGCACGCCGGTATAGCTCAGATTGTTGGGCTGATCGATCTTGTCGCGAAAGCGGAGCTTGCCGCCGAACTGGAACGTGCCGTCGCCGCCCAGCAACGTAGTCGGCACGGTGACGTTCAGCACTGCAGCATATTCGCGATCATGCGCACGCTCGGTCGCGTTGGTGGCAGTCGCCAGTTTGAACTGCGCTGGATCGCTCGGGTTGAAGCTGGTCGCGGTGAGTGTCGGATACAAGCGCGTCATATTATCGTAAGCAACGGTAAACGTTGGCTGACCACTGCGCCTGAAGCTTGAATTGCGGTCGTAATCCCGGTGATAGGTCGAGGCGGTGTAAGAGACCTGATAGTCGACGATCACCTTCCCGAAATCATTGCGGCCACCCGCGGCGGCGATGAAGTTCAGATGCGATTCCTGTTCATCGCGCAGCGTTACGCGTGCATCCACGCCCGTCGCCGTGATGATGTTGCCGCTGGTCGTAATCGTGTCGCCCAGACCGCGATATTGCAGGATCGAGCGATGCACCGACTCGGTATAGCCGGCATTGTTGGCGCGGATATAATAATGGTTCTGCGCGTCGGGATTCCAGTCGAGCTCGCCGCCGAACCCAAAGCGCCGACGATTGTAATCGTAGCGCCGCAGATCGAGCGCATCGAGCACCCTGTCGCCCGGTGTACCCGGCTGCACGGCATCGAGCAGGCCCGGCTCGACGTCATCAAACCCGCGCTTGTCGGTATGGAACGAGCCGGTCAGCACGATCGCGAACTGCTTGTCCGGTCCAAAGGCAGTTCCGGCCGCCGCCTCGCCAATGAAGATATCGCCGTTCTTGTGCGCGCTCTGATACCCGCCACCGATCGTTCCTTCGAAGAACGGCTTGATGAGACCGACCGCAGTGCGGGGCGTGAGTTCGACCGACCCGCCAAGACCTTCGGCTTCCTGATCGGGCATCCCGCTCTTGCGGACCACGAGCCGGTCGACCGCGCCGATCGGCACGGTATCGAGCTCGACCGCGCGCCCACCGCCGCCGAAATAGGTACCGCCCGGCTGGGTGTTGAGCAGAGTGACGCCGCCAAAGGTCGTACCGTTGAGATTGCCGTCAATGCCGCGAATGTTGACGAAGCGCCCCTCGCCAGTGTCGATCGCCAGGCTGACGCCGGGAACGCGGCCAAGCGCCTCGGCCGCGTTGAAATCGGGGTATTTGACGATGTCTTCGGCGGCTTGCACATTTATCAGATTGGGTGCCGCCTTCTCCTCCACGCGCGCATTCGTGGCAGCGCGTTTTCCGGTTACGACAATATCCCGGCTGTCAGCCTGCGCCGCAGGAGCCGGGGCCGTCTGCGCCTGCGCGCTGAACGGGACAAGCGCCGATGCTGTCACCGAGAGAAGCGACAACGTTCGAATCTTCATATTGATAATCCCCAATCTATCCGCGTGCCGATCTGATCGACCGCAGTATTTCGACGCTCCCGGAGGCATCGCAATGGGGATGAATTGTTACAGCGATGGGACTTTGCGGCGTCTCTCCCTAACGTTGGCAAGAATCAATATCTGGTGCGCCAGACAAGTTCGCGTCGCATCCCGGCCTTCTCGGCGGGCAGGTGTCGGACTTTTGCGTCAATCGCGGTCGCCGCGAACCGCTTTCCGCGAACGACGCGCGCGATGAGCGGAACGATCCTGGTGTGCAGTTGCGCGCGATGTTCGGAATATGAAGGCCGATGCCCGGTTTGACCGCGGGCGGCGCAGATCTTGGACCCATCATCACCCACCATACGCCGCAGAATCGAGTCCAGGAGGGTTTGATGCGATGCGCAGCGGCCGATCCGGCAAGGTCGTGCTCAGCCTGGGGAGACCCGCCAACCCATCGTGGCGCGCAGACTGCGCCCTCTCAATCGTGGCGATCGCGTCCGGCGCGCGAACGTGGCGGATCGGGCTGCACTCCTCCCAAGCTCCACACCAGCGCGACTCATTGTTGACGTAGATGCGTGACCATCCGGTTTGCGTTGGGCATGATACTCCTGCGGGACTGGGGTCGATGGAAAAGGCGCGCATTCGGATCGCCTCGGACGATGCCGCTATCGCGCCAACCCTGACAGCGTTTCAGGATCGCGACGGCTTTCGGAGGGTTTGCGCCAGCGACGGAGCGATTGCGCTGATGCACCACCGCGCGCTTCGCCCCGATCTCGTTTTACGCGATGTGCAAATGCCGAAGCGCGATGGCTTCGACGCGCTCGCCGAAATTCGTCGCCGCGGTCGCCCGCCCGCACGTGGTCGGACGCTGACATCGATCCTAACACATGATCGGGATTAGGGCGAACCACGACGGATGCCGACGGACGTCTATTTTAAAACCAGCAGTAATAAGAAAGAGTTAATGCACAGCAGCGAACGCTCAAGAATAGCAGCTGGCGGAGACGGAGTCTGTAGAACCTTTGTCTTAAGCTATTATAAGAGCGTGTTTTAATATCAGAGCGGAATATTGCTCCCACACAATTTCCGACATTAGGAGCGCGTCACTCGTTTTCCGCCCGTTATTAAAACCTACGCCATCGCCATAAGCTGCGTCGGGAACGGCGCCGCCAACTCGACCGCTTCATCGATTGGAGCGGATAGCCAACGCGCTCGCTACCTCGTGCCGCCCCTAACCGAACCGTACTTTACGGACCGCGCCCCGCGCGTGTACGGCTTCCGAAAATTGATCGCGCGTAGGACAGCCTCGCGTGCGCGCTATGTCCCGAAAAAGCATTTCATCCATTCGGGCTGCGTCGGGGGGCCTCAAAGGGCTTTGTTGTTTTCGTGTTGCTATTAATCAGGACCACGGAAATCGCTGGTACCCTTCGGGGGCCATTATGCCCTAAAATGCGTTTTAAACCCCGTAAGGCGCGATTTGCCGCTTTTGGCTGATACAGGGGTGCCGTCCTGTTAAGCTCCTGTACTTGCAGGGGGTGTGCTGCCGTTATTGACCGTTTAAAAAACGGTTTGCTCTGTAAATCGCCTGTATTTTATAGGGGACGCGCTGCCGCTATATCCCCCGCCATCGCGCCCCAGCGCTCGGCTATGCCAATTTGCAAACGCGGAAAATTGATGATCCATACGGTACGCGGGAGACGGCGCGGAAATGTAAGAACCGCCATGGGGGCACCCCAGCCCAAGCAAGGGCGGGCCGTGTCGGCGCACGCGGTCGCGGGTGTCACCGGCAAGTTCGCCAATGTTACGTTTTATGTGACGCGAGGGAACCACACGGTCGGCGGTAGAGCGAAACCTTAACCGGGAACCCCCTACCCATGCGAGCACCACCGCTCGGCACATTATCGGTCCTTTACCGATGCGAGACCGGAACGCGGTGCGCCGCCGTGCCGATATTCTCGCTCCACCCGGCCCGCTTGCCGACAACGCGCCCGCCCGGTTGGTGAGCGCGATTAATGCGCAGCGTATCTAACACCGCTTGCGGCGCGCCCTTGGTCAGATAGCCCACGACCACCGCCAGATTCTCCGCATACAGATCAGGCAACACCACCCGCCCGCCGACCGTCCCGCGTATGCGGTGCGTCCGTATTCCTCCCGTAAAATACGGTTTGCCGGTTATACGCTCCAGCCACCTTTTCGAACGCTGGAACGACCAAGGCGCGCCGGGGGGCAGATGCGCCAGGATATGCGTATGCGCGCCATTGTCGCCGCTATTCTCGCGCG